>CALKNI010000207.1 GCA_938091115.1 uncultured Pirellulaceae bacterium | reverse complement strand
GGATGAGTACAAGGACACTGACTCCTCTGACATTCAACAACTTTTAGTCTACCGAGACAAATATCTTACCGACCTAAAAGATCAATATAAAAATTTGACAGGCAACCTCGCGAAACTCAAAGCTAAGAAACAAGAATTTTATGAAAAAACTGATCAGATCGACAAATCGATCAAAGAATTATTACTCTGGATGAGGACATCTAAAACATTTGACTTGGATTCCGCATTGAGCTTAAAAGACGGCATTCAATGGGTAGCAGATCCAAAACATGGGCTTGACTTTTTCAATGCACTGTCCCTAACTCTTCGACGCTCCCCCATTGCCAGCACCATTTTCTTAACTCTGTTTCTCTCTTTGGCTTTACTTCGATTTAAGTTCATTTCATCGCTTTTAAAAATTAAAACTCATGTAAAAAAAATATCGACAGATCAATATTACTACACTTGGCAAGCCCTGCTTTTGACGGTCTTGATGTCGCTACCAGGAGCGTTTCTCTGCGCGGGAGTTGGAATCGCTCTCTCTCAGATTGAAACGAGCGATGGGTGGCTCGACGGCTTGGCACACGGGCTTAAATTAAGTGCGTTCGTCATCGTTTCCTTGCAACTCATTTACAATGCCTGTCGGAAAGATGGCCTGGGAGATACACACTTCCATTGGGATGCCCGCTCACTTGCCTTAACCAGACGTGTCATTCGCTCATTCACTTTCGTATTCATTCCCGCGATTCTGATCACTTCTATTACGGTCCACGGAGATGCGGCCCTTCATTTTGGCGGACTCGGACGGATCATGTTGCTCCTCGCCAGCCTGTGTATGTTCCTTGCGATCTACCGATTGTTTCGATTCTCAGATGGCATTCTTGCCGATGTATTCCGCGACCACCCGTTACGGATGATGTGTCGCTTGAGGTACCTCTGGTTTCCGATTTTGTTAAGCTGCCCGATCGCCATCAGTGTATTAGCCGTTTACGGTTATACCTACACTGCGCTGCAACTGGGGATGGGGATGATGACGGCGATTACTATTTCAGCGGGCGGCGTCCTTACTTACAGCTTAATTATTCGCTGGTTCGCAATTCGATATCGGCGGCTTGCACTCGCGGAAGCCTTGGAAAAACGTCGCTTAAAGCAAGAACAGGAGAACCCTCTTCCTACCCCTGACTCTGCTGGAGATCGCTTAAACCTAGTGGAAGATCAGGAAGAAGTCATTGATCTCGCTTCCGTAGGTAATCAAGCCCGGGAGCTGATCCGCCTACTCGTGAGTCTGGCAACCCTGTTCTTAATCGCCCTCGCTTGGTCACAATCGGTGCCAATCTTTGAAGCGGTAGATAATATTACATTCTTTGGATCTCCCACTCTGCTCAGCATCATCAAAGCCGGCCTTGTGATTGTCGTGACCTACGGCGCTGTTCAAAACCTTTCAAGCCTGATTGAACTGGTACTTTCAAGTGACACTCGTATCAATATGGGGACACGCACTGCAATTACAACGCTTTGCCAATACGGGGTCATTGCAATTGGAATTGCAATTTTCGCAAACATCCTAGATTTAAAATGGTCTCAATTTGGCTGGATTCTGACAGCGTTAAGCGTTGGGCTTGGGTTCGGATTACAGGAAGTTGTTGCAAATTTTGTGTGTGGACTCATCCTTCTGTTTGAACGGCCAATACGCGCAGGTGACATCGTGACCGTGCAAGGAACAACGGGAAAGGTTGTCAAAATTAACATGCGGGCAACAATCATCACCAACTGGGATCGGCAAGATTTGGTCGTTCCCAACAAAACGCTAATTACAGGATCCTTTATTAACTGGACATTGACCGCATCCATCAATCGGGTGCAAATCATTATTGGGATTGCGTACGGAAGTGATACGAAACTCGCAAGAAAACTCCTTGTTGAAATTGCAAACGAACATCCCAGCCTGATGCAAGAGCCACCGCCTATGTCAACCTTCGATGGGTTTGGAGACAGCGCTTTGACAATTTCATTACGCGCCTATTTACCTGATCTCGAGGATCGTCTGAAAGTCATTACTGAGCTGCACACCAGAATCAATGAACGATTCGCCGAACACAATATTGAGATCCCGTTTCCACAGAGAGATCTCAATTTACGATCAGGATGGCCGGGGTTAAGCGGGCCTTAAGCCGCCTCGATTTCAGACGCTTAAGACGAAAGCTTAGGTTTAATCAAAAACTCGACAGGGGGAAGAAGCCAACCAGCCTATTCCGTATCGAGCACTGTTGAAGCAATCGATCAACGTGCTGAATTATAGTCGATTCATTGCGTTTAAACGTTTAATTTCGGTTCGAGAAAATGACTGATCTCGCTTGCTCAATCTCGAAAGCGGAACGTTAATTTCAACTTGGTCCGATCTTCTAAGCAGGATGACCTCTCCACCCTCCATGCCGACCAGACGCGCCTCCACTTGAAACTTTCCTTGCGAATCTTCAAACGTACGCCACTCACTAATGAACGGGCCTCCCTCGGCCCCATCTCCCTCGGCACGAGCCACCAGTTGTTCAATTGCGATATCTAATTGACTACCACGCAAGTTTTTAGCCTGTATAACTCCCTCGTGGTCAATCAAAAATATTGTCGGCCAACCTTGTATTTGAAAACTGGTTGAAATGTCACCTTGTGTACTCTTATCCCACCAACTCCGCCAATTCAAATTATTATCTTTGACTGCATCTTTCGCTCTCGTTTTTTCTTTATCACTGTTAACCCCAAGTAACACAAAGGGGCGTCCTTTCATCTCATTGACGAGCGTCCGCTCGTGTCCGTACATCGCACGGCAGGGCGGTCACCAATCCCCCCAGAAATCCAACATAACAACTTTACCCTGATAATCTGAGAGTTTGAATTTGATGTTATCCAAATCCTTACCACTCACTTCCGGAATCGCATCTCCGACTTCCAACCCCTTGGCTCCGGTAGCAGATGTAAACTCCAGCTTGTACTCCCGCGGTGCGGGCTGCCGATGGGCTTCCGGCTCTCGTGAGGCGCCTGGATTTTGAGAAGCATTGTCTCGAACCGCCATACCTATTCCAGACGAAGAATCGTACACATTATTTCCACCGGGCGGTCTAATGCCTGGTAACGAGCCACCTCCGGCACCAGATCCAACTCCCATTCCGGGGCCAGTGGGTCGAGAATCTCTTGTCTCGGACGGGCGTGAATCACGAGACGCTGGAGGGCGGGTTGCTGAAACTGGACGCTCTCCATCAACAGCTGCCATATCACGGTATTCTCGGTCCTCAACAACCTCTGGGCGGGCCTCTCGTATCGCGGGTACACGAGAAGTCGCTGAATCGCGTTCAGAACTTGACGCGGAACCCGATGTCTTAACGACCTCTGGCTCCGGATCAGCACAACCTGCCATGCTAACAATTGCAATCGAAACGACACAAGTTTCCAGTATTCGGACTTTTTTCATTTTGAACCCCTCTGTATGAAAAGCCGAAAATCAACATTTCCAGCCCTCGCAGTATAACAACAGCCGCGTCGATCACCAGAAATTTCGAATTTTTCTAACCCACTCCAAAAAATCAAGATTTTCGGGCGGCTCAACCGCGACTGGCTCTTGTTAAATGGTTACCGGCACTCTCTATATTTCTGCATAAAGTGCCATCACCCATGATTGAGCACCCCCCTGATTTCCATTCGACCTTTCGTCGGGGTCTCAAAATCCCAAAAAAGAAAACCCCGACAAGGAAAGGATAGATGGCGACGAGCCAAACGTTGAATTAGCCAAATGTTGAAGATCTTAAACTGAACTTTCGCTCGATCGCCAACCCGTCTTGCCCCCCAAAAGGAGGTCGCGGTGCAAGAACAAAAATCGGTCTTTCGCGTGATTTTGCACCCTGACCTCCCGTAAATTTAAGTTAATAATTACTACGAAATCTCGGTTTTCCAAGTATCACGTAAAAATTTTTTCTCTATAGCTTTTAAACGATGACAGTCAGTAAAATTTCGAAAGTCAATGCGAGTCTGGAGACTCAGCGCGCGGCACTTATCAACCACCCCATTTATGACGATATTACCACGCTTCGTGAACTTAAAATCTTCATGGAACACCACGTTTACGCCGTTTGGGACTTCATGTCGCTGTTAAAGAGTCTTCAGCGACAACTCGCCGGGCCCGTGCTGCCATGGTTGCCACCTGAGAACCGGACAGCGATCCGACTGATCAACGAGATCGTGCTTGGTGAAGAGAGCGATGAAACGCCGGATGGAAATTTTAGTAGTCACTTTGAGTTGTATCTACAATCGATGACCGACTGCGGCGCGGACGTTTCCTCCGTCAACGAATTCTTAAACTTGATTCGCCGTTGCGTCTCCGTTCGTGACGCCGCCGGTCAGATCAACGTTCCTCTGTCGGTTCGATCGTTTTTAAACAACACGTTCGATACCATCGAATCACAACAGATCATTCGGATCGCCTCGGCCTTTACGTTCGGTAGAGAAGATTTGCTCCCTGCGATTTTCGAAAAAATCGTCGAACGACTAAATTTACAAAACCACGGTAAACTCGATAACTTCCGCTACTACCTGAATCGCCATATCGAACTCGATGCCGAACATCACGGGCCGATGGCGGAACGGATGATAGAATCTTTCTGCGGCGACAACGCCTCCAATTGGCACCTTGTCGAAGTTGCAGCGAGGGACGCATTACAAGCACGTCTTTGCCTTTGGAATGGGATGCATCGGCAAATTCAGGACGCCAGAATGAGTAACCAGCAGTCATTCAGCCTGCAGAACTAGTTGGGCGTCCAACCGCTGACTAGAACCGCAACACTGAACTCTGCGACGGAAATCCAAAGATCTACAGGGGAAAGAATTTCGTTCCCCTGAACATCGTTGGCTGTTGCAATTCAAGTTCCTTTTAGTGCAATAGCAATTGCACTGACCTGACACCTAGGCTCTTGTTTTACGGGGAATTCTTTACTTAAAGAACGGCGATTAAGATTTGATTTAATAATTTTTGACGAAATCGAATGTTGTTCACATGTCTCACCAACCCGCATTCAGAAGAAAGCAGTCCCAAGAAATGTAACTGAATGTAACTGAAAGTAACAAACTTTCTTTGTGTGAATCATTTCTTTGACGCGTTGCGGCTTTTATTGCATTATGGTCTTCATTGCATTATTCAACTGAGCAAGGTTTTTATTGCATTCGGGACAACGAAATGTCGAACGTTAAATTGAGTCATTTCGCTTTCCAACTTTTTCCAAAATGACTGCTTCGTTTCGAAGTGACTGGCAAATCTGCAAACCACACCCTGCCTCACAATTTTGCAACCGCATTTTGAAAGCGATTTTATGCTTCAACTCATGTGCCGACGAATCGAAGAAATTTCCGATGGAAATTGTCTCGTGAACGTAGTGTTTGAGTTAGTCTTAAATGGTGAATCGACCGACCAGTTTGTAGAATTCTCACTGCAACCAGATTACTGCGAAGTCGGCGATTTGTACGAACTCACCGCCCATGACTTCGCCACCTCTCAAGGGCAAAGTATCAATGCATCCCTGGTTGCTTCTCTGAACTAAACTTGCTGGCACTGTCGTCAGTAGGTCTCTTTGATGTTGGGCGAAGAATTTCTCTCAGCGTTTTTTGAATCAACGAAGAAGTTTCGATCAACCTCGAAAGTCTTAATCGCTTCGTCTTTAAGCAATGTCTGCAGTTCCTCTGTTGGTCTGATTGAGACGACCTCACCGTTTATCTGAACCCGAAGTGGATAATCGTATCCCGGCACAACATTCTGATACTGATAGTCAAGACGATTTCCATCAACTTGATAATTCAAAACAGGAATTTTTGTAGTTCGGAGATATTGGTCAAAAAACAAATCAAAGTCGATACCTGACTCCTGACTAATGTATGACTCAATCTCTCTGGTTCCCACGGTTTGATGCCAAAATTTCTTATTGAGCCCTCGCAGAATACTACGCCATTTTTTGTCGTCATTAATTGTGTGGCGAATCGCATGCAGCATATTGCCACCCTTGTAATACATGTCTCCAGACGACCCGCGGCCATTAACATCGTATTCACCAATGATCGGCCGGTCATTCTTAACTAATTTCCGGCAACCTAAGACGTAGTCCTGCGCTTCTTTTTCAGTGAAGTGATACTCAACAAATAAATTCTCAGAGTAATTTGTAAAACTTTCGTGGATCCACATGTCTGCCGCATCCTTCATCGAAATGTTATTGCCGAACCACTCGTGCCCCGACTCATGAACAATAATGAAATCAAACTTCAACCCAACTCCAGTTGCACTGAGATCCCGCCCACGATAACCATTCTTAAATCCGTTCCCGTAAGTCACTGAACTCTGATGCTCCATTCCTAAATAGGGAACGACTACCAATTTGTAGCTATCTTCATAAAAAGGATATTGTCCAAACCAGTGTTCGAATGCTCGCAATGTTCGGGGCGCTTCTTTGAAGTGCTTCTTAGCTGTTTCGCGCTGATGATCGAGAACCCAATAATCAACATCCAAATCACCTCCTTCACCAGAAAAGGTTTCTGAAAAGTTGACATAGTTTCCGATATTCATGTTCACACCGTAGTTATTAATGGGGTTAGTAACCTCCCACAAAAACGTTCGAGTCCGATTTTTTTGATTGTGCAACTTCTTTTTCAGCCGACCGTTTGAAACGGCCACTAAATCCTCGGGAACAGTTATCTGAATCGACATTCCCCGGTCCGGTTCGTCATATCCATGATCCTTATTAGGCCACCAAACACTCGCACCAATCCCCTGGCAGGACGTCGCAATAAAATGAAATCCGTTTTTATCTCTCTGCCACGATACGCCACCGCTCCACGGAGGATTCTCGGCCACCATTGGCGTCCCACTGTATTTAACGGTAATTGAACTGACAGTACCGACATTCAGATCGTTACCAAATTCAACGAAGTACGCATTGCCCTCTCGAACAAACTTCAGCTCTCGCTCACCCGCTTTGAACCATTCGATCTCTAGCGGCGCCTGCAAATCAATTTGGAGTCGTTTGCCCAACCTGGTCGGAACGAATGTTATTTCATTGGTGCCAACAATCGTTCTCTCGTCAGGATCCACCTCAATTTTTAAGTCGTAACGTTGAAGATCCCACCAGGCCCGCTCGGGAGTCACCGTACCCCGGAGCTCGACCGCGCGCTGGTCAGCCGTTTCCGTTTGTGACAGAACGGATGAAGGAAACAAATTTAGAAACAGCATCAAAAGCAAAAATCTACAAACAAGCATGAAAATATCCGTGAGAATGGATTCAGATTCCTTTAACACTCCAATTGTAACGCCCACGCCTCCAATATCCCTCCCCGCAAATAGCGATCCGCCTGATTGCTACCTAAAAACTAGCCCAATTATGCCCGTAGAAGCGGAATTGGCTAAAAACCAAAAAACTCCACCATCTGAACTGTTGTTCAAATGGTGGCGGAGGGGTAAAATTACGCTCCCTTGGAATTGGAACTCTTCCCCCTCTAACGTTCCCCAATCTTTCATTAAACATTTGTGAAGTGAAATTATGAGCCCAACATCGCAAATCAAAGAGACTGAGACCAGTAACACAATTAGTCAATTCACCGGCATTCCAACCGCTGACGAGGGAGCATCCCTTCTAAGTGACAGCGCTGCAAAAGTGACGACCGAACCACGAAAGACGAGTCTGTCAACAAACGCGGTCAAAGGCGCTGCGGCTTTTTCAAAGAGCATTGCGATTTTGCAAATGATTGCGGATTCCGAACAACCTCCTTCGATTTCGATGCTGGTTCGGCAAAGCAATTTACCTCGCCCAACGCTTCATCGCTTGTTAAAGGCGCTTGCCGCTGAAGACATGGTTGAACTCAGGCCCAACAAAACCTACGCGGTTGGTGCGCGAACCCTCCAGCTAGCTGGGCGCGCGCTCGCTCAGAATGATTTAGCGAAAATCGCTGCACCCGAAATGAGTTTGTTAAGTGCCCAGACCCAAGAAACGGTGCACCTTGCAATTCGAAGTAGCAACGATCTTGTCTACATCTACAAAAAAGACACGCCCCACGCGGTAAGAATTGCGTCAACCGTTGGTGCTCGTGTCCCATGTCATGCCAGTGCCGTTGGTAAATGCCTCATCGCATTTTTATCAGAAGAAGAACGAATTCGAGTCGTTGATTCGATGGACATGCGAAGGCTGACTGATTTCACCATTACTGACCGAAACGAGTTACTCGCCGAATTTGAAAAAATTCGCAAGTATGGTTATGCAACATCCCATCAAGAAAGCGATCTTGAGATCCAGTGTTTTGCAACCTGTATTTTCGATCGCAATGGACAGCCAGCAGCCGGAGTCAGCATTAGCGTGCCAATCTACCGTCTCAAAGCAAATCGTGATGAATACCTGAAACCGCTTCTGGAGTGCCGGGATCGGATCATGCAAAAGCTGGGATGTGCTCAATCGAAGTAATTACCTGAGGTTCGTAAATAAGTGAATCCAGTTCGCTCTATTTTTCCTCAACCCAATCTCCGTCCTTGGTGCACCCGTGCCAGCCCCATAACGCTTACCAAACTACCTTCCTTGCCGCCTTGCGCGTCTATTCTGAGGATAACTTAATGGAATTCAACTCAGCCCCCAAGTCCAATGAATATCATCAATTTTATGGGAAGTACATTTCACTTGTTGACCCGAACAAACTGCCCGACGAACTAAACAAACAACCCGTCGAACTAAAACAACTTCTCTCCACTCTTTCGGATTCCGAGGTCAATTGCCTTCACGAACCCTATACGTGGACATTGAAACAGGTAACCGGTCATTTGATTGATTGCGAACGGATTTTCAGCCATCGCTTGAATCGGATTGCAGTTGGTGATGAAACACCAATTCCTGGAATCGATCAAAATAAATACGTCTCCGCAGTCAACTATTCGCCCATTCCAATGGCCAACCTCCTCGACGAATTCGAACATCTTCGCAAAGCTAATTGCTTGCTTTGCGACCGTTTACCGAGCGCCTCCATGACCAACATGGGAATTGCCTCCGACAACCCTGTCTCGGCTCGGGCCAATCTCTTTATTTTGGCTGGCCACGTACGATACCATTTAAAAATTATCAAACGTCGAATCAACACGTAAACCAGTGTGCTGAAGTTAAGTCACCACATTACGGGTCGTTTCCAATTGATTCTCTCAACCACCGAATCAACATCCCCAATGCTATTAAGCTCACTACCGCTACAAGCATTTGCCAGGGGATAAACATAACCAACCCGCAACATCCAAGCAGACCCAACCAGGCGAAACCTACTGGAAAAATCCGCTCCGCAGAATCGACACGAATGGCGCACAAATTGGTCAGAGCGTAGTAAATCAAAACAGTCGTCGCGCTGAACGACCACGCCAGTTTCACGTCACCAATTAAGACCAATGCACCAATCACCGCAGCGACCGCCAACGTCGCTCGAAGAGGCACTCCCCGACGATCAATGGCAGCCAGCGAGTTTGGCAGATCAGATCGACGAGCCATAGCGAGAACGACACGTGACAACCCGAGGATCAGGTTTAACATCACGCCGAGCATTGCAGTAATCCCTCCGACACCTACCAAGACAACAACCCACCTCATCCCGGTCGACTCAGCTACCCTAAAAAGAGGTGCGGCCCATTTTCCAGTCGCATCACTTAGTCCAACTGTCCCAATTGTCGCAATACCTACCCAGGCCACAGAAACGTAGACCAACATCGCAATCGCAAGAGTTATAACCATGGCCCGAGGAATAATTTTTTTGGGGTCAACGACCTCTTCGCCCATCGTCGCAATTCGCCCGTAGCCGGTATAAGCGACAAACATCAGAGCGGCAGCAGAAAACAGTGCATACCACGAATCGTTTTGCTGCCCTGACTGAACTACCTCTTTAGGCTCCGGGGTCCTCACAAAATTAAAATCTCCTTTTACCCCAAAACCGGCAATAACAAGTACCGTCAAAGAAACCAAAGTGAGACATACGATCACTGTATTAACTCTAGTGGTTCGGCGGATTCCAATTAACACGACACCCGTGATGCAGACCAGAAGAGTGATCCCCCCCCATACATTACCGGCATAGGACAACCCTTCATTTCCAATCGCCCGCTGGCCGAATAAAGAGGCTAAATAACCCGACAATCCCAGAGCAGCAGTCGCGGCCGATGCCGATTTAGCGCACAAAAATAACCAGCCAGCAGCAAAACCCATTCGAGGGGAAAGCCAGCGATAACCGTACTCGTACGTGCCTCCACTCACCGGATGGACGGCGGCCAGTTGAGCGCTGCTCAGGCCATTACAAATCGCAACCGCAGCAGCGATCGCGATCGCCCAAATAATATTCGACCCGGCAACGCCTGTCCCAATACCGATACTGACAAATACGCCTGTCCCTAAAATCGATCCCAGCCCCAGCATAACGGCGCCGACACCGCCGATTTGGCGTTGCAATTCTTGTTTTTCAGTCATATTGCTCGGTCTGGCTACAAGAAAAATCAATAGAAATCTTGGTCTTCATTAAATTACCATTCTAGTTTAATTTTCTAACCAGCTTCCGAAAAGTCCATCTAACAGGAGTTTACTTCGCTATCTGATCCGCGAAGTCACGCCCTCTCACCAGTCCTGTAGCCTCACCTTAAAACTGGTTAAAATACCAATCCACCCAATTCCTAAGGTTAATTCATGGCCCATCGACTCCCTCAATTAGTTCCCTTCGATCAACACAATCAACTCCTCGAATCCAATGTCCATCCTTCAGATTGGAAAAACCCCACCCCCGCTTCCAACTACCATTTGGTGATTGTAGGCGCGGGCACTGCCGGACTGGTAACCGCTGCCGCGGCTGCCGGACTGGGCGCTCGGGTAGCGTTGATTGAACGCGATTTGATGGGAGGCGATTGCCTTAATGTGGGGTGCGTTCCATCCAAGAGTCTGATTGCTGCTGCGCGGGTTGTCGCCAATGGTCAGCGCGGCAAAAAAATGGGCTTTTCCAGCGCAAACAATCCCCGTGCCAACTTTTCGGAAATCATGGAAAGAATGCGGAAACAGCGTTCTCAAATCAGTCCTGTTGATTCGGCGAACCGTTTCAAGGCGTTAGGCGTTGATGTATTTTTCGGACAGGGGAGTTTTGTCGACGATCATACGATTTCAATACAAGCCACCAACGAACGAACGACGAATTTAAAATTCAAGAAAGCAGTGATCGCGTCAGGAGCCCGAGCCAAAATTCCGGAAATCGCGGGACTCGACCAAGTTGATTTTTTAACCAACGAAACACTATTCTCCATTACAGAACTGCCGCCTCGACTTGGCATCATCGGTGGAGGCCCGATCGGTTCTGAGATTGCTCAGTGTTTCGCAAGATTCGGAAGTGAAGTATCGCTATTTGAACGAGGATCAAATGTTCTTGGTCGCGAGGACCAGGAAGCCGCAAAAGTGTTGCAAAATCAATTTGAAAAAGAGGGAATTAATTTATTCCTCGAATCAAACAACCTAACTCTCAACAAAACAGAAAACGGCATTCTAGTTCGCGGACTCAAAGGTAAAGATGCTAGTCCTTATGAAACAACGGTTGATCAACTGTTAATCGCAGCCGGCCGAACACCTAATTTAGAAAACTTAAATCTCGAATCAGCTAATGTAAAATTCAATGCCGAAGGAATTGTCGTTAATGATTCAATGCAAACCAGCAACCCCAAGATTTTTGCAGCAGGAGATGTTTGCTCTAAATATAAATTTACGCATGCAGCAGACTTTCAAGCTAGAATTGTGATCCAAAATGCGCTGTTCGCTATCGGTCCGATCGGCCGAAAAAAAGCCAGCCAATTACTCATCCCCCGGGCAACCTACACATCGCCTGAGATTGCTCACGTCGGACTTTACCCCCAAGAAGCCGCAGAACAGTCAATTGAAATTGACACCTTTATCCAATCGTTTGAACATGTCGACCGAGCCATCCTCGAATCCGCTGAAGAGGGATTTGTAAAAGTTCACACGCGGAAAGGCACCGATCAAATAGTGGGGGCCACCATTTGTGCTGAACATGCCGGCGACTTGATTTCCGAGATTTCAGTCGCTATCACCAACAAAATTGGACTTTCAAAAATCGGTGCAACCATCCACCCCTATCCAACCTACGCCGATGCAATCCGGAAACTTGGTGACCAATTTAACAAGACCAAACTAACCCCGCTGAACCAAAAAATCCTGAAATGGCTTTTACTAATTAACGTCGGCCGATAAATCAGAAATTTTTCAAACCTGCCTCCCGCAAAGCCTCTCGAATTAGATAGACTAATTGTTCCGAGTGTAAACCTTTTCGATCTATGGACGCCAAGATATGCCTCTAAACTACCTCCGCTGTTTTATATTTTCATGCCTCACCTTGATGGTCGCGACGCTCGCCGCCCAAGACAAACCAAATGTGATTGTGATCATGGCCGACGATTTGGGGTACGGTGACGTTTCTTGCTACGGTGCAACTGAGTTGGAAACCCCTAATATCGATCGCCTTGCCGCCGAGGGTCAGCGATTTACCAGCGGTTATTGCTCAGCTTCGACCTGTACACCTACCCGATACTCAATGTTGACGGGCAATTACGCCTTCCGCACAAAACGTACTGGAATTGCACCCCCAAGCGCCCCAGCCATCATTAAACCGGGCGTTGTAACCGTTGCGTCGCTACTGCAAAAAGCAGGTTACCGAACAGCCGTAATCGGGAAATGGCATTTGGGCTTGGGAAAAGAAGCTACGGAATCAGATCCGGGTGGCCCCGATTGGAACGGAGAATTAAACCCAGGCCCCCTCGAAATCGGATTCGATCACTGCTTTTTACTACCAACAACTAATGACCGCGTCCCGCAGGTTTATGTTGAAGATCATCGTGTGCTAAACCTTGACCCGAAAGACCCTCTTTGGGTTGGCCGAAAAAAACCGAGTGATGACCACCCAACCGGCATCACTCATCGCAGCACCTTAAAAATGGACTGGTCACATGGCCACAATGCCACGATTCATAACGGTATTAGCCGAATTGGCTTTTACACCGGTGGACACGCCGCACGCTTTCGCGACGAAGATCTCGCCGACAAATGGGTTGAGAAATCCAATGAATTTATGGAAGCCAATCAAGACAATCCATTTTTCCTTTTCTTTTCCTCCCACGACATTCATGTACCCCGGATCCCACACGAACGGTTTCAAGGCAAGACCGACTTGGGTTTCCGAGGAGATGCAATCATCCAACTTGATTGGTGCGTTGGCGAAATCATGAAGACCCTTGACCGCTTGAACCTTACTGAAAATACACTCGTCGTATTCTGCTCCGATAACGGTCCGGTCCTAGACGATGGATACGCCGATGGAGCTATTGAGAAGATTGGCAACCACCGTGCCGGCGGCCCCTTTACCGGAGGGAAATACAGCGTCTACGAAGGAGGCACTCGAACTCCATTTATTACACGCTGGCCAACTCGAATTAAACCCGGTGTCAGTGATGAAATGGTTTGCACAATCGATCTGCCCAGCAGTCTCGCTGCCTTAGCCGGCCAGAAGGTTGAAGATAAAGATTGCGTCGATAGCCACAACGTAATGGACGCCCTTTTGGGAAAACCGGGAGCAACCGGGCGCGATCATCTCGTGCAACAAGACAATGGCGCAAGTGGCACCTATGGCCTCAGAGTAGGTGATTGGAAACTACAGCGTTACGGTAAAAAGCGAGCGAGAAATATTGTTGTCGAGGCAAAATTGGCCAACACCACTGTCGATGAATTTCAGCTCTTTAATCTCGCCAAGGACCCCGGAGAAAAAGACAATGTGCTGAAAGATAATCCGGAAGTTGCCAAAGAGATGAAAGCCAAACTTAACCAAATTATCGAAGATGGCAAAAGTCGCTAGCTAAGTTTTTTTAGAATCTCTACACTGGGATGGAACAAACTCAATAGCCGCTTGCATTGGCGGCTATTTTTGTGTTCCTGTTGAAACCTCAGCATCGGATTCATTAGCGACAATGGATGCTTTGATGACGTAATCCATTTTGGGAAACTTTTCAAAAATATACTCGTTCCCTCTCTCTTTAATTCTTTCCTCACTTGCATTAATTCCGTATTCGGGATTAATGCTTTTGACGACTTCCCAGCCGCTTTCAACTTCTGCCAGAGGAGAATAACCTTCGGCATCCATATACGAATTTTGGACAAGATTAATACAAAGTTGCGTCGTTCTCGAGTTCTCGCCTTTTTTCGCAAACGAGACCACCGCAGCGTAATTACTCTCTTTAACGGGCTCATCATCAATTGGTTGATCCCAATACATGGTCGCCTTTGGATCCCCACTAATTCCAAATTGAATTAATCCGGGATTCACTTGGTGGAATGCAACTCCATCGTAGAACTTGCTCTTCACTAATTCGTGCAAACGTTCCGCACCCAAAGGCGCCCAATCCCGATGCACCAAAAGAACAAAATCTCCTGCGGTCGTTTCAAATTTTATTCGATACTCACCCTCGGTTGCCGCACCCGCGACGGACGTCTTTCCCTTTTCCCAATTCACCGAGGGTAAAGTAACCGGCTCAACCGGTTCCTTTTGTTCGTTTGGAAAACAACCTGCGCAGAGGCTGACGATGCACAACAAAGTAAAATATCTTGACATATCAAAACCTAAAAATATTTAGAAACTCGGACTGATTGTTGCTTGAATTTCCTTCGAGTCAATCTTAGCTCCGGAAGAATAGCCAAATTGAGAAACAACTGACAACCACCCGATGCTGCAATTACTATTTCCCACAAATTTTGCAGTCTTCACGGGGGTTAAGTGTGACCTCGTGAAACGTCATGTATCGTAAATCAAAATGAAGCACTCTCTTTTCAAGCGTCTCTCCAAAACCGGCCAACACTTTGATGGCTTCCAATGCACCCATGCAGGCCACCGTGCCTGAAGTCGCTCCAAAGACGGGAAATTCCCGCTTCCAATGCTCCGGCACCTCGGGGGTCAAACAACGCAAACATGGTTTCCCCCCGGCAGGAAAAGTTGTAATGGTCGCTGAGGTGTCATACATCGCACAATTGACATGCGGCCTGCCATGACGAACGCAAGCATCATTCATTGCAAATCGTTCTTGAAACATCGGAGCAGCCCCAACACACAAGTCCGCTTCCGGAACCCATTTTTCAGCCAACTCATCATCTAAATTCGCAGCCACAGGGACGATTTCAAGTCGTGGATTCAGCTCCTTCAAACGTCGCTCAATTGTTTCGATCCGCGGCTTACCAAGCCAGTCATGGGTCATTAGCAACTGACGATTTAAATCGGAGTGCTTCACGTTTCCAGCGTGAGCAATAATTAGTCTGCCAATTCCTGCTGCAGCCAATTCATACGCAACCACACTTCCAAGCCCACCGCACCGGGAAATCAAAACCGTGCTGTTCTTCAATCGACGCTGGCCTTCTTCTCCAAAGTCATCCGTCCAAATTTGCCATTGGTAGGTTGCCTGCTCAACGTCCGTCAAAAACGGCGCGGGACGCTTGGGGATTTCGTTTTCCATTTTTCAACCGGTAAGGGATGCAATTTCTCTTGAAATGCGTGTCTTTTCAAGAAGCTCACGCTGTATTTTTATCACCTGAATCCTCACAAACAACCGCCCGCACCTGGCCTTTTTCCAATCGAAAATGCACGGTTCCCAGTTGATTCCCCTCTTCGACATTATGCGTAATATGCAAAACAGTAACCGATTCGGATTGCTGAATTTTTTTCAGCAGTTTAGTCAAATTACTTCGAGTATCATCGTCTAATGCACTCAACGGTTCATCGAGGCACAATAGACGGGGACGAAATGATAACGCTCGGGCAAGCGCCACTCTTTGCCTCTCGCCACCTGAAAGTCCTCGTGGATATCGATCAAGAATTTCAGTAATATCTAAACTCGAAGCCAGTTCGTCGACCCGTTGGCTGCGTTCGGCTTGGCTGAATCCGCGAACTTCCATTCCAAAAGAAATTTGTCGATAGACTTTCATCGTTGGAAACAAAGAAGAATCCTGCGGTACGTAACCAATCTGCCGCTGAGCCGGCGGGGCCCGTGTAATGTCATCGCCATCGATCCAGATCTTTCCGCCTGAAACTGCCCTTAATCCACAAATCGATTCCAATAGTGTCGTTTTACCGCTACCAGTCGCCCCCATCAAAATTGCGTAAGCATTCTGAGGAATTTCAAAACTGATTGAACTCAATTCGAAATCACCTTGGCGAACTAGCAATTGTTGTACTGAGATCATACGATTACTCCGTTTTTGGAATTCCCTCCGAGAGTGAGTAAACGTGTCAAAATTAGAACAACAATCGCCAATGTCACGAGGATTAGCGATGCCGAAACAGCACCTCTTAGATTTCCGAACTGAAAATTCAGGTACACAGTCGTCGAAAGAACTTCGGTCTTCATTCTCGCCGTACCCGCGAAAATCAATATCGGACCAAACTCCCCAAGTGAACGGGCCCAAGCCAACGTGAATGCCGCGACGATCCCGCGCCAGGCCTGGGGCAGCGCGACCATCGAGAACGCCTGATAGTGACTTGCGCCGAGCGTTAGAGCAACCCGCTCGGGTCGGTCATCGATTTGTTCAAAGGTATTGCGCATCGTTCGAATAGCAAACGCTGCGGCGACCGTAAATTGCGCTAAAATTACCGCAGGTATCTCATAGGTAATCCCTCGAATTCCAGCATAGCCAAGCGATGCGAACAGCTCACCGGTGCGTTCATCAAGCCACCGCCCCGCTGGAGTTTGAAATAGAACCAGCAAACTAATACCTACCACCAGAGGAGGCAAAACAATTGGAATATCCAAAAGCGTATCGATAGAGTAGCGGACGCAATTAAATAATCGGCGACTACCGGGAGACTGCAGACCACGTCGTTGTGCCATCGATTCAGAACCTAATCGAGCAAGCAAGAATCCTGTTGGAATCGCAACCCACAAGGAAAGAATGGCCGCAATCGTGCAGGAAATTAAACTTAACCAAATTGAAAACTGAACGCGAGGATCTGAAAGCAAACTCGACATGTCGGACCAATTGGCAAATCGAAAGTCGGCCACCAACAGAGCAATGATCAAAGCTAGGTAGAAAACTCCAAAAACCGACATTGTCGTCCAGAATAAACCATCCCACTGAGTTCGCTTTCGACGAATCGATTTTGGTTTAGTTTTTGACATCGAGTTTCAAATGCACCGTGAAAGATGTTGAGCAATGAATCCGAACCGAGCCGAGCCGTCTGAGACTGCTGCCAGCAACACATTACTTCAAAAACACATTCTGAACAAATCACTGCAAACAGTTTCACCGAATAATCATCTTCGGTCAATTAAGATCTTCTGCAAAATGATCTCCAGGAACTATCAAGGAGACTGCTAAAACTCACTTCGTTCCCGGATCCAAAAAACCTTTTTCTTTAAATTCTGATTTAATCTCAGCACGATCAAGCCAGTTATAAAGTCTTTGCATTAAGGCCGGGTTGCGAGTCGACTTGGAAATCGCCCAAGGCTGAGTCGCCATGCTAACAGTCGTGTCACCGGTAAGCGAATACACGTTCACTGTTTGTAAGGTTTTTGGATCTGCCACGAGATTCGAACGATAGACAAATGCCGCATCGAGCCCACCGGCCACCAATTGACTAATCAAAGTTGGCCCTACGTCCGCTTTAACGACCGCCTGACGTTCGATTGACTGATACAAACTATCTGTTGCAGGAGAAATATCTACTGGGTTACCAGCGGCTGCCGTATCACCACTGAGGATCTCACGAGTCAGGAAGCCCAACGCCGAAAACTCAGGATCACAAATTCCAATTCGCAAATTCGAATTCGCCAATGCAAAAGGACTCGCCACATTTGAGGGTGCTGTTTTGGACACAGCTAATACAATTTCATTCCGACTAACCTCAACGGGATCGTTAAAATATTCTTGGACTTGTAGCAAGAAGGAACCGTCACAGGCAAGGTAAGCATCCGGGAAGAGATTTTCATCTTCAATACTTCGCATAGCAGCGACTAACTTGCCACACCCCTCCCAACGAGGGTATATATTGACTCCCTCTCGCGTTGCGAATTCTCGAACTGCAGTTTCGATAACAGGCGTGAACATCGAACCGCAATAAAGATGAATTTCTGGCACCTGCTCCCAATCATCACCAGCCAGAAAAGAAAATCCATAGCTTTCAAATGCAGGCTGCCCGGTCTGGTTAGCAGTCAAAAACCTTGCAAATTGTAAACTTGCCGTTGGCGACTTGGTCGTAGAAATAATGCCTAACGCAATTTCGCTTTTCGTCTCGTCGCGTGCATCCACTAATGCAGCAATTTTCAAAACCGGCTCTGGTCCGATTTGATTCAACTGACTCACAGTCGTATCCCAGATTACAGCGGCGTCGAGACTGCCGGCAACCAACGCTTGCGCGAGCGTCATCACATTTTCAGCATCGGTGGCTTTGCGCTCTTCCAGCTGATCAAGAATGTTTAAGTTCGAAGCCACGCCTCGCACCAATTTACCAACAGCCGCACGCTCCGAGGCAATTCCAAACTTGACTTCTGGATCCAATAACATCTCCTCTAGGCCAGCAATTGGAATTTCACTTGACAACGGCACCGCAATCACGGGACGCTGCTCGGCAACTGGAAAACGCTCGGCAATCACTCCTGCCTGATAAGCTTTGTCTAAAAGTCGGTCGTCGGCGGTAATATAAACATCAGCCCCTCCCAGCAGTCCCGTCTCATATTCTGTTTTAATTTGCCCGGCAAGCTCTCCCGATCCACCGGTGCGGACTATTTCTACATCCGTTCCGTACTGAGCATTGTACGAAGTCACGATATCTTCAACCGGTTTCGCAATTCCAGCAGCACAATAGATTCGAACGGTTTGCCGACTTGTCTCGAGCAACGCATCTGGTCGGAGTTGAAACGCAAGAACCAACAAAGTCAAAATTAACAGACCGGAGAAAATGAAAGTGACCAACACTCCCGAAACTTTCCCCGCTCGGTTCGTTAAAGTCGAGTCTACTAACCTTGATATTTGATTTTTCAACGAGTTTTCGCCTTTAATAAATCAAGATTCTCAATATCAATTACACAATCAGCAAATGTGGCAGGCTTTGCTTCGTGAGTCGCCATGAGAACGGCACCCCCATCCCGCGCGTATTCTTTCAAGACGCTAAAGACCAATTCTGAATTTCGATTATCTAAATTCCCTGTCGGTTCATCAGCAATTACCAAGGCTGGACGATGCGCAATCGCCCTCGCTAAAGCGACTCGCTGACGCTGACCATGACTTAATTCATTCGGGTAGCTTCGACAGCGATCCCCTAAGCCTAGACGATCAAGCCACTGATTGGCGACTACGTTATTAACTCCAGTTGCAATTTTCACGTTGGATGTCAAATCTAAATACGGAACAAGCTCTAGCGTCTGAAATAAATAGCCGATCGAAACAGCTCTAATCTTGGTTCGCTGAGAATGAGGCAAATTAAATAGATTATCCCCTTGGAAATGAACCTCACCAAAACTCGGTGCGAGCATTCCTCCACAAGCAAGTAGCAATGTAGTTTTCCCACTTCCACTCGCTCCCTGGACCGCAACAAACTGTGTAGAGGCCAGTTCAAAACTGCATTTGTCAAAAACATGAACCTCACGTCCACGATTCAAAAACATATGCCCAAGATCATTAACTACGAGCAATGACGCAGGATTACTCATCGGGAATCCCTCCCAATTAAGTCCGCAGGGTTCTCACCGGCTGCCCACATAGCCGGCACACATCCTCCCAGAACCGCGAGTAAAAACGCAACGGCTCCAATTGTCATTGCCACCGCCCAATCCAGCGAGCTCTTTTGTCCAGTCATGACAAACAAACTATTCGCTTGTTCGATTGAAACCAGCATTCCAACAGTTACACCTGTTGCGGCACCCACTCCGGAGAGCAACAGCGAACGCACTAAAAACAAAGCGGCAATGCGATAACGTCCGTACCCCACAGCTTGAAGCACCCCAATCTCTGTTTTCCGGCTCATCGAATTCAGTAACGCTAGACTAAGTACCGTGAATCCTAAAAATACCCAAAGAACGTTCTGCAGCATTAAAAAATTGTCGCGGCTTACCGACCGCACACTCAGACGTGCTTGTGCCATGTCTTCCTTTCGAAGAAAAGAAGCCTTATCTGTTATTTTTTCAATTTCATTGTTTAAAATCACAGCGGACTGCAATCCAGACGCTTCGCACTGCTCGCTGGTACACTCAATCGCCTCAATCCGACTAATTTGCTCCGGCAGCTCAAAAATTTTCTGAGCCGCCTGCAAATCAATAAATGCCGCAGAGTCTTGCCATGTCCCTGAATCCCGATTAACTCGTTGAACTTTAAATACCTCCCCGGCGATCGTCACTTTTGCTTTCGCATCACGCTCCACACCGAGTTCCCTTGCGAGAGCACTTCCTAATTGAAGCTCACCATTAGGAATCGATCGCTGCATTGGGGCTTTGGGGCGATCAGGCATCGCGATCGATGCGGACAATCCGACCACCCGGCCAATCGACTGCCGATTACCTGTCGAGCACATCGCTCGCCGCTCCAGCATTGGAATCAAATGATTTAACGAAGCACGGTGCTCAATCAACTGTGAAACCAAATTCTCTGCCATCGTAACATCCGAATAACCGCCCTCTAGGTGGTAGGAATACTGATCAACCTTCGCGGGTAAAATCACAACGTTAGAACCGATATCGCGGACATTACGCCCAATTTCCTTTTGGAAACTGGTATCGTTAACTGAGAAATAAGCGAGAGCGCCCGTCACTGATGCCACAACTGATACGAATACCAAACCGCTTTTCCAACGGTATTGCAATTCTCGAAGGGCTAAAAAAAACGGGTTCATAGACTCTGTAATTCCAAACGTTGATTCACCGCAAGCAATTCACATTTTCTCAGGTGAATTTAAAAACACTGCAGTCTCCGCATTCTAGTTTTAATCCAATATTTTACGAGTCTAGTAGATCAGAATCTTAAAGGATCCAAATCAATTTAGCTGTTCTCAGCAAAACGAAAAAGTTTGGGATTAATTATGCAATCTTTTTGATTATGGTAACCTTACTGCCACTAAACAGTTTACCCTCCTTTCGCGCAATATGTGAAATCAAGCTAAATGAATACTCAAACTATTAATCTGCTTCCCAGCGTCGAGATTTTATTTTTCGCGGCAACTTTCGTAATTTGCATTCTATTTTCCGTGCAAACCCATGCTCAGTATTCTGGGCGCGGAGATGATGCCCCTTGGCGCGCCACTGCAGCTCAAAAAATTGATCAAAATCGAAAAGCTGATTTGCAGATTACTGTTCAGGATCTCGAAGGAAATAAAATCGAGAACGCTGCTGTTTCTATTCAGATGACGCAACACGCTTTTAAATTTGGATCGGCCGTTGACCCAAGGTACTTTCTCGAATCTCAAAGCCAGTACAATGCTGGGTATGCAGCGAAAGTTCCAGAAATCTTCAATGCAACTACGCTTGAAAATCACCTGAAGTGGCGAGCATGGGACGGCGCCTGGGGAAATAGCTTCGATCAATCGGTCACTCAAGCAGGACTCGATTGGCTGGGTGAACGGGAAATTGATGTTCGCGGTCACGCGATGATGTGGCCTCGTTATCAAAGCGTACCAGATTCGGTCAGAACGATCCTCGACATTGCTAACCCCACCCAGCAAAACCTACAAGACCTTTACGATCTATCGTTTAACCATATCGCGGATATCGGTGCCGCGGTGAAAGGGAAAGTGTTTTCGTGGGATATGCTTAACGAGCCTCGTACGTCTTTTGATATCGAAGACAAACTGATCGGTTTTACCCCCTTGGGACAATCTGTCATCACCAGCCGCACAGACATTCGCAAACGCTGGTTTCAGGCTGCTCAAACGGTAGATAGTAATGCGAGTATGTTATTGAATGACTTCGGCATTTTGGCTGGCGGGGACAGCCTTGATAGTAACATCCGAAATAATTATCGCTCGGTTCTTACCGAACTCACGGCAGCCAACACTCCAATGGACGGCCTTGGATTTCAATCCCATTTCAACGAAACGAATCGCCTCCCAACGAGCCCAACTAAAATCTGGGAACTACTTGATGAGTTTGCCGCCGACTACGATCTGCCAGTGCATATCACTGAATTCGATTACAACACGACCAACAAAGATCTCCAGGCGGATTATACCCGTGACTTCATGACAGCGGTCTTTGCCCACGAATCCGTCGAAGCTTTTATTCTATGGGGATTCTGGGAAGGGAAAATAAACCACGCCGAAGCTGCTTTATTCGATCTCGATTTCAATCCCAATCTTAACGGTGAAGAGTATCTCGACCTCGTTTTTAACCAGTGGTGGACAGAGGAAAATGGACTGTCAAATCTTGATGGAGAATTTGGGACTCGGGGGTTTCTTGGCGAATACGAGATTACCGTCGACTATCAGGGAAAATCTTATCGTCAAAAGATAACACTCGGTTCCGAAGGTAAAAGTATTATTGTCAGCGTTCCCGAGCCCTCTAGCATGGCAATTTTAGGCTTCCTTGCCTTACCACTATTCCGGCGAACGCGGCAATCCGCGATTCTACGATCGTGAAAACAGCCAGATTGCACCTATTAAAACGAGAACCGAAAAGAAAAGCAAAATTACCCACGGCATCGAAACTGCTGGCGTGCGATCCTCTTCCACCATCGTCTCGATCGTATTCTTACCAACCCCCTTGTTTAAACTCTCTTTACTGACTTCCACAGCTTTTAGATCCAATTCTATTGGATACGCTTCGGCTGGCTCCGCTTCCAAATTGCTGTCAGGATCCAAATCAACAAGCTCGTGGATCACCAAACCACCACCCAACATCACTGGCGGAGCCTGATTCACGGTCCCTGCATTTTTCTGCAAAATCTGAGCTACTTCAGCA
Source organism: uncultured Pirellulaceae bacterium (assembly GCA_938091115.1). Classification (GTDB taxonomy): domain Bacteria; phylum Planctomycetota; class Planctomycetia; order Pirellulales; family Pirellulaceae; genus Mariniblastus. The sequence goes on along the minus strand of CALKNI010000207.1, from coordinate 13,506 downwards.
ATCACAAAGGCAGAATTGGGATCAAAATCAAGGCTTGCTTCCACCCTTCGCTCCAGAGCTATATTCCACCGATGTAAAATTTGAACTCCATACAGCCAATTTCGATTCAAAGAACATTCGCAATCCTGCCCACAAATACTCGCTCGAGTGAGAAGCGCATCGGCCGTAATCTCATCGCCAGAAAGCATTTCTCCTAAAAGACGGCCTTGACCGTAAAGCACCGCAACCGATGGCCGCGAGTCGCCATTAATTCCCAGCGAAGTAAGTAGCCACTTTTCCTCTGAAAATCGTGATTGTGGCACAACAATAATTGAAGGGCCGGAATCGGTCGGCTTTTCAAGTGTCCACATTTGATCGTTAACACGTTTTACCGCTGCCTTCAATTCTGACTCGGCACTAGTATCTTTGGATTCATCTCCTGACGGGACGAATACAAACACACAAAGATCGTCAACCAGTTTTGAAAAAATTTCATCGCGGATGGGAGATTGCACCAACCGCCTCAAACCCTCTTCCAGTTGGTCGGGAGAAGGCACTGCGAGAGGACTGTCGGTAGCACCCAAACGAACTAAATCCATGAGAGGTGTCTCAGCAGCATCGGGGCGTGCAAGCTGAATTTGTTTCCCAACATCCGAATCTGAATCGTACCAGGCATACCCGATATTGGAATCAGCTAACTGAATCCGCAACGCTAAATTCCATTCCTCAAATTTCTCAGACTCAACCGCAGGAGGCTTAACCAGTCGCAACTGCCATGATTTTCCGTGCACATTTACAAAAGCAACATCTCGCACACTGTATTTGCAACGCACCAATTCTTCCGCGATGCTCTGACCAGGAAGAAACAGGCAAAACCCAATTGCAACAAGCAATAACGGAACCAATTCTAGCCGTTTCAACATCCCACCCCTTTGCGTGTCCACCTCGGACGATAGCCGATACATTTTTAAATTCTGGTTCGCGTTCATGATGATGATAAAAATTATTCTTGTTCGGGTAAGCTTTCATCAATACTTCGCGGCAAAAATCCAAGAGAAGTTTCGAGCCACGATCCACACGAACAACCTCCTCCACCTTCGGCCGAAAGCAACATTCCCTGTGCTGGCACCACACTAATCCAACAATCAGTTCGAATTCGATCAAAACGATTCACCTTTTGCGTCCGCACATCCCACCAGGTCGTTTCACCTAATCGGGAGAACATACCATTGGTCGTTAGCGTATAACTAGCGCACCCATGCCCTCCAGGAAACCCGCGTTGGATAGTCGCGCCGTCGGACAAAGAAAGCACCTCCGGGCGCAGATACATCAACTCGCCCTGAATAGCAGGACGCGAGATATGTTTACCGTGGTGGTTGGATTCCCATACGACTGTTTTAGTCCATTTTTTTTGACCATTATTACGATCAAATGCAGCAACTGAAAACTGTTTTTTAGTCGATTCCGAGGCAACCGTAACAAGGCAACGATTCTCTTCATCACCACCGCCAGCAAGGTACAAACTAGCCAAATGCCCCTCAAAAGGAACAATCGGTTGCCTCCATTGGAGTTTACCGTCTGCAGCATCGAGACAAACCAACTCATAAGACTGGGAATGGTCGAGGGAAATTCTCCGTTTTTCTGATGTAAGGTGCTCCGGAGTTATATCTTCTACAAAGAATATTCGGTCGTCCATAATCGTAATGGTCGGGTGCAACACCAACCCCTGGTATTCCCATTGTAATTCCCCACTATTTGGTTCCATCGAAAACAGACTCTCACCCGCAACCACATGTGTGTCTGCGCCACCAGTCGAGTCAAACCACTGACTGCTACCCCACCATTTTTTATATATCGCCGCAGAGCTAACTTCTGTTCCAATCAGTTGATCTTTATAGCGACTGATGAAGCCCCAGCTTCGATCTATCGCTGAAGACTCTTTCAGGCTCGATTGGCTAGGAAGGCTGAATCGACGGGCTACTTTGCCAGTTTTACCGTCTACGAACCACGCCTGATTTTCACTTGCAACAAAAACACCGTTTTCATCTGCACACCAATTTGAGCAGTCATGCGGCACATTCCAACGCATTACTGACGGAGATTCAACACTCCACAGAACCACTCCGCTGTAACTGTCCAGAGCAATCATCCGCTGCTGCCCTTGAAGGAACAAACGACCACCTGCCGCCAAAGGGGCAGGCTTGCGATTTTGGCGATCCGTCTGATAGCGGGGGCCGGGGCGGCCGATCCATTGCGTCACCAAGTCAGCCCGATCGGAAGCATTGGAAAGTTCTTCACCACCAAAAGCACTGTTGTCCGCTTGGCCGTACATATGACTCCAAACTCCAGATCCCTTCAATGCGCTTCGCTTCCAGGTGACTCGTTCGCCATCATGAAAGACGCCACCTTGAGGACGAACCAATCGACGCATTTGGTCGCTCTTTGGATCTCCGATGACCACCGATGCACTTGCGGCAGGCAGGAACTGAATTGGCATATCAGAAACGCTCAACCCTTGTCCATAAACCATTTTGGAATCTTCGACCAGCTGCCGGCGAATTGCGACAGCGTCGGATTCTTTATCAACGATTAGCACCACATTAAATTGACTTTCTACTGATAGTTTTTTTGCTTTCTCAAGATTCTCGCGCCCAACTACAAACACGAGCCCTCTTGGATTGGGACTTTCCGCAATCAAATCCGCTGACCAATCCGAAGGTTTCTGACGATCATCCGCAGTCCAGTCAAAATGTGTGTCCAGTGAAAAACTCTCGGACACTTTAGAATCTTCGCTATCGCCTGTACGGATTTGATACTGCAGAATCCGTCGATACGGTAAATCTTTAAAACGCGCTTTGTGAGTCCGTGCCAATCCCTTGGAGCTCATTCGTTTGATTCCCTCTTCAGTAATCAAGTCGACCACCGTCGGGCACTCCTGATCCGTGCCATAGGTAACTTCCACTTCACCCGGAGCGACATAGCGAACATAAGGCCCGTGAGAAATAAATTGGGGAAGTTGCAAATCCGGAATGACCTCGCTAGGGAAATTAGCTTGAGCAGCTTCAAACCGGCGGGTAACGGCAGGTCCATCAATGGCGGTGGAATAAACGCGAACTTCGTGTAACGCTCCTTTGAGTGGAAACGATTCATTTGCATCCCGATAAACTCCAACTGAAAAGAAACGCTTCTGAGCGTAGCTGATGGGGCCTTTTTCTAAGTCACTCGAAGCCGCAAGGGATCCGTTGACGTACAATCTCATTTCTCGCCCGTTGTAGGTTCCCACAACGTGATTCCAAGATTTTAACGTAAAGGCGCGCGGCGCCTTGAGGTAAGTCAAACCATTGCCGCCACCAGCAATGGCCAAACAAAAATGGTCACCATTGTAACCCAACAACCATCCGTGCTCGGTCAGCCCGTCATCCTGAACGCAACCGGCAATACCGCCCCATTGTTGGCTTTGATCCACGCGAACCCAAGCCTCAATCGCAATCGCTTCGGTCGGTAAGTTTGCCGCGTTTGCTTCATCAATGAGAAACCTACCACCGTTCATTTCAGCCGCTTCCAAATGATCCGTCCCCGGAATCGCCACGACACGTCCACTACCGTCAAGATTCAACGAAACGTTAGACACTTGATCTTTTACGATTGCCTGACTGATCAACTCGGTCCTGAAAGGCTTACCATCTCGTTTCGACATCGCCGAGCGATGAAAAACCCAACGATGAACCAAATTTTTGTCGCGGACAGGACTCACTGGAGGCGAATCTACGACCACGCCTTCTGCAGATGGTTTTTGAATTTTCGGGTCGGCTGTTTGGGAGAAAACATGTATCGCGCCAGCATCGGTAGACGCGATCAACCGCTCTCCCGCCAACGCCATTCCAAATACACGGCCATCGGTGGGAGACGACCAAAGAACCTGACCATCGCTTGCGCGAACTGCCGTCACGTGATCACGCCCACCAACGAACAGCGTTTTTCCGGCCATCACTAATTCCAATGGCTCGTCGACTTCACATGACCACTTTAACTCATTTGTCATTCGGGCCGCTGCAAACAACTTTTGTCCATCAATCACATAGAAATCATCTCCCGAAACAACAATCGACCGCCCTCTTGGGAAAGATGCGACTCGCTCCTTTCCTTCGAATACGCCAACTTGCCCGGGACGAGAGGCCCGCCCCCCCTCGGTGCGCACAATTTTTCCTGTATCGGTAAGGACAATCGTCACGCCGCCACCGCCCGGTAGCGTGCCAAGATCCTTGCCACTTTTTCTTTCAAATAACCGGGGAGCCACTCGTCCCTGAGGCACAATCAATCGCCCCTCGGCTACCAATAAATTACCCTCAAGAGTTGATTTGGCGTGAGGCGCGACATAATGTACTTCTGGATTCTTTATTTCTCCGGTTGCCACATCGACGGCGCAAATAAACGAATCTCGCCACGGCAATAACGAAGCTCCGAAATAAGCGACCTTATCCCGAACAACAACTCCAGTGCGAATCGGAAAATAGCTGATCAGCCGATCATTGTTGATCAACCGCCGCTGCTCGTCGCCCACGTGCATTGAGGGATTGAATTTCCAAATCAGCTCTCCCGAAATTCGGTTAAGACAGTAGACATAACCGTCATCGCTGCCAAATAAAATGCGCTCATGATCAATGGTCGGAGCCAGACGGATCGGACCGCCTGCAACGTAAGTCCACTTTAATTTACCGCTGGAAAGGTCAACCGCTCTCAATAAATCTTGACTGGATGAGCCGAAAAAGAGAGTATCGCCATCACTAACCGGGTGGAAACAGGCATCGTATTGACGCATCGCCGGAAGGTCACGAATCTGAGCAAACGCATCCCATCGAGCAGGTCCATCCCACGCCGGCGTTGGTGGAGCAGGGGACTTCCACTGCCAACTCAACTCCAAACGTTCCGGCTCAACCGCTACGTTGGTACTCCCCGACCTCGCATTATCTGCCCGATACGTGGGCCATTGCTGGGCCAATCCGAGACAAGGATAGAGAAACAACGCGACAACAAACAGAATGTATTTCATGGTTCGCCCCTGGGTGATTTAACCCCAATCTTACTGCGTGGCGCTTCATAAATCATTCTCGCAACGAAACAATTTGTATGATCTGTGACAGAATAGGAAATTTCCAACTGAATTCCGGAACAAAACCGAACCAACTATCACTTTTTCGTCGCGGAAACCACTTCCGGAAGATCCTTGAACAGACGGTCGGGGTAGTCTTCGGGGAATGCCCAAAACACCTCATCATCCTCGCGAAGAATTTACGATCTTCCAGCGTGCTCCACACGCTTAGGCCAGAGAATAACGAGATTCCAGAAGCTGGTATTTCGCAACGGGAAAAGACCAGTATCGAAGGGGACTGCTAAAATCGAGGACCGACCCAAGCTGGGATTCCGTCCTTTTTCAACTGAGCCTCGTACATTTCAGTCGCGGGATGGGTTTTTGCGTAGGGCACATTTTCGTTGACCATCAATGGAAGCGATTTGCTCCACCATTGATCGTAAGCTTTGCGAAGTTGCGTTACAACTTCCGGGTGATCATCAGCGACGTTCGTTTTTTCAAATGGATCAACGGATATATCATACAACTCTTGATTGCCAACCAACCGCCATCTCGCCGTCCGTACAGCGCATTTTTTAAACTTACTCAAGTTTGGGTCCGCCCCTTTTTCCCAACGGCCAACGTGAACAAATAAATACCTATCCGGCCATTCAGCTTTGGTATTTTCCAAAACTGGAACAAGCGAGCGTCCGTCGATTGCCTGAACTGTGTCTGGAATTTCTACCCCCGCCAATTCACAGAACGTTTTGTAGATATCAATATGAGCCGCCAGAGCAGGGGTATCCACACCTGCTCCAAGAACTCCCTTCCAACACCAGAAAGCAGGAACGTGGGTGCCACCTTCGTAAGCCGATCCCTTACCCGACTTGAAACCTGCCGTAAAGATTGGCGTCCCTTTGCCGTTTAACTTGCCTCGCTTTCCCGCTTGCCCGTTGTCAGTCATGAAAATCAACAAAGTATTGTCCCACAGATCCCATTCATCCATCTTCTGAATCAAAGTTCCCATGTTTTCATCAATATTCTCTATCATTCCGTAACGACCCGCAGTATTTTCATCCCAGCCCAAATCTAAAAATCTTTGTTTATTCTTCTTAGGCGCTAACATCGGACCGTGAGGCGCATTGGTCGTTATGTATGTAAAAAATGGCCGACCAGCTTCATGCTGGGCTTTAGTCCATCCCAATGCAGCTTGAAAAAAAACATCAGTGCAAAATCCACTTGTCTTGACCAACGTATCGTTATGCCGAATGACATTATCAAAGTAGCGCCCTTGCTTCTCACGATTGGGCGGATAGTCCGCACAACTTCCCTGAAAGGCCTGCCCAATTCCGCCTGCACCATGGGTGAACACTTCGCTAAAACCGCGATTCCCCGGCTGGTAGGGTTCTTCGTCTCCCAGATGCCACTTGCCGAAAATCCCAGTCGCATATCCTGCTTGGTGCAATAACTCCGGAAACGTAGTCGTGCTTAAAGCCATTCGCTCTCGTTCTTTAATCGTGTGAGTCACACCATTTCGGAACTCGTGTCGACCACTAAAAATTGCTGAGCGAGACGGAGCACAGGTTGGGCTTACATGGAAATCTGTAAATCGAGTCGACATCACGTAAAGCCGATCGAGGTTAGGGGTTCTTAATACCTGATTCCCCATGCAAGACAAATCTCCCATCCCCTGATCATCCGTCATAACGAGAATGATATTCGGCCGTTTTCCTTTTAAACCATCAGCAGCACAAGTATCTGCTGTTCCCCCCAGCCCCTGAGCCAGCGAGAAAATCACGGTCAAACACGATACACGGCCAACTAAATAAAAATTCATTTCGCACTCACGATCTCTTGCATTATTTCATCTAACATTAACATCAAACCGTAAAAACCACTTCACCGCCTTCGGCGATCGGGCAGGGCATCGGCCGGTTCTCTTGTTAGCTTGCCTTCTGGATCTTGAAGACTACGAACGTCCATCGCCCACATTCCTCGGCCATGTGTGGAAATCACCATAATGTCATCTCGCGGATGGATAACTAAGTCTGAGACGAACGTCGTCGGAAGTTGATTGGCCAGCACGTTCCACTCCGCACCTCCGTTAGCGGAAACGTAAACTCCTAGGTCTGTACCGACATAAAGTAGATTCTTATTCTTTGGATCTTCGCGAATCACATTAATTGGCCCAGAGGGAATGTTCGCGACGATGCTCTTCCAGGTGTTTCCAAAATCATCTGACTTCCATAAATAAGGAGTCATATCATCATTCCGTTTCCCATTCTGTGATATAAAGACCGTGCCGTCGCGATGCTGAGAGGCCACGATTTGTGAAATCCAACGATCAGAAGCAAGTCCCTTGTCCTTCTTCACCCATTGCCCACCACCATCAGGGCTCATGTAGACATTGCCGTCATCGGTACCAACGTAGAGCACTCCAAATTTAAAAGGGGATTCAGAAATGGTGGAAATAGTTTGATAAGAAATGTCACCGATTTGAGCGAGGTTATTGTTCGTCAAATCCGGGCTGATTTTTTGCATATCGTCGCCGCGATTCATCGACCGGTAAAGGAAGTTCATGCCGTGGTAAAGCACACGCGGATTGTGCGGCGAAATAATGAAGGGAGCAATCCACTGCCCGCGTATCGGATCCGCACCCGATTCTAATGGCGGCAAGAGCCGTTTGCCGCGCATCCCTTGATCTAATTCTGTTCGAGAAATTTGACCGTAGAATCCAGCCGAGTAAACGGTATTGGCGTCCGTCGGATCAATCGCGTGACTGCTGCCTTCTCCTCCTGGAGCCCACTCCCATTCAACCGGTCGCATTTGTCGGCTACCATCTCGGTTTTCACGTACATTCACAACACCTCGCATGCTACCATGATCTTGAATCGAGCCGTAAACATGAAATGGTGAATCCATGTCATGCATCACATTGAAAAACTGGACGGCCGGTATTTGCTTAGTAAATAGCCTCCAATTTTTTCCAGCGTCATACGACATATTAATGCCGCCATCGTTTCCATTAACCAAATAGTTCGAGTCTTCCGGATTAATCCAAAGTGCGTGGTGATCACCATGCATCCCTCTTAGTCGGCGGAACGTTTTCCCACCGTCATTAGAAACATTGAGGGCTAATCCCATCACATAAATCGTCTCCGTGTCATTTGGGTCAACTCGAATCTGGCCAAACACCCATCCATAAGTGGAGCTCAAACCCCGCATATAATCATTCGACTGGCTCACCTTCCGCCAACTTTTTCCCGCATCATCTGAGCGATACACTTCCGCTCCCTTAATGGTTTTCGTACGAGGCCGTCCGTACGAATCAAATGAATTACCCTTGGGCTGCTTTTCTGATAAATCGTAATTATCGACAAACGCATACAACACGTCCGGCTTTGTCAGACACAAATCAATCCCAATCCGCCCGCGAAACTTAGCCGCTGGCAAACCCTGATTGATCGGTCGCCAAGTCTTCCCTCCATCGGTTGTCTTGTGAATACCACTTCCAGTGTAATCCGCTTCATTGCGGGGATCATTCCAACGTTTTCTAGTCCGCTGCCAAGTCGCCGCGTAAAGTGTCTCGGGATCTCTTGGATCCATCATCAAGTCAATAACACCAGTTTGCTCATCGAGCTCAAGAACTTTTTCCCAGCTTTCGCCACCATCCACAGTTTTATAAAGACCTCGTTCAGGATTTTCGGTCCACTCGTGTCCAGAGTCAGCGACATAGACGATGTCTGGGTTCGTCGGGTGAATGATAATTCGAGGAATCGTATGAGCCGTTGCCAAACCCATGTGTTTCCATGTCTGTCCCGCATCGATTGATTTATAAACACCGGCACCCGCCATCGAAGATCGAAACACGTTCGCCTCTCCTAATCCAATCCAGACAACATCCTGATTCGAAGGAGCAATCGTAACGTCGCCAACTGAAGTCGAGACACCATGTTCAAAAACTGGCTTCCATGTCGTCCCTTCATTCTCAGTTTTCCAAACTCCCCCCGAAGCAGTAGCCGCATAAATTGAATAAGTATTTGACCTCGGGGTGGTCACCGCGACATCCGTTACGCGACCGCTAATGTTTGTCGGCCCCAAAAATTGCCATTTTAAATTCTTATGGGGAGAGTTTTCTTTCATCTCGGTATGCTTTTTATACCAAGCCAAACGATCTTCGGCTGAAGTATATTCTTGCGCCTGCGCTGAGATAGCAACTGACGCCAACAGCACCCAGGAGACGATAAAAATTAAAGAGAACCGTGTCATGAACAACTCCTAAAGACAATAGCTTAACCAACACTTGAAACCGCAAAATTCCGCCAAGACCTCTGACATTCGCGCGTTAGTGGATTCTAACGAAACCATAGCCGAGTTGCGAAGGTTGGAAAAAAGAAAAATTCAGTTAACAACGAACTTAGTCACGCAGGCTCCAGCGGTGGACTCTGCCACAAACCCGCTTGCTCTGGGCCGGGCTAATGTCGCTCCGGTTTTGTTGTAGTCTTCGACAATCCTCGAAACCACATCAGACGCTTTTTCACGCTCGGCCAACACGATCACGGATCCACCAAAACCTGCCCCTGTCATCCGAGCACCTAGCACGCCCCCCTCTGAGCCTAGTTCACGCGCAAATTCAACCAACCCATCTAGCTCAACACAACTCACCTGAAACTTCCCCCGCAACGAAGCGTGACTTTGGTATAACATTTCACCAGCTTGTAACCAGTTCGAGTTTTTCATGTAGTGGACAAAGTTCAAAGTCCGCTCATTTTCTCGCACCACATGCTCTGCACATAGAAAACTCAATTCATCGAGCTGACCTCGCGATTGTTCAAGCATGCTCCACGTAAGGTCTCGCAAGGTTTCAAGTCCCAGCGTTTTTGAAACCGATTCGCAACGCTGCCGCCGGATAGCATATTCACCCTCAGACAATTCGTGACGAACATGGCTATTGATCACCACCAAAGCAAGTTGGTCATGATTAAATTCAACGTGCTCCACCGACTCATCACGGCAGTCAAGCAATAACATGCAACCCCGTTTAGCAAAAGAAACAGAAAATTGATCCATTATCCCACAAGGAACATTGGCGAATTCATGCTCCGCTTGCTGGCATAATCTTGGTTTTTCATTTCCCTTTAGAACGACACCGCTGGCCACTTCAAAAATTCCCGCCGTCGCAACCTCCAGAGAAGCACTACTAGAGAGCCCAGAACCACTGGGAATTGTTGAATCAATCAAAATTTCCATTCCCGGTAATTTAATTCCACGGCTTAAAAATCCATGCACTACTCCTCGCACGTAATTAGTCCAGTTTGCCTGGGCGGGACTCACAGGGCAGGATAAGTCCACAACAAAAGACTCATTTTCGCGGATGCTATGCACCGTCAGAACATCGGCCTGATCGCTCTTGGCCCCGGCAATAAAAGTATGCCGATCAACTGCAATTGGCAAAACTAGTCCCGCGTTGTAATCGACATGACCGCCGATCAAATTAACCCGGCCTGGCGCAATGGAGACAAAATCAGGATTGCGATTGAAGCGTTTCTTGAATTTAGCGATCACCGCTTCGTGCCCGATATCGACACCGCACTCGTCTGAAAAATCTGCGTTCATCGGAAAAACCACATAACAGATGTTTAAACAGAAGATGTGCTCTACACCATTAGCAGCGTAACCAGCAGCAACACCCTATCAACAATCCTCTCCTGAATCCCAAATTGACTTCTCGAGCTTAATTATCGAGCTACTCTTTGCAGGAAGCACAATTCTTCTAACCAGCTAACTCCTTCACGGTATTCCACGCTGGCCGATGCCATTTCAACAGAACACTTTGTCTCGCAAATCGATAATCTGCTACCGTCGAAACGGGATGAACCAATAACTCCAAATCGTTAACCTGTTTCAGCCACATCTCTCGAGGCTCCGCCTTACCAAAAGTCGTTGAAATCCGCGAAGCGAGTTGACTCGTTTCACCTGCATAAAGCGCGTCTCCCCCGATTTCTCGAACTACGTAAACCCCGGGGCCTTTAGGAATCACATCTAAGTCTAATTCAGAAACCAAAGTGCCCTCTACCGACTTCAGTTTTTTCTTGCTCAACGCAGAAATGCCGAACTGCTTCGGAGTCCTCAACGTCGCTCGATGCTTTGCATTACTCCCCTCTTTACGTAACTTGAGCGCCGCCCAGCGATAATCGAGAGGCTGATAACCAGGTGCAAACCCCGCTGCTATGGCATCAAATTGAACACCAATCCTTGGGTCACAAAAAATCTCATCAAGGCTCATGCAATATTTATTTACAATCTGCCGCCAAGCTATTTCGCTGGCAAACAAAAAAGGACTAACCTCACTCCAGCCGATTTTTGTTCTCACCGTTGTATCGACCGCAGCCGCCTTTAATTTGCCCGCTTTTCTTATGCGGAACAAAAACCGATTTCGTTCAGCCGGAGTTCCAGGAACCGAAAGCCGATCACAGGCCAACTGAAAATCCTCATTTAAAATGGGATCTGCAATCAAACGGTCAACCGAGTATCCACGGTTCGTCTTTGAAAACGCTTCTATGATCTGAGCGATTTCAGAAACGAGTGATTCATGAATATCTGCGTCATCTGCAAAAAGAACTTGCTGAACCTCTTCAACCCCTTTTGCCTTTCGAGCATCTCGCTTGGCATACTCGCTCATACTCGGTTCTTCACTTCCATTAAGACGATCGCCCGTAGTAATCCTGTCGAGACGCTCCATCCCTAGACGCACATAATCTTTCGACAATTCAAATCCAAAAAATTCACGTCCCAATTTTTTCGCTACCGCGAGTGTCGTCGAGCTTCCCGAAAATGGATCGATTACAACGTCACCTTCATTAGAACTAGATCGAATAACTCTGCCCAGTAACTGCTCGGGCATCTGGCAGCCATGAAATCCAGCTCGCTCTTTAAACGTCCCGGCAACTCTCGGAAAATACCACGTGTCTTCGTCCGCCTGAAAGCCATCAACCAACTCTTGAGGCCTGAGAATCCATGTGTCATCTGGCATTCGCCCATTTGGATTTGCTCTGGCGTCGTTGTAAACCAACCTTCGGGCTGACGGGACTCGCAAATCCATATCGTCGTGATTGAATAAAAAGTTTTTGGGGTCTTTCACAAAATGGAATAAGTGAGCATGAGAACGCGTAAACTTTTTCTTGCAATTCACACCAAAGGTGTAATACCAGATAACCCAACTGCGACAATGAAATCCTAGGCCCTTGGCCTCAATTTTTAATTCGGCGGCATATTCATCCCCAATCGCAAGCCAAAACGTTCCCTCATTTTTCAACACACGATACAACTCAGCCATCCACTCTCGAGACCAGGCAAGATATTGATCATCACCCAACTGATCATCGTATTGATCATATTTGAAACCAATATTAAACGGAGGATCGGCAAAGGCTAAGTCAACGGACTCAGAAGGAACTTTTCTAAGCCCAGCAACACAGTCACCTTGGTGAATTTTACCTAAGAATTTTACTAATGTTGCGGCCAACGAATCCTCCACTTTTCAAGCGGTTCAATTACCCTCTACTAATAACGCGGTTTCCAATTTATCAACTTGTTCATCAGAATTCGAGTCCCTCGATCACACTTCCTTAAAACGAATCGCCGAAACTTTCCTTAATAAATGCGTAGATTTAATTTCACCAAGTTCAATCCACTCAAGTTGCGATTCGGACTCATAAACGAACTCAATTGGAAGTAAATTCGTTTTTGCACCATCCTCAACTACAGTCTTCAAATTTGGGGCAATCAAACGTGGATTACCAACGCAACATGCGGTATCCTCAAACAGCGAGAAATTAAGACAAACCGATAGTGAAAAAAAGCAGGCCAGTTCTTCTGGAAATTGGCCTTCCTCAAATAGTTAACAGGCAACTGAATGTACTTTAAAAAAAATTTGCTCCTCCTGATCGTCTGCACTTTAATTGCGGGAGTTCCTTGCCGTCCCGCCGACGCACAAACTCAATCAACCACAGACGCCCCGGGTTTAACATTCCACTCGCCTCCAGAAAAACGAATCGGTAAAAAAATCGTCCTGATTGCAGCCGAGCAGGAATACCGCAGCGAGCAATCCATGCCCATGCTCGCAAAAATTCTGTCATCGCGGCATGGATTCGATTGCACCGTTCTATTTGCAGTCAATCCGCAAGGGCAAGTCGACCCGACCATGCCCGTTTACCCAAAGAAAGGAAAAGAGAGTGAATTTCAAAACCACAATATCCCCGGGCTTGAACATTTAAAAGAAGCTGACCTTGTGATCTTTTTTGCCCGACTACTGACGCTTCCTTTAGAGCAGCAGGAAGAGATCGTTGCCTATCTTGATTCAGGCAAACCCATCATCGGTCTTAGAACCGCCAATCACGGATTCCGCGGCCGACTACCCTACAAAATTGATGGGAAACAAGTCCAATTTGGAGAACAAG
>CALKNI010000206.1 GCA_938091115.1 uncultured Pirellulaceae bacterium | reverse complement strand
TTAGTGCTAGACAAAAACCCGATAACTCGCGATATTGTTTGATTCTCAAATTTCAACGCAGCCACGTCAACAGATTTATAGACAAATGCCAAATACAGCAAGCGCAAGTAAGCGTCTCCGACAAACTAAAGTCCGTCAAGCGCGCAATAAAGCGACCAAAACGGCGATGAAGACTCAAATCAAAAAGGTTCTGTCCCTTGCTTCTGAAGGCAATGTCGAACAGGCTGAAGTCGAGTTCAAACTCGCAGCAAAGAGATTAGACCGAGCTGGCGCGAAGGGTGTGATTCACAAGAACGCTGCTGGTCGACAAAAGTCACGGCTTCAACGAGCCATCAAAGCAGCTAAAAAGTAGACAGCTGCGTTCAGAGTTCGCCCTTTACACTTGGGACCTTCTAAGATCGAATTCTGACTTACGAAGGCGACCCTTCAAGAATGAGCAATCGGTCGCGGTATGAGCATCCAAGATGCTCTTACTTAGATGTCCCATACAGGACTATTAATTCGATTTTCTTATCAGCCGGCGACGCTTTCGCCAACAGCTTGTTGACGAGGGTTCCGGAGCAAATTAACGTCCCCGTTTAGGCCTCGCATCGAATCCACCTCTCCTAGGCTTTTTCGAAGCCTTCCCTTTATTCTTTGAACCACGATTTCCCTTTTTAGGAGCCGCCTTACGCGTTCCTCGCACAACGGTCTTTTTCCCTCCAGCAGTGCGGCTTGAGGTTTTCCCAGAAGCTTGCTTGCTACTTTTTTGCTTTTCTTTTTCTCCATCTTTGGAACTCGCTTTTATCTTTTTCCGCTTCACAGGACGACGTCTTTTTTTCAAAGGCTCTGGAGACGGTGCCTTTTTCAACAGCTTAATCTCGGCAGATGTCAACGCACGATGAGCTCCCCGCGGAAGGTCACCCAACCGAAGCGGCCCAATTGAAACACGTTTAAGCGTCCTTACCTTATGACCAATTCCAGCAAGCATACGACGGATTTCTCGGTTTCGCCCTTCCGCCAAGACGATCTCCAGCCAGCATCCTCCGGTTGCCCGTTTCAAAAACTTGGCCTTTGTCGCTCGAGCCAAACCTTCAGCAATATAGACGCCCTCCTCTAACTTTCTCAGATCCGCCGCCGCCGGTATCCCGACAACTTGAACGTGATATTTCTTTTCAACTCCGTAACTTGGATGGGTCAATTGATTAGCTAATTCGCCGTCGTTGGTGACCAAAATCAAGCCCTCGCTCGATTGATCCAGACGTCCAACATTGTATACCCGTTTGTCGGTCTTGATTAAATCGATAACACGAGGGCGGCCCGATGGATCGCTACTGGTCGAGAGAATTCCCGGAGGTTTGTTGAGAATGAAATATTGCAGGCGTTGCACCGTCAGCTTCTCAGCATCGACGTAAATTTCCTGTTTATTGGGATCTACTTTGACACCGAGCGTCGTGACGGCCTGCCCGTCGATTTCAACTCGCCCCTCTTCGATAATCAGTTCACATTCCCTGCGACTGCCAATCCCTGCCGAGGCCATCACACGCTGCAGCCTAAGTCGTCCGTCTTTGGGTTTCGACGACCTCGCCGTCGAGCCTGATTTCTTAGCGGGTTTGCGCTTATCGGCCAATTTTCCACGTCCAGATGCCTTTCCGGGTGCCTTAAGACGGGCTGTAGCTTTGCCGCTGGATTTCTTCTTCGCCATCGTGAATTACTTCCCTTAGCGCACACAAGCGCCGAATCATAATTTAATTAGGAAACCAAGTGTAGTAGCATTCCGATCCGTGTATACGTCCAATCTGGCTTGAATTGAGAAAATTAGAATGGTTGTCTGATATCACCGCTATCGCTAAGAATTGAATTGGTTATACCAAATGCCGGTGATCGCCAATGCCAGTCCAACAGAGTGCCAGTGATACGAGTGCACGTCACCGCCCCGCACCCATAATCCTTACTCCCAGATAAACGCCCCCTAGGATACACCTGACAGTGGAAGACGAAATCGAAGAAATAACGGCCTATCACGAGGCTGGGCACGCTGTCATGGCTGCGGCGCTGGGCGGACGGATTATCCGCGTCTCCATTGAACCGCCAGAAGATGACGGATTGAGGCGATTTGGCGAATCAATTGTGAGCTGGCCCCCTTCAACCGATGCAGCGATCTACGAAGTCGAGCTCAAGGTCAGCCTCGCAGGGCCCGTCGCCGAGCTAATCTACCGTGGGGAACAAATGGCCATCGAGTCGGTGCCGGAATTTGCCGCCGACTGGCAACGGGTCATCGAATCCGCAACACACCTCAAGACAACAAAACGTGAACAACGACAGTTAATCTCCAAAGCTGAATTTTGGGTTCGAGATTTTTTCAATCGAACCCGCAACTGGGCCGCAGTCGGTGCAGTCGCCGACGAACTTTTAGCACATTACACTCTGGAAAATGAACAGCTTGAGGAAGCCATTGCGTTTTGGCTCGATTCCCATGACCGATAACTGAACCACCTTCAGTTGCGATCGCCAGAGAAAGTCCACTCAGTTGAGAACTTGATTGAGGCCATCCAGGCGACTCGAAATATTCCGCAGCATCTCTTGCTCGAGGGAAAAATCACGTCCCATTGGAATCCAACCCTCGTTGGGGCTCGCCAAAACTCCTGCTACCGAATCGCGATCGAGTGAATTGTCAAATCGAAGCTGCCCTTGCGTGGTTGCCCCTAAAGGTTGGTTAAGATCCTCTAACTCCTTAAAAACTCTCACGTCAATTTGATAAGCGTTGCCAGTTGGAATCACGCGAATTTTCGCAAACCGCCGAACCGTTTGAAGTGTTGCATGCAGTCGCTCAAAACCACGGGTGGAATCTTTCTGCCAGGGTTCACCTAACGTGCTGCCAATTTTGGGATGAGTTTCAATCCACCCCTCGGACATAATTCCATCCAAAACGCGAATACGTTCCTCGCGATAAATCTTGAAATAATTATCAATTTCATCACTTACTTGCTCCATTACGACCCAGCGATCGATCATGGGAACAACCATCGGATTCTGAACCGGCGCATGCCCCATTAAATTTGACGATTTTTCGTCGTACCGAAACAAGCGACAGCCAACCTGGCAACTCAGCAACACCAATAGCAGCGTCAGGAACGCGCGCCGGCTAGTTACTTTTATTCGATGGTGTCGCTGCAAACCCAATCCCCTTATGTCATAAATTTCGCGGCGTAATATGCGAGATTTACGACTTAGGGGCAATGCCAGGTTTGCTAGCAGGGCAGTTCCGCCAATCAGTTTGCCAACCTATTGGCTAAAAAATTGCCTTATTTGTTGAGTTGACCACCGTAATCATTTGTTGGGTCACGATAATTTGAGTGCAGATGATCTAGCGGATCGCCGCCGAGGTCTTGGCAGGCATACTCGATAAGCAGGGAAGGGGACTGAATTCGATAAGAAATATCGCTTTTAGGATTTCGATTTCCGTTCCAAGCAAAGCTCATTTGATTTAATTCTGAGCGAATTTCTTTCATTCGTTTTTTGGACTGTTGGGGAGGGAGATCGCCGACCCACTGTTCAATCAAATTCATCAAAACTCCTTGCTGCTTCTCAGTCAGCAACTGACAAGGCAACCCCTGTGGTACCGGAACAAAATCATCGCGTCCGGGACCGGCAACAATCCGGGCTCGCTTAGATTGCACAACTGCTTTTTTAACCTGCTCGTCCGTCAGGCTCATCGCCAATTGATGTGCCATTTCCGTTTCGTTCTTGAAAGGTCGGTACTCGACATCGCCAATCTTGAAAGCTTGAGGTTGCGTGCCAATGAAGCTGGGCGACATTGTCATTTTTCTACCTTGAATAGAAATATTCGCTCCGACATGATGACCGTCTAACTGAAAACACCATGGCTTTGTTTTTGACGGCATGCCGAAAATTACGATGGCAAAATTCTCAGTCCCAAATCCTCGTCTCGGTTTGCCATCCCTTAAAAGCTGGTCATCAGCAAGCATGATGCTCTTCATTTTTTCAAACCCTTGACGACTCAGTAACTCCCCCATCAACGCACACGCTTTTTCAATTTGTGATTTGTTTAATTCAGACAACTTGACACCATCTGCATCGTTCCGAGCAGGTAAATTCGTCCACTCCCTTCGTCTCTCACTGGAAAGGTCACCAAGACATTTTGATTTTTGTTTCTCATCTAACGACCCAAGAAATTGATCAGCCGAAGTTACGATCGAATCAATTGAGTGATCTGCAGTAGACGGATCATACGTTCCAACAATGAAACTGGCATCCGACACAAAATCATCTCGACTTACCGCCCCTTTGGATTCCTGCGCTGGGCACATCGAGCCTCCAATTAAGAAATTGATGCAAACCAAAAATAACCAACAACGAAACATGCTAGGAATAGCCTTCATTCATCGACCTCAGTAAAAAAGGAGTTTGTGCGTGAGTTTTCTTGAGTGTCAGCGGCGGTCACAGAATCGATGGCCGCAATCCTGAATTTCAGAAATTAACCAACTTCAACAATAGACGGATCATAATCCTCAGGCGGAACAAAGCCAAGACAATTCATCGCAGTGGCCGCTAAACTACTGATCCCAAGATCCCGCTCTCCCCCCAATCTGAGATTGGCTCTACCCGTGGAATCATAGATGTAACAGGGAACAGGGTTGAGCGTGTGACTGGTTTTAGGCTTGGGATTTCCGCTGGTGTCCAACTTTAAATTCCCATCTTTTCCCACCTCAAACATTTCATCTGCGTTGCCATGATCGGCAGTCACAATCAAAACCCCACCGGTGCGATCAATCGCCTCTTTCAAACGACCCACGCATAGATCGACGCACTCAACAGAAATTTCAACTGCCAAGAGATCCCCCGTGTGCCCAACCATGTCACCGTTGGGATAGTTTACACGTATGAAATCGTGTTTTCGATTGTTAATCGAATCGAGAATCACATCGGTAATCTCACCACCCTTCATCCAGGGACGTTGCTCGAAAGGTAACAAGTCGGATTTAATCTCGACATAATCTTCCGCCGAGTCGTCGAACTTACCACTGCGATTCCCATTGAAAAAATATGTCACATGACCATATTTCTGAGTTTCGCTGACAGCCAGTTGAGAAACTCCAGAACTGGCAAGATACTCACCCATTGGCCGATCGATTGCTGGTGGCGTCACAAGAAATCGTTTTGGAATATCAAGATCGGCATCGTACTGCATGATTCCAGCGAACTTCACGTCTGGCACTCCACCACGTTCAAACGCGTCGAGCTCTGGATCGTCAAAGGCTCGAGAAATTTCCATTGCTCGGTCGCCTCGGAAATTAAACAGGATCACACTATCACCGTCGACGATTGGCCCGACCGGTTTCCCATCTCTCACCACAACAAACTCCTTGAGATCCTGATCAATCACACCGGGAGTTTCTGCCCGCAGGGTTTCAACTGCAGTTTTTGCCGAATCAAACTCTCGGCCGACACCTTTTACATGCACATTCCAACCACGCTCCACCATTGGCCAATCCGCGTTGTATCGATCCATCGTTATATATAACCGTCCACCTCCCGAAGCAATTGCATAGTCAAAGTCACCGGAATTATTGATTTCAGCAAGCTGTTTCTCCAAGGCTTCGATGTAAATCAACGCTGAAGTCGGTGGAACATCACGACCATCCAACAATGTGTGAACGCGAACTTTACGTATTCCTTGCTCATGAGCTTGCTTCAACATAGCGGCAAGAATATCAACATGAGAGTGAACATTGCCATCGGAAAGAAGGCCGAGCAGATGAAGGGAGTTGTCCCCCAGTGATCCGGTAAGCTCTTGCCAGGTTTCCCCCTGAAACATTTCCCCCGACCGAACCGCATTTTGGACTAACAAAGCCCCTTGATCAAAAACACGCCCTGCACCAATTGCGTTGTGGCCGACTTCACTATTGCCCATGTCGTCATCTGATGGCATCCCTACCGATCGACCATGAGCCCGAAGCGTTGTGTACAACGAGTTAGCCTTAAGCTGGTCGAGATAGGGGGTGGATGCTTTTGCAACCATATCGCCAAGATCTCCATGACCAATCCCAACCCCGTCCATGATGACAAGAACGACGGGACCTTCGGCTCCAGAAAATGACGGGTGCTTGGTAAGTGGATTCATAGCGTTTGTGATTTAGTTAAAATAAGACTGAAAACCGAACTCGCAACGCTTCGGGCGCACGATGTAATGAACCACTATTGTAGGGATCTCAGAGAAATTCGGGAGGGTCGCCTGGTTGAAAAAACAAACTTCCCAAACGAATTTATCAAACCAAAGCATGAAACAATAAATCGCCAGAGCCCCCAAAGTGATAATTTTGCATGGAAAGCTCAATCCCATCTAATTTGCATTTCTCATTCAGGCATTTCTGTTTTGGCAATAGCCAGTCCACTAGAACGGATCAAACTTTTGGACGACAATTCACTTGAGAAATTTGTTTCTTCAATCCACTTAAAAATTGACACTTTTTGGCGACTTCGATGGCAAAAGTAAAACCACTTGTTTTTGATTACCGCGGCTCACTAATTCCAGAAAACGGCATCACTGACGCACAAATCCAGCAACTCAGTCCAGTGCTTGAGTCGGCCCGGAATGAAATTCTAAAAACTGA
>CALKNI010000205.1 GCA_938091115.1 uncultured Pirellulaceae bacterium | reverse complement strand
TACCTTCTCAATTTATTTTTGGCGGCAGTCGATTGGACGGAACCTTATGCATCTTCGCGTTGTCAACCAACATGGACTAGAGCCTCGCGGTAGCAGCATAGCCCTTCGCAGTCTGCTTCGAATGCAATTCCCCTGGATCTTCATCTCGGTGCAGCTAATCAGCTCGGACTCAGGAACCACCGTTCCCCTCTTTCAATCGGTGCTCTATACAGCCTCGCTCCTCCTATTAATGTTCGATATTATTTTCATGCTTTTCACAACCAAAAGCCGCTCCATACATGACATTTTCTTCAAGACTCAAGTTGTACTCGACACGGCGGATCTGAATAAAATTGGCAAGAAGAAACAAAACCGTCTGCGTAAGCGCTAATCCCGTTCATGCTGATAATTAAAACGGTCTAACATCAACATGCCGACACTCGAAGAATCAAGTAAAGAAATGACGACTCACCCCACGCTAATTAAATTACCCGAACTTAACGAACAAGAAATCGTTAAAGGCTTCTTTGGAAAAATGATTCATTCGGCCACGATGACGATGGCCTACTGGACGGTTGAAAAAGATGCCATTTTGCCTGAGCACGAACATCCCCACGAACAGGTCCTCAATCTTCTTGAAGGAGAATTTCAACTTCAAACTGAGGGGCAAACCTATCACCTTCTACCAGGCAGCGTTTTCGTAATTCCCGGAGGCGTCCCCCACAGCGGACAGGCAATTACGCAATGTCGCATTCTCGATGTATTTCAACCCACGCGAGATGACTATCGGTAACCCCCAGACGCTTTCGCACAACAGCACACGACGCCCGCAAAATTCTTCCAGCCGAAAGTGCTAGCGGTCAGTCCGGCTCTTGTCACCGAAGCCCACCTTAGTTTTTTAGCCTCGAACGGCGAAGCTTAATCAAATCCGAATAATCTTTACATTCGTTTAAACTTACCTAGCCCGTAAAGTCGATGGCAGAAAAGACGAGTTCGTCTTTACGCACTTAGGGTAGAAAATAGATGCTAGCTCAAAAACTCAAAATCAGTCTTCCTTTAGCCTTAGTTATAACAATTAGCGTTTTGAGCGCTTCTGCGGTTGGTCAGACAACACCATCGCAGCGTTATCAGCCAGTTCGCAATAGCTTTGCGCCACCCTCGGTGCATGTCGCTCCGCAGAATCTAAAGCAACTGTCCAACCGTGTTTCGGCAGCGCCTCAAAAATCTTCACTCTACAAATTCTCAGACGAGCCTCGTCGTTCAAATTCAGAATACCTTTCGCCTCCTGAAACGGCCTCACCGGAACTCCGCAGCGGCGCCGTCCAACAAACCGGTTTTCAAGCAGAAACAAAGGACGAACCAGCAGTCCCTGCAATCCTTTCGGGTAGAAGTGCTTCTGCGACAGCAACCAAAAGACCTGCCGACTTTGCAGCAGCCATGCAGCAAGCCGGCAACCACACTCCAACCATTGGGGCGAACCAACTTCCAGGAGTTCCCGCTGCAGATCTTTCAGCTTCAGAATTTATTGATCAGATTACCGTTGGTGACCCAGTTCCGGAAATCGAAGTAGCAACTTCGGACATCAATGCCACCAAGCTCATTGCACTGCAGGCTGGAAAATTCCCGCCAACATCGAAATCTAATTCCCAAACTAATTCACCAAGTGAAACGCAGATTCGGACAATGTCTGCGAACACTCAAACTATCAACGGCATAAAGCCGGTCATTCAATTGCGAGCCCCCGCGCTCGAAGTTGATACTTACGGCCCGAAGTCAGTTGGAATCAACAAATCAGCTGATTACCAGGTAGTCGTAAAAAACAACAGCAGCATTCAGGCAGAGCGGATTCTTGTAGGAGTCAATATTCCGTCTTGGGTCGATATTGAAAATGTAAATCTCTCGACGGGAAAAAAAGTGCTTACGGATGGAAAAAATCAGGCCCGTCTGGTTTGGAGCATCGACAAGATTGCTGGTAACTCTTCTCAGACAATGATCATTTCCGCAATCCCTCGAAAGTCACATGCCTTCGACGTTGGCGTCGAATGGACCCTGATTCCGCGAGTCGGCTCGACTAATGTAAGCGTTACCGAGCCGCGACTTGAAATGAGCATTGCCGGCCCTCCAGAAGTCCTCTACGGAGAAACAGCAATTTACCATGTTACTGTCCGTAATCCGGGCACCGGAACTGCCGAGGGTGTTGTCGTCATGCTGCCCGAAGCACTCGGCGGTGAAAGAGCTTCACTAGGCTTAATTGAAGCAGGGAAAGAAAAGAATTTTCAAGTCGAACTTCTGGCAAGAACTGCAGGCAAACTCAATCTTATTGCAAAAGCGGCAGCAGAGGGAGACTTAAAAGTTTCTGCTGAACGAAATCTCGTCGTTCGACGTGCCAATTTGGAAATTGCAATCAACGGCCCTGGATTAAAATACTCAGGAAGTGGCGCACAATACACGGTCTCGATTACCAATGCAGGTGATGCAACGGCCAACAATATCATTTCGGCCATCGCACTGCCCAATGGCGTTAAGTATCTCAGTGGCGTTGAGTCCGTCAAACTCATCGAGGGTGGAATGAGATGGCCAGTCGGAACACTTGACGCCGGACAGAGCCGCACCTTCAAGATCAACTGCCTGCTTGATACCTCAGGCGACCTTCAACTTGAAGTTGGAGCACGGGGACAGGGCGACCTTGCCGCGTCCGATGCGTGCGTCACAAAAGTCGAGACGATCGCAGACTTAGTTCTTAGCGTTGCCGATCCCAAAGGCCCCTTGCCCACCGGCGAAGATGTGCCTTACGAAATCAAAGTTCAAAATCGTGGAAGCAAATCCGCAGTCGGCGTCAAACTTGTGATGCAATTCTCTGAAGGAATTGAACCCAAAGAAGCCAGTGGTTTAAAACACCAGCTTACCGACGGACAAGTACTCTTCTCACCAATCGAAAAAATTAATCCCGGCGAAGAGATGACCGTAAAAGTCACGGCAGAAGCAATGAAGGCTGGAACGCACATTTTCCGCGCCCAGCTTACCTGCGACGAATCTGATTCACGGGAGGTTGCCGAAGGAACCACTCGCTTCTTCGGAGAGACAATCCAACCAATAGCCACTGCAGTTGCTAAAGAGGCAAAAGCCTCAGCCTTGGGTTTAAATGATTTTCAGACGCAGCAAAAATAAGCGTGGGAGACCTTCAACAACCGGTCCATCAATGAATTGGTGACCTCGTGAAGTTCCATATCTCTTCCAGCGAACGCAGGTCATCAGGCCTGCGTTTTTTTTTGTAGTCACTAATTCCAGTCTTTCAAATTAACAACGCCTTGAACGAGTCACAGCGTTAAGCTGGGTAGAATCTTTAAATTAGTCTATTTGAACTCAACTAGTCTCGGCAACACTTGGACATCTCGATGCCCCCCTAAATGCGTTTAAAATCACGACAAACTCAGGAAAATCCACCGCAGCCGCTCGTATTCCAATCGATTCCACCCTTGAATTCACAGCCCCACTCTTCGCACCAGCGACACAACCCTCCCAGCCCCCCTATTCCATCGTCTGATCTTGTGCCGTTGCAGTGTTCAATGGCTTGTAGAAGGCTCATCTAGCGACAATAATGCTCGGCTAAATGGTGAGGTATTTAAATTGCCAAATCCGCGAACCGCAGTTTTGCGGTTCACCGAAATAAAAAATTAAAAACCACGCTTGGCTGAGGTTTGACTCAAACTTCCTTCAACCGAAGCTAGCATCCGAGTGGAGTAAATATGAAAATTGGTTTCTGTTTAGCAGCATTCATCGTGGGTTGCTTTGTTACAGTCTCATTCAAGGCGAACGCCCCGCGAAGCGCCTCGGCCAGCGGATCGACAATTGAGACAACTGTTGAAAGCGTTAACTTAGCGAGCCAACCGGAACCCACGAAAGCATTGGAAATGGAAATTGTTACCCGTGCCTTCGGTAAGACAAGAAGCGGAGACGAGGTTACGCAGTTTATCTGTAGAAATTCCAACGGCTACGTCTTAGAGATGATTGATTACGGAGCGACCGTGACGGCATTTCGAGCACCTGATAGAAATGGCAAACTCGAAAACGTAACCCTTAGCTGCAGTGACATGGCCGGCTACGAAGCCTGCTCTTCATATTTTGGAAGCTCAGTTGGACGCTATTGTAATCGAATCGCCAAAGGTAAGTTTTCAATTGATGGAACGGAATACACACTTGCCGCGAACAACGGCGCAAACCACCTCCATGGAGGCAAAGTCGGATTTGATAAGCGGATGTGGACTGGGGAGAAGATAGCCTATGACAATGCTGACCTCGTTGGCGTTCGCTTTACTTTGATTAGTCAAGACGGCGATGAAGGGTACCCGGGAAAACTCGATGTCTCAGTGGAATACACGCTTAACAACGCTAACGAACTAAAGATCGAATTCACCGCAACCACCGACAAGCCGACTCACGTTAATCTGACAAACCACAACTACTGGAATCTCTGCGGCGCCGGGAGTGGAGAAGTAAAAAATCACGTGCTGCAACTCGAATGCGACCAATACACTCCAGTCGACGCGGAATCAATTCCTACCGGCAAACTAGCCAGTGTGGAGGGCACTCCCTTTGATTTCCGAACCGCAACCCCGATTGGTGCGAGACTAGGCGAAATTAAGGCCGAACCCGTTGGTTACGATCACAATTTCGTTCTTCGATCCACAGACGAAATGAAGCTGGCGGCCACTGTTCATTGCCCTGAATCTGGTCGAAAAATGGAGATCCACACATCTCAACCGGGAATCCAGTTTTACACTGGCAATTATCTCGATGGGCAACCCGGCAGTGGCGGTTTTGAGCAATATGGAGCGTTTTGTTTAGAAACTCAGCATTTCCCCGACTCGCCCAATCAATCCGCATTTGGTTCAACCCTACTAAAACCAGGCGAAAAGTACCGGGAAACTACTGTCCACAAATTTTCGATTCAGAAGTAACTTCTCATTGTAGATCGACAGTTTTTCCAGGTAGTTCGTTGCGCAGTGCCGCAAACGGGAGTTTCCAGAACTCGTTCGTCAGCGCGACGTCACTCGCTCATTAACTCCCGTAAAAACCAGCATCATGATCGCTAGGTTTGCATAGCGATTTTAACTGCTCGTTCAGCCTGAAAATTCTCTCGAATCGAGCCCACTCAAAGCGCAAAAGATCGACCTACCAGATTTTAGATAGCGAATCAGAATCTAAAATGAGAAACCGGTATGATCTAATGATTCGACTTGATGCCCCACCGCTGATTGGTTTTGCCAATCCCGTGGAAAGGCAGTCTAAATTTGAGTTAGACTATTTTTAAATTGCTTACTCGTCAGTAGAAAGCAGTT
>CALKNI010000204.1 GCA_938091115.1 uncultured Pirellulaceae bacterium | reverse complement strand
AGGGCTTTCATCAGTTTACCTACAAATCGTTTTTGTTTTCCAAATTAAAAATACAGCCGAATGGATCGGCCACATTCACCAACCCGTTGCAGGCAAATAGAGCTCTTCAAGGGCAAAATCAATGTTGAAGCGGGTTTTTACCTAAAGATTGTCTCGTTATCACCACTGTTAATCAAAGGCTTTGCCGCCTCTGGATTAGGGAAAATGTCTACCAGCCATTTCATAGATTGATCAGGATTTGGTGGTAGTTCGGCAACGCGTTCAATTTCGTTATTAATCTCGTCTACCACTTCTTGATTTCGATACCGGTTCGCAATCTTCTCAAGATATTGTTTATAAGCCCGGTTATGCCCGCGTTTCTTATAGAACATTGCATCAGACAAATCACGTTCTGCGGTTTGTTTTTGAATTTTCGCGGCTTGTTGTTCGAGATATGCCAATTCCTGTTCGGCCTCTCTAGGGAATACCCGAACGATATTCTTGAGTAGCTCATCTGCCTTTAACAAGGGATTATCGTCGTACTCTTTCCCCTGATAAGACTGCAACCAAGCCTCTAGCTCCAGCATATGTGCGGCAAACTGATGCTTGCTACCCGGATAATTTTTTCTCAAATCCTCAAAGGCATCCGCCGCCTCAAGATAACTGCCATTTTTCAAAAACGACTTCCCGAGTGCGAAAGCAGCATCATCAGCAAATTGCCCCGTTGGATCGTCAATCCTAATGCGGTTCAGCACGCGCCTTCCCTCATTGGCCAAATTCATTTTGGGACGTTTTGCGTCAACAAAATTTGGTAACATTGTCCCAGTCGCATCTGCAAGTTCCAACCAATAGACAGCAATTGAGTAACGACGAAGTTCTGCTTGATCGATGTGGCGAGTCCCTCCGTACGCCGCAATCAGTTTTTCAAACTCCCGATTGGCCTGCACATAACGGTCAGCAAAAAAATAAGATTCGCCAGCAAAATAAAACGAATCTTCTTCAATTTCAGTATCTACTCCAGTTGAAGCAGCCAATCGGAACAACCGCGCGGCCTCGGAAAAATCTTTTTGAAAAGAGGTTCCACCGGGATCCGCATCCATCTTCGCAACAGCAGAATTATAAAGCGTTTTAGCCTCAAGAAAATATTTCTGGGACATCTCATGATCGACACCCCCCATTCGCGCTTCTAGGGTTGTCAAAATTTGACTTGGCGATAGATCATCCAGCACAATCCGATCCGAATTTCTGGCTCCCAAAGGATCAAGGATTTCGTCCGCTCCGGGCTTAAACCTATCATCTGATTCTTTCTTGTAAGCTGATTCTTTATCCTTGGACAAGAACGAGGACATTCCGCCAGAATCAAATACCGTGCAGCCTGAAACTGAGAATGTCAGTAAGACGCAACTCAATAATAAAAACCACAATCTCATGCCCGACTTCCTTGTCGACGTGAAAACGTCAAATTTATAGATTTCCCAAAAACTTGTAGAGCTTCGGTTGAAACCCCAGCAAGTGAGTGATGTATTTGTGAATTAAACGCCTTACTTCTTTCAAACAGCGATCTGCTTCGGTGCTTGTCGCGTCTGAATCCACCAATTCTGTAATGTCCGAATCGGGACTCTCGTTGGTTTCCCCCGTAAATGAGTCCCGCACTTCTGATTCTCTTTGCAATTTTTGATTGTCAACGACACTTAGTAACTCCTGACGCTGTCCATTCCAGTTATCTGAATTTTGGGATTGTTCTCCGATTTGACCGCCGACAATTCCCAATAAAAACTGCAAACCCTCGGGGCTTAAACTAAAAATGTTCGACTCACTGCCACGACAGGAACCACACAAAATACCGCCGGCATCCAAGCCAAAACTGACTCTCGCAATCGTAGTTTTTTCACGTCCACAGCTAACACATTTCGTAAGCATCGGAAGATGCCCAAGAAAACCAAGCATCTTCAATTCATATTTTAATAACGTTAAACCAACCTCTTCTTCTGTAATCTCAGTCGAATCAATCTGTTGGATCATCTGAGTCGACAGCTCAAATAATTCAGGATGGGGATCACCGTCATCCGTTAGGGAATTAAGCAACTCAACAATGTAATAACCAGCGTACAAACGATCTAAACTACGTGTCGCACTTCTAAATCGCCGCTCTAATTTAGCCTCCGTCAACAATCCCATTGCGTCTGAATTTTTGTTGAGGAACACTATTCGACACAACGCTAGGACGTCAAGAGCAGCCTCAAATGGACTTTTTGGCCGTCGCGCCCCTTTTGCCATGGTCGTTATTTTGCCGAAATCGCGAGTAAACATGGTGACAATGCAGCTGGTTTCACTGAATGGAATTACTCGTAGTACAATTCCCGTGGTTTTTTCTGCCGCCATATCAACTCAGTGTCTGGATTTACGGAGCTTCTCTTCCAAAGTTCATCAAATGTACCACAAACTCGGTTTTACTTAAGCGATAGCACACTAACCGACTAGACACCCCGCTAGCACTCTACCGTGACTTTTCAGCTCGACAAAGACAGGACGGTCGACGGGGTGTTGCCAAATTGGTTCGGTTACTTAATCTATCTGCTCAGATATCTTCGAGCTTGATTTGTAATCTCACGTCCCGCCGGGCCAGTTAAATACTCGCTTAATTAATTTTGAGACTCAAACTTCGATTACTCTGGCTGTTGGATGCACGCAAATAGACAACACCTCCCGACAACCTGGTAAAACATTCTCTATCGTGGATTCGTCCTCGAATCTGCGTCCGATGATGCGCATGGCAATCCCTGCACTCGCCGAAGAAACACTTGTTTTAATGGTAACCTGGACGGATTGGCTACTTGCTAGTCGATATTTTGCAGAAGACGGAGATGCAACCAAAGCTGCAATGGGGTTAATGGCCTATCTGATGTGGTTGATTCCGAGCATGTTTTCGGTTGTCGCAATTGGCGCGACAGCTCTTATCGCTCGATGGGTGGGCGCTGGGGATTTTGAAGCAGCTAAAAAAGTAGCGAACCAGGCATACCTGGTGGCAAGTATCGTCTCGCTCTCTCTGATGGCGCTAACCGGATTTTTTGGTCAACAATTTATTGCGGTGATGCAACTTAAAGGTGATTCTGCGGATTATGCAATCCGTTATCTCAACATTGTCACTCCGTTAATGCCGCTAATAATGTGTTCCCAAATTGGGGCCGCTTGTCTCCGTGGGGCAGGAGACACAACCACCGGTTTCTTGGTGAAAATAGTCGTTGTGATTGTCAATATTCTCGTTAGTACCTTACTGGTAACTGGCTGGGGCATGTTTCCTCAATTCGGGTGGGAAGGAATCGCGATTGGAACGGCAAGCGGTTACGCAGTCGGCGGCTCTATTATTCTCGGAACCTTGATTGTCGGGCGTGCAGGATTGCAACTTCGATTCAATTCACTCAAACCAGACTGGAATATTCTTTCTAAGATGCTTCGAATTGGATTACCGGGGGGATTTGACATAGGCACTCTCTTGTTCAGCCAATTACTATTCTTAGGCCTGATAAATAGTCTCGGAAAAGCGTCGGCAGCCGCCCACGGTTTAGCGGTTCAAATCGAAGCCTGCGCGTTCCTCCCGGGAGCTGCCTTTCAGGTTGCCGCAGCCACAATGGCCGGCCAATTCCTCGGTGCAAAATCACCCGACCGAGCTACAAAGAGCGTTCTTCTCTGCCTTTATATTGGTGGTGCAATCATGTGCATTGGTGGCATTTGCATGTATTTTTTTGGAATTGAAATTGCAACCGTTTTTACCGGTGCCCCCACCGATCCGACCACGATCAGCGTTGCGTCTTTGCTAAAAATAGTCGCCTTTGCCCTGCCAAGCCTTGCAATCGTAATGGTTCTTACTGGAGGTTTCCGTGGAGCTGGAGATACTTTTTGGCCCTTCATCTTTACGGCAATTGGCTTTTTTGTAATCAGAATCCCCTTGGCAGTTTTCCTCGCCTTCGGACTATTTGAAATCCCTTACACGGGAATTACGATCCAGGGTCTGGAGTGGGGGGTAGCAGGGGCATGGTATGCCATGGTGGCCGACCTAATTGTTCGTAGCGTTTTGGTCAGTTTCCGATTTGGAAGCGGACGCTGGCGAGAAATAAAAATTTAATTCCCCCTTCTCAATTCGCTGAAGATGAACGAATTTACGCTCGTTCCGGCCTGACAAATTTTCGCTCAAATTCCTGAACTACCGGACGACTTGGAAGGTGGTGATTTACGTGAGGCCGCTTTTCAATCAACCACTGTTGCGCTGCTTCCGCGCTGATCTGTTTCGACTTCATTAGCCAGCAAATTGCAACCGTCGCGCTTCTCCCACGGCCAGCCTTGCAGTGAACATACACGGTTCTCTCGGCATCTACGTTGTCTTGAATAAAATTCACGGCTCTGTCGACGTCTGCAAACGAGGGATGAGTAAAATCGATCGTAGGCATCCTCATCTGCTCGATGCCGAACTTGGCATATTCCGTCTGTGGCCCCGCGTATTCCTCGCAGGTATTTACCACTGCTTGCACTCCTTCGGATGCAAGCTCTGATACATCCTTTGAAAATGGAAATGCCCCTAAGACGACATGATCGTCGATGGGATCCCGCCAATTACGCAACTTTAGCCACCGCCCCAGCACCACATTCCACAATAGCGTCGGGTAAAAGATCAACCTTGCTTTGATCCAATTGAAAGCCTGCATTCGATCCGTCCATAAAAAACAACTTTTGACCGCCGCTAATCTATCTTGAATCCACGCGGCTCCCAAGCGGAGGGACGTTTAAACCAATCAATGAAAGGCGAATTTAACCAGTCTAACATCCGTGACCAGTATCTCACCGAATCAGTGCTGCTACGCTACATTAAATTCCCAATATCGCTTCGGCCTTCTCCATGAAAGATACCGGCGTTTGATCTTTCTCGGCCGCAATTTGACCTAAAACATCCCCGTTATGATCTAATAAAAGAATAGTTGGGTATCTTGTAATCTGATACCGCTGCTTCAAGGCTTCATTCTGTTCCTTAATCGCAGCTGATTGCTTAGTCTCTCTGGGGTAATCCAACTCCAGCAAGACAACCTTGCCCTCGGTCCAAGCCATGAACTCATCGGAATCCAAAACCTTTCGTTTTAGATCTTTGCAAGGTTTGCAAAAATCACTTCCAGTAAATACGACCAAGACAGCCTCGTCATGTTCAGCCGCAATGCGCTGTGCTGTTGCATAGGATTCGTGCCAAATTTCCAATGGGACGTAATCTGAATCTGAAATTGTTTCTTCAATTGCTGCAACTCGATCTCCGGCTAATTTCCAGACCGTCAGACTGCGCAGTGAAGCCGAATTGCATCCGGCTAGGCACAGGACAGCTATTAAATAAACGGACAAAAATCCTAAGCGAGGCGCGTCGCCAACCCTATTTGTCATTTGCGTCGGTTCCTCATTCATTACTTATGCGTAGCAAGTCGCGAGAGAATACCGAATTCACGATTTGGACTCTATTCCAATTTGCCTGACTTAGACTGCAGATGATTGGATGGGGGAAATCGCAGACAAAAATACGCCATATTCAGCTATCAAATCGAATTTTTGATCACAAACCCTATTCTTTATGGAGCAGTGGTGAACGGAAAGTAGTTTTTTTCTTTCCTTTATCGCACGAATCTAATCAAACCGAATCTAATCAAACAAGATTAAAACCGTAAACAGAGAGTCTCCCACGTCCAAATTCGATCATCGCGATGAAAACAATCGAGATACCCAACCATGCTCTCAAAAACACGCGAAAATCTAGATTCAGAGAGCGTGGTTGACTTAACCCGCCCGAAGGCTACTTTGGTCGCATGTCAAACAAAAAACTAAGCCCCGAGATACAAGCGATTCTGTCTGCTTCAGACTCAGGCCTTCACGCCACCACTATCTCATTGGTACAACAATTTTTGGTCGAAAACCCGGATAGCCTTCGTGGATGGATTGACCTCGGACGTGCATTTGCCCAGGTCTTTCGTTTTGATGAAGCAGAGCAAGCCTTCAACAAAGCCATCGATCTGTCGGAGGAAACATCTGCTGCCGCCATTTATGGCGAAATTGGCAACCTCTATCGAACTCAAGGTAAATTCGATCAGGCGGCTCAATGGTATGACAAGCAAATCTCTACTGATCCAGAGGACGCGTTAGGGTATCTCTACCTAGGCAATCTCCATCTGCGTCAAGGCAACTTAAGGGATGCAGAAACAGTTTTTCGTAAGGCGCTGAATTGTAAAGTAGCCTGCTTTGACGAGGTATACTATTCGCTCGGACTCGTTTTTCGTTGCCTTGAAAACTACTCCGATGCGACTTCCCATTTCAAACAGGCGATTGAATTAAACGACCGAAACGCCGACGCCAAAGTCGCACTAAAAGATGTTAAGCAACTTAGTTGATGTTAAACTGGGCGTCAGGAAATAGTCTGAGACGAACGGATCAATTAAGCTAAATGAAAGTTAGCTTAGTCGAGTTAAACTTACTGGTTGAAATAGACTCGAAAACGCATAGTGCCTTAAAAGCAAAGTTAACATCATGGTTGAGCCACCCCATATCCCTTTGAAGAACCAGCGATCCTATTCTATCGACGAAACCGTCGAACGTTCACGCAGCTTTTATCGGGAAATTAAACGACGACGCACCGTCAGAGATTTCTCCAATCGACCGGTCCCTCGGGAGGTCATTGAAAACTGTATTCTCGCTGCCGGGACCGCCCCCAACGGCGCCAATTTACAACCGTGGCATTTCTCCGTGGTTGAAAAATTGGACGTGAAAACAGCGATCAGAAAAGCGGCTGAGCAGGAGGAGGAAGCTTTTTACAATGGCAAAGCTCCACAAGCCTGGCTGGACGCACTTGCTCCGCTCGGAACGGATTCTAGTAAACCATTTTTGGAAATCGCGCCGTACCTGATTGTTATTTTTTCAAAATCGCATGAACAACGGGACGATGGTTCCACCGTTAAGAATTACTATGCCAACGAGTCAACTGGGATTGCGACCGGATTCCTGATCGCTGCCCTTCATGATGCCGGACTTGCCACGCTGACGCATACCCCCTCACCAATGAAGTTTTTAAATAAGATCCTAAACCGACCTGCGCATGAACGCCCATTCGTGCTCCTTGTCGTAGGCTATCCAGCCGAAGATGCGGTCGTACCAGATATTTCTAAGAAGCGACTCGAAGAGATTACAGACTTTATCGACTGACGGAAGAATTTTAGTCTACCGGCACCAGTGCAACTTACCGACGGTCGTTTGGCTGCTGCTCCACTTCAGCCACCTGTTGGTAGACAGGAAGATAACGGTAATAGACCTCAAGACTCAAAGTGGCTATTGCCGTCGAATAGACTTGCCCACCGTATCCACCCCATGTGCCGTTAGCAGGCCAGCTTCCAGCATCATCTCCATCACGATTTTGCAAAGCCAACAGAGATCGCTTGAGTGCTTTGTTCCAACGCTCCCAGCCGCTCCCACCAGCCTGATACATGGCCAGGGTTCCATAGTACCAATAGTAGAGGTTCACTTGTTCTTCATTAGGGAGATTCGTCTCCATTTGTCGTCCGGCTTCGTCAAGAGTATTGGGGCCAACCGACTTGTTTAAGATGTAGCGGCAGAGAAGAGCTTCTGCAGTCATTGGCGAACTCGTCCCTTGTCCGGGCCGGTAAGAAGCTAATCCCTGATGCTGGCCTGAACTACATGAACCCAAAAATTCTTTCATCAATTCAAAAGTATTATCGGGCACGAGAATTCCACCTAAGCGGGCGCTATGAAGTGCCAGAACCTGCCAGCCAAACTGGCTCATATCTCCAGAATCACCGGGAGCATATCGCCACCCCCCCTGCCGTCGATTCTGAGCGTTGATCGAATAACTAACTCCTTTTCTTACCGCGCCGGCAAGACGCTGATCTCCAGTCATCGCTAAAGCTTCGCTTAATGCCAGTAGCGACATACTGTGGCAGTACATTTTGGCAAACAATTTCGCATCTCCGGAAAGGTCGCCATTCGGCTTTTGCTGCTTAACCAGAAATTCCAGCCCCCGCAGGACTTCCGCTTGATATCGTCCCTCCAGATGCGACTCACCACTGGCAAGAAATGCAAGGGTCGCCAGAGCCGTGATACCGTTGTCCGCATTCGATCCCGCACCACCCCGATCCTCACCAAGCACGCGGTCTTCCCGACCTCCTCCAGAATTTTGTGAACTCCAACGCCCGTCAGACTCTTGATGATCTGCGAGCCACTCTAAACCGAGTTCCACAGCTCTCTCTGTCTCTACCGAACCGCCGCGTCGTTTTGCAATCTCACTGCGATTCTTCGACTTCCGTAAGGTAAAGGCAGCGGGCAATGGAAGGCCGTCGCCCAGTCGCCGAATATCGCCCTCAAGAACGACATTATTCACCTGTCGAAATCCAATCGGCAAATGCTGAGTCGAATGCGTCGGGACCTGAGGGGCAGTGGGGACTGACTCCGGTGAGGCCAAAAACTGAGACCGCGAATCGACCAGATCGCTCACAAAGGGGGTAACACTCGACTGGTCGATATCAGCTGCAATCTTCTGTTCAATCGTGGCGGCAGAATCAACTCGATTTTCGACGGACTGCCGTTCGACGGATTGATCAGTATCAAAAGGCAGACCCGACCGCGCATCCTGAGCCTCAACCCCTCTGCGCGTGAACTCAATCGCTTTGGGTTCAATTTGCTCTTTTATACTTGGCGAACTCTCAACAATCTCTTCAGGTTTTTTTAAAAAATCTGCCCGTTCCCCCCTGCCCTCTTTCGCATTAATCGAAATTTCAGTTTTCTTCGTGGTGATTTTTTCGGGAACCCGATCTACAACTTTTCCAGAAAACCCATCCGCAGCCAATTCTGGCCGCGCCAATTCACCCTCCGTTGGAAGCGGCTGATCGACCACAAACTGTTTCATGCTTTTGGAAAGCGACTCCGAGGATTTTACAATTTCCAATCCATCAATCGAATCACCCGATTCCTCGGTCAGGTTCACACGAAGTGGGGTCACTTCTCGTTCTGCTACTGCTGGCGTCTCCAAAATTAACCAGGTTCCCCACGCGTAGGTGAGCAACAGAATATGAGCGACAAAGGATAAGATCACGCACTTCCAAACAGGCCGCGAATGCCCCCATTTGGTCATCGCCAAAACGAGTAGAGAGACGGCAAGAACCCCTGAGCCGATCAGCAAAAACCACTGCAAATTCCCAGCCGGCAAAACGGAGGAAAGCAGTTCGAGCTGGCTTGGAAAGAAATCCATCTTACTAAATCCAATATTATCGATGAGGTTGGTCACAGACCATGGTGAAATGATTTTTAACGCTTCAAAAGTATTTCGCGGCGACCTAACGCCTCACAATAGATCTAACGGAGATATTTAAATCGGATATGCCAGCTTTCTGACAAGTCGCAAAGACACTCGCGATATTACCGTATTGACTTGCTTCATCACCGCGAATAACGACGCCCAGTTTCTTGTATTGCTGCCTTGCAGCGACCAAATCCTCTTGCAACTGAAGCAATGAAACAAACTTTTCATCAAGCACAATTCGTCCGTCCGCACGCACATTAATTACTCGCTTTCTTGGAGCAGTCGTCAACGCAGCAATTCCACTAACCGCAGGCACTTGAATTGAAATATCCCGCTCCAAATCATTCAGCTCACTGAACTTCGTGCCAACCATAAAAAAAATGATTAACAAAAAAACGATATCAATCATCGGAGTCAAATTGATTGACGATTGATCGTCAGGTTGTGTTTTTAATGGCATCTTGCAATTCCCTTCATTTAGGCAGCCTGCCTTACAGGATCGCGTTCAAGAATAGCTTCTGCAGAAATTAGATTAACCACCTTCATTCCAAGTTCATCAATTTCCATCACGTGCTTATCCACGCGACTGCAGAAAAAGATGTAGGCGATCAGGGCCGGAATAGCGACCGAAAGGCCCGCGGCTGTTGTCAGTAGCGCCTGACTGATTCCTGTCGCAATCAGAGCTTTCGGATCCGTAGTTGCGGAACTCACTGTCGCAATCGAATCGAAAGCGTGAATCATTCCCAAAACGGTGCCCAGCAAACCAAGGAGCGGGCAAACCGTCGCGACACCATTGATCAGTCGAAGGTATTTTCTCAAATGATTCGCTGAACGTTCACCTTCATCCAACACAGACTGTTCTATCTCAACCGCGGACCTACCCCACTTTAGAACACCTGCTTTAAATACGTTCGCCATCGTACTTCGGTCTCGTTCGCACAGTTGCAAGGCCATTTCGCGATCGAGATCACCGTCTCTTAATTGTTCAAGAAACCGCTTGGTAAATGGACCGGGAATAATCCTCCCTTTTCGCAGGCCAATGAACCGTTCAAAAATGAAAACAACCAAAATGAACGAGCAGATTCCAATTGGAATCATTAACGGCCCGCCACTTCTTACAATATCAGTCAAACGACGTGTGCCGGAAATAACTTGATTAGAAGATTCTAACTCAGAAACCGAATCTGCTTGATTATCCGGCTCGGGCGTCTCAACGACGGGATTCGGCATCTCAAACCCGCTGCCAATATCTTGTGCCATTAGTTCGCCACAACAGGAGAACGCCAACAGCGTTACGACGAAACTGACTCCTGAGAGCAGACGCCGCTGAAAATAACTGGAATGTAATGTCATCTTTTTTTCTCACTCTAGTTAAGACCAACACATGGTTAGTGAAGCAAATCGAATTTGGAACTCGTGAAACACTAGCCCCTAGAATGTCTCTTCCTTAACGATCGCTGGTTGTTTTTAGTTGCTCGGCGACCTCGGCATCATTTTGGCTAGGGTTAATTTCCAATCCGACGAGTCGTTTCTTAGCGTCCTTCGAAAATTCAGACTCTGGAAACCCATCGACTAATCGTGTATACAGCTTTCTGGCTTGTCTTTTATTCCCCAACAGCTCCTGGCACTTACCGGCCTGCAACAATGCAGCCCCACGCCAATAGCGATAAGCGAACAACGAATCGACTTTATGGTAGGCACGCACTGCTTTCGCATATTCCTCTTGATGGAAGAAAGTTTCACCGATCCGCCACTGGGCCATCGCTGCAGTCTCTGTTGATCCGAAGTTTTCTGAAGCAACGATGGCCTCATAAATAGCCCTCGCATCTGACAAACGCCCCTCATCTTCCTGACACCTACCGATGACGAAGTCAAATTCGTACGCCATTTTAAATTCGGGGAATGTTTCCTTAGATTGTTTAGCAAGCACACCGGCTTCCACCCAGCGATCAAGGAAGCCCAAACATTGGGCTCGCCGCAGAAATACCCACGGTTCCAAACTTGCTTGAATCAGCCGAGCTGATGAATCCAATGCACAAAATTGCTCGAATGATTCGTTGTATTTTTTCTGTCGGTAGAGTGACTCTGCTAGCCAATACTGGGCTTTTTCCTGAGCAATCGGCTTATCTTTGGCTTTTTCCAACCGTGACTGAACCAGCCGCATTGAGTCTGTGAAACTTGCCCAGTTCCCTTCACCCAGTGTCAGCTCAGCATAAAGTGACATTGCTTTTGCAAGCAACTCATCCTGTATTTCGTCAATTTTGATTAGCTTCGAAACGAGATTTTTTGCTGAATCCATTTCGCCGTTTTTGAAATACGAACGTGCCGCTCGGTAGGCAGAATCGGACCAATATTTACTGTCGGGGTGCCCATCAGCAATTTCCTGAAAGGCCGCTTGCGCCTCTTCCGGACGATCTAGATCTACAAGAATCCAAGCAAGCAAATAGAGCGCTTCATCGTACTCGCTGGAGGCCTGCTCGGCTTGCAAGCAATGCTCAAGCAAAGACTCAGCTTGCTCTAAGTCAGCAACCGTCCCTATTTGTTGCAAAGCATAAGCCTTTCGGAGCCGTGCAAGATTCCCCAAGTTTGATTCACTATGTTCTCGAATCACCAAATCGTAAATCTTGGAAGCTTCTTCAAATTCAGCATGATCTTCACAGTATTTCCCGCGTGCCAATGCTGCTTCGAGCCCGAACTTGCTATTAGGAAACTCAGTCAACAATCGCTCAAAGATACGATTGGCTTCGTCTGTTTCTTTTGAATTCATCTTGAGCCAAGCTAACCCAGAAAGCCCGCGAGCAATGGTCTCTGGCCTCATACCATCTTGGATCATTTCCGAAAACCAAACCTCGGCCAGGTCAAACTCCCCGGCGGAGTAGGATTTTTCAGCGACAAAGGAAAGGGTTGTTTCAAAAATTGATTCACCAGCAGATTGCTGCTGTAGTTTTTTCACTTGAACCCTTGCATCATCCCATTGACTACTCTCAACAAAACAAATCGCCAATTCAGCCATCGCTCGATTGGCCTCGATTCTAGTTTTTTCGACCGCAAGATACTCACGATAGTGAGGAATCGCGTCGACATAGTCTCCTAAACCGTAAAGCGTTGTCGCTCGTGCGATTTGATATTTAGGGATTAGCTCCTGCTGCATTCCTTCGAGCGAAATTTTGTTAAGCTCATTCTTTGAATTCTCAAATTCTTCCACACCAAGGTGAGCCAGAGCTTTGAGGTAATGCCAATTGACATCACGCGAACGGTTGCCTGAATAGTTGTCTAACAGATTGCGAAAGACGTTGATTGCCGTTTGATACTCCTCCGCGGCATAATGAATTCGCCCTTCTAGCTCCAACACCTCTGGAATAAGGGGACTATCTTTGTAGGCAACGCAAAATGTATCAATTAGTCGCAGCGCTGACGCCGTATCCTTCCCTCGAACATCGATTTCAAGTGATTGTCGAATCGCATCATCAGCAAGATGATTCTGTGGATAGTGTTCCCAAATCTTTTTTAGCCATTTCTTTGATAGATCAGACTGGTTAATCCGGTCAGCAGCAATCGCACCATCAAACCAAATTGCGACCTGCACCCGTTCTTGACACTCCGTTTCAAAAACCTCTTTGAGCAGGATCAAAGCTTCAGAATATTCGCTCAACTCATTATGACTGCGTGCGAGCCAATAGGTCGCCTCGACTCTGAACGGATCCGTTCCAGCCAGTCGTATAGCTTCACGAAAGTTAGTCTTAGCAGTATCAAACTCCCGCCTGCCTAAATAAATGATTCCCAATTGCAAATTACAGTCAGCTAATAAGCCGTCACAGTTTTGGGTAATCAGAAATTGATAAAATTTTACAGCATCTTGTTCATGGCCGAGTACTTGCAGTGCCTTCGCCAAACCCAATCTGCAATTGTTCGACATCGGGCTCGTTGGGTAAATTCGCAACGCGGTCTCAAACGCTCGCTTAGCTAGTTGAGGCTCCTCCCTAATAAGTCGAATTTCACCTAAATATGCAAGCGCATACTCGTTTAGCTCGTGTTGGGCGTGATTGAGAATAAAGTCTTCGAGCGAACGAATAGCAACATCGTAATTTGACAAACGGTATGCCGACTCGCCCATTCGAAACACAGCTCGCGACCGATACGCATTATTTGGATGCTCTTGAATAAAATTTTGATAGGCACGAAAGGCACTCTGGTACTCTTCTTGCTTCATCAAAATTTCAGCAATAAAAAACTTAGCAGTAACGGACTCTTTCGATCCAGGATATTTGCTTATCAACTGGCCAAAGGAATCAATTGCGTCGTCCCAACTCTCCTGAGTGTAATAATTTGCAGCGATTGCGTAATCCACCTGAGCGGTTTGCGTCAAACCGAAACTCGGCGAAGCAAAAACTACCGCCGTGGCAATAATCAATTGTAAATAGATTCGCCGATACGAATTCTGCTCGAATTTATCGTTCATATTACGCTAGTCCGCACGAACGCGATGGTTCGGCTATGGGTTGCAGAAACCAGCCAGTCTCCCTTGCCGTGCAACGCTAGGGGAGACAAGCTCTGGCATCTAGTGGATTGGAAACCAATTCAGACCACGATTAGCGCGGTCGTCCATACTCTTCATCGACGCCGCTGAGAGCAGGACTAGACCGGATATTGATCGCTAGCATTCGCCGATTGCGTCAAGACTGATGAAGTCTTCCGATATGAGAAGCAGGGTAACTTAAAAACCAGACTACTGCGCAGCGCTTCACTGGGTGGAAGCGCTGGGGACATAATCATTCGA
>CALKNI010000203.1 GCA_938091115.1 uncultured Pirellulaceae bacterium | reverse complement strand
TCGCTTGAAGTTCGATCATCTCGGAGGCTAAGTCTTCAATCGCGGATTCGACGGATGCTTTTTGTTTAGCCCACGATTTACCTCCAATTTTTGCAAGTGTTGGACGAGTCTTGGAACCGCCGATATATTTTTGCACCAGATCGATTTTGGTGGCGGGAACGTAAATTTTTGTTCCGCCATGGAACTCAAGTCCGAGGTGTTCAGTTCGCTGGCCATCTTTGTCAAGCATCTCCAAACCCCGAAAGCGACCTATGCCGTGGGATAAATGGACAATAAGATCACCTTCGCGAAGATCGAGAAAACTATCAATAGCTTTGCTTAACCGGCGACGGCCCTTGCGCCGCAATTCGGTGCGATGAAACATCTGGTCGCAACCGATTACGATTTGGAAAGACTCGCGGTCACGGAATCCTTGATGGACACAGCCGAGGCCAATTTGGAGGCGGCCGCCGGCAGCAGCTGCTGTGGAAGAGAGGATTTCCTTCACTCTTGGGATTTCACCCTCGACCCGAGCCATTACAAAAATTTCGTATTCTTCTCCGGAGGGGTCTCGGGCAAGTCGATCAACTTGGAGTTTAAGATCTCCGATATCTCCACTGAATTGTTCGACCGTATCGACCGGTAATTGATAAACGGATCCCAAGTGTCCCGAAGTAACACGGCTGGCGGTCGCGGCTGGCAGTTTCGCCCAGCGACGATTAATTTCTTCCCAACTGTGGATCTTTTCAGAACTGGAAATACGTTCGGTATACCTTTGGGCCTGCTCATTCAGTGCTTCGGGTTCGAGCAATAACAACAACGTATCGTCAGCGATGAAATCCATGAAACATCCTGATTCCGGACCGTCTCGCGTGACAACAGTAATTTCAATCTGCTGCAGCTCGGCTGAACTTCGTTGGTTGGCGCACTCGAACTGTCGAAGAGATTCAACCTCGTCGTCAAACAGCTCTATCCGAACTGGATTCTCCCAGTCGGGGGCATAGACGTCCACGATTCCACCTCGGATAGAGAATTCACCAGGTAATTCGACAGCCGATGTTTGGTGGAATTCTTGCTCAAGTAGCCAGGCTGCGAACTCAGTGATATCGATTTGATCACCGACTGAGATGCGTTTGGAATTTCCTAAAATCGACGCTTGGGACGGAGTTGGTTGTAAAAGAGAAGGGACTGTGGCCACGATGACGGGTGCTTTATCACCGGCAAGGAGTCCTTTGATTAGCCGCAAGCGGTCGCCGTAGTCGAGGTCGAGGTGCACACCTGCACTTGAGGCTGGCATGCAGGCAGGAAATCGCTCGAGTATTCCATCGAAAAATGTAGGCAGGTCATCGAGCAAATCGTCTTGTGTTTTCCCGTCAGCTACAACAATGAGGATGTTTTGGAATTGTTGGCCCAAAGCTGCTATCAGCAGAGCGCAGGACGAACCCCAGACAGAATCGAATGTCGCCGTTTCACCCCGCCGGAGTGATTCGACACAAGCAATAAAGTCCTTGCTGCGAGCAAAATTTTCTGACAAAGCGAGTAAACGCTTGGAGGTCAGGACGTGCGACTGAACATCAGACATAGAAGCCGCATTCTAATGAGCTGGATGAGCACCGCCAAGTGATCGGGCGTTGTGAAAATTTCTGACGGCAGTATTTGTTAATTTTCAGTCGAGGTGCCGAGTTCCGTTGACCGGAAATCACCTGAATTATTGGCTTGCCAGACTTCACCATCAAGAACATTGACCGCGGATAGCCACTCATCCCCATAGCAATAGGTATCAATTAGCTTTACATGCCCATGATCCTTGATTTGGCCGTCGGACTGCGGGGTGTGCCCGACATAGGCTGTTTTGCCCGAG
The DNA here is from genome assembly GCA_938091115.1 of uncultured Pirellulaceae bacterium. Lineage (GTDB taxonomy): Bacteria > Planctomycetota > Planctomycetia > Pirellulales > Pirellulaceae > Mariniblastus. Next base: position 4,379 of record CALKNI010000203.1, on the reverse strand, counting down.
ATATGTGGTGCGGTTGGCGAGCCCAACATATGTTTCCAAAAACTAACTTGGTCCGGCTGTTCACTTAACGGCAGCTCAGGAATGTAGTTTGCATGAATGAAGAAATGGTCTTTCGTCTCATAATAGCGCAGGCAGTGATTTAAAAATGAAAGGTGATGTTGAGGGATGTCTTCGACGCTTCCACCGTAACTCGCCAAAGTTGCGCTGCCGCCGTGTTGGTACCAAAATTCAAAATCACGTTGCTTGTTATTTCCGAAAAGAGCCTTATGCATCATCAGTTCGTGATTGCCGATCAAAGGGATGAAACGGCACGTGCTAACAAGGTTTATCAGAATTTCGAAAACGCCGGCCGAATTCATGCCACGATCAACATAATCACCCATTCCAATGATGATGTCACTGGATCTCGGTTTGATTTCGTCGAGTAGGCGTTGAAGTGCAATTGCACAACCGTGGATATCGCCGATGGCTATAGTTCGAGACATTGTTGGAAGTAAAAACCGGAGTTATTGTAAAGAAGCAATATTAGGGCGGGTTCTGAACCTTACAAGGTTGATCCTGAGGATTGAACGTTTCCTGCAATTATAGGTTGATTCAGGTAAGGGAGTCCAAAACTAAAATCGAAGATTTAAAACTCTCTTCAAACTATTAGGTTATTTTAACGACTCGCAAAGCCAATTTTAGCGATAATAGCCATTTCGTCTTTTCGCTCTTTCGGCGTCAGTTTTTCCAGTAGCTTGCGTGGGGCGCGAATCAGAATGGGGGCAGTATTGGACTGCAGTAGCATAGCATCGCCCGTGACTTTGATTGAGGTTCTAGACGCTCCGTCAAGTTCTAAAAAGTTACTGTCGATAATTTCGAGGTCAATGACCTTTCCGTCGGGGATTGTTACCTCCCATTTGAGAGTGATGGCAAACGGATGGCGCGGTGCTGGGCCAGTTGAGATTAATTTTAGCGGTTGACGTAATTGGTCGATTTTTACGTTGATGTTTTTGGTGATGACCGTCCCGGCGGCAACGTGGAACCGTTTCGTCAATTCAGGGGATAATACGTGGCCAGAATCTTTATCTGAGTCAGGCTCAATTGCAGGATTTTCGGTCTTTGGCGGTGAAGTGATTGTTCCTAATGTTGAGGGGGGCAGGTCTAGTTTGGACCATTTTTCAAGAATTTTTTCCGTTGTTTTCTTGTTAAGGCCGATGGAATAGGTGATTTCAGCTTTATTTTCCCTGACAATAACGGCGACGGTTCGCTCGACAAAGTCATCTTCAAAACGATGGGATTTCGAGTAAACCAGGGGGAATCCGAGGTTTGCTAAGATTGCAAGGGACAGTATCACTATTTTCATCATCTATTGAATATCTCAACGTCAAAGAGAACTGGTGGGCAGAGAGTCTTCGGAATAATATACTGTAAGGCGTTTTCATTGTACCAAGGTTTGTGTTTATGAATTCCAATCAAATTCTCGATCGTGAATTTTTAGAGATTCGTGCGAAAATACTAGAGGTGGCCGCTGCACTAGATCGAATTGAGCGGGCTGAAGGGGACGTTTCTGATGATCCTCGAATGGCGTTGATTTCCGATGCAATCAACGTAATTGCAAGTGAGCACTCCACTCCTATCCGGGCAGAGAAAATTCAGTTGCTGTTTTCGAGAGCTTACGATGAACAATGGCGGAAAGAATTTTCAATCGCAACACGTTCCTAGGTTTTTTTGGACTCAGCTTCCAATCTTGAATTGGCGACGGTCCGCTGGTTCCCTTTTTGGGGTTCCGCTCGCGTTTGATCGTTTCGGTGCAACCTTCATTTTTGATTTTTTATCTTGCCTGTCCGGCATTTTTTTAGAAAGACGGATTCATGTACTACATCGACCCGCATCTTCATATGGTTTCGCGAACGACAGATGACTATGAAACCCTTGCTAAAATGGGTTGCGTTGCCATAAGTGAGCCGGCGTTTTGGGCTGGTTTTGACCGGGGAAGTGGTGAAAGTTTCCGGGATTATTTCCGGCAGTTAACAGAGGTAGAACCCAAGCGTGCCGCTCAGTATGGAATCCAGCACTTTACTTGGCTTTGCATCAACGCGAAGGAAGCGGAGAATGTCGAGTTGTCCAGAGAAGTGCTCAAGATCATTCCTGAATTTCTGGATTGTCCCAATGTATTGGGCATCGGAGAAATTGGGTTGAATAAGAATACCAAAAATGAAGCGATAATTTTTCAAGAGCACATGGAACTCGCTATCGCTCACAAGCAGCAGGTATTGATTCATACACCTCACTTAGAGGATAAGTATCAGGGTACTCGGATGATTTTAGATATGCTGGGTGAACACTCAATCGATCGTTCGAGAGTGTTGGTGGACCATGTCGAAGAGCACACAGTGGGTCCGGTTCTTGAGGCGGGATATTGGGCGGGAATGACGTTGTATCCAGTAACAAAATGCACCCCATCTCGAGCGGTCGACATAATCGAACGTCACGGTGCTGAACGTTTATGCGTCAATTCCGCTGGAGATTGGGGGCCATCGAAACCGACAGCGGTTCCAGATTTGGTGTTGGAAATGCGTCGCAGAGGGCACAAGGAGAGCCTGATTAAAAAAGTGGTTTACGACAATCCTCGGGAATTCTTTAGTCAAAGTAAAAACTTCAATCTTGAAAATCCTGCTGCACGCTAAGGAAGCCTAAATCGGATTGTGTCCGTTGTTGAGAATGTAATCGATTTTTGTGGTCGTTTTGGCATAATTTCTGGTTGTCAGTCTCAATAAGACTGGTAGATTGAAACCCTGACTAGGTGCTTACTTCCGCGTTAGAGATTCCCTTCGCCGACGGCAGAAATTTTATGAGCCAAGAAACTGATTTGAAAACACTAGCTCCAGTCCGTGTTGCGCTCACGCCTCAGCAACGATTTAGTGACTTTTTACAGAGTCGCGGCATGCGCAATACCGAACAGCGTAGAGCAATGCTGGAATTGGTATTTCTTGAACATGATCATTTTGATGCGGATCAATTACTGGAGAGACTACCCGCCAAGGGGGAGAAAGGCTATGTCAGTCGACCAACCGTGTACCGTACGTTGGGGGAGTTTGTCGACGCGGGTTTGTTGCGTAAGTTCTCGCTAGACGGAAGAGGTGTTTACGAGCACGATTATGGTTACCCCCAACACGATCATCTGTATTGCACCAAGTGTGAGAAGCTGATTGAATTTCAGAGTGATTCGTTGTTAGAAATTCGGAACGAAGTTGGGAAGGCACACAACTTTGACGTGCGAAGCCACCGGTTGATCGTGTCAGGTATCTGCGACGGTTGCCGACGCGGACGCCGACGTGAGCGTCGAAAAGTCGATTTGATTTAGATTGTTCAGTCGACTGTAAATTAAATCCTAAAAAGCAAATGAGAAATAAAAAAAGGCGGCCCCTCAATCGAGGAGCCGCCTTCGCTTTTAATGCCTCAGCGTGAGTTATCAAAATCAGGCTGCTCGGGTTTAGTGGTCAAGCGGCTCGTGTGCTTTGATTTCGCCCCTGAAGACTTTGTCACCGATTTTGATTTCAATGTCGACACCGAGTGGGATGGCAATCGATAGGTCTTGATCGTCGAGCATGTAGACAGCCGAAACTCCCGAGGCGTCAGGATTTTCAGGCTCTAATGTAAAACCACCCTCGTCGTTGCCAACTTTGGGAGTAACGACAAAGCTGTCAACCTTCTGAGGGACTTCTTTTTTGCCTGCCGCGTCCAAGAGATACATTTTAATTACATTGCTGTCGATGTACTTTTTCCACTCTCCCTGCATATCGTCCGGTTCGAGGGCAAAGATGTGACCGCCAAAGGGACCGTGTGCCGGATGATCGTCATGGTCATGGTCGCCGTGGTCGTGGTCGCCGTGGTCGTGGTCGGCGTTGCTCGTCTTGCCACCATTTGATGTTCCACTTCCGCCGCTTGAGTCGCAGCCATTAACGGCAAATAGGGCAACCGCCAATACTGCTACGATTAATGACGACGTAGAATTGATACGCATTGTTACTCCAGTTAAAAGGTTCAATTTATTGTTCCTAGCTAACGCCAGGTTGTAGTCGGATTGCAAGCTGGGTTGAGCAGCAGTCACGATTATAGAGTTCCGCCGCAAAATGAAAACACCGAAGCTTCTGTTTTTGGCGCGGATGGGCATTGGAGTGTCACAAAACTGGGACACGCTATGGGGTATACGAGTTCATGTTTCATCTTGTTCAGAGGCGAGTCTTGTTGGCTCGTTGATCCACAGGTTTAGGAGGTGTTGCTAGTTGTTAAGCGGTGAATCGGGGAACTTGATTTTTGTTGTACCGAGTAAATCTTGCAGGATGTTTCTACCATGGCGAACTAATGCCTCATCCCATAGGTTGCTCGGGTCGGAA
>CALKNI010000202.1 GCA_938091115.1 uncultured Pirellulaceae bacterium | reverse complement strand
GATTTGATCAATTGAGTAATTGGGATTCCCTTTCCAATGCCGCTGAATCGTGTGAGAATTTAACGCCGATTGGATTGCGTAAGCAACATGTTTCTCGGCAGGCAAATTCAGGGTTTGCAGTAAGATCTCGAGTGCCCCTCTGGTTCCAACATAACTGCAGCAAATAGCAGCCTGCATTCGAACAATTGAGCTTGTATCATTGGCCGCAATGGAAATCAAATCAAGTGCATCCTCGATTTCGAAATGCCAAAATCTTAGCTGTTCGACTGCGGCAGCTCGTGCCTGCCTGACATCACAAGATAAAAGGTCTCGAAGCAACCGGTGAGCAGTATCGCTTCGACCGGACGATTGGAGCAGCCCACGTCCGTTCGCATGAACAGTACGATAACACCAAAGTGCCTCCAATTGATGATGTCGAAATCGAGTATCTTCAGGGTCTAAATTGACGACCCATTTATCTAATGCTCTTACAACTTTATTGGACTCTCTTTTTCTTAATTCCTGCTTGACCAAATAACGAATCCGGAATTCTGGTCGCTTAAGTAAGTCCAACAACTCATCTAGAGGAGAACCGAAGATAGCTGGCATCGATTGAACCGATTTACCTTTAGCGGTAATGCGCCAGATCCTACCCGAATGCCGGTCTCTGCGTTCATCTCTTAAGGAATATTGAGCGTGTCCTTTAACCGGGTTGTACCAATCACATACATACATTGCACCCCGAGGGCCAAAACGCAAATCGACTGGTATAAAACTCAGGTTCGATGAAAAAATCAAATCACTTACGTACTCTTCTTCAAAACCAAAAGGCGTTTCTTTCCATTTTAAAATTTCAATTCGATTCGTTGGTTTGTAACGAGCCTTAATAAAGTGACCGCGCAGCTCATCCGGAAACGTTGTGAAATCCACAAACTCCTGCCCGCAAGTACCGGAGTAGGCTTGCAAACCCGCAGGCTTTTGGTGCTGAACGGGGTAGGGGGGGTCGAGCGAATGAAAGGCCGCCGCATAGACAGGATGACTTGCCATATGCTGCCCCCAATCATCGAATGTCACTCCCCAGGGATTGGTGCTGTGATAAGTTCCGAAACTTGTCAGACGATGGGACTGTGGATCAAATCGAAACCACCCGCTATTTTGCTGGCGAACCGGCCCGTAAGGCGTTTCTATCTGCGAATGGTGAAAGATGGATTCTCGAAAAATCAGGTCGCCGTCGGGAGTCCAAATGAAATCATGCAACGCGTGATGGGAATCTTCCGTGCCGAACCCAGAAAGTAAGATTTTACGCTCATCTGCTTTCCCGTCGTTGTCTGTATCCTTTAAAAATGTTAATTGAGGACTCTCTGAAACATACACACCTCCATCGCCAAATTCAAAGGAAAGTGGAATGTCTAAATTGTCAGCAAACACAGACGACTTATCCGCTTTTCCATCACCGTCTACATCCTCGAGAATGACCAACTTATCGTTTGGCTCATTTCCAGGATAAACGTGTGGGTAAGTTGTTGAACAGCTAACCCATAATCGACCTCGACTATCCCAGCGCATTTGTATTGGCGCGGCGATGTCAGGAAATTCTTCCTCGCTCGCAAACAAATTTAAGTCGAAACGGGGATCAACCTTAAAAGCTTTTTGCTCATCCGTCGCAGACATCCACCGGTTAGCGCCCCGACTTGTCTTTGTCTTGGGAAGTGGAGGCAGATTCGAATCGTCTACTGTGTCTGCCACATTTCTACCGGATGCCAAATCCCAAGCACGCCGTTCTCTGTTTTCGACCAGCAAATCGAAGTTTTTCATCGCCGGTAAGAAATCGAGATAACCGTAGGACTTATTCCGGCCGCCGGTATAATAAAAAGTGTTTAGAGGGCGATATCGGCGGAAATATTGTCTATTTTTGTCAATGACTGTTTTTCTTAAATCTTCATTGACTGTCGTCGCAACCCTGTTGAAGGCTCCTTTAAGCAAACTCCGACCAAAAATTTCGTAACCAAGCTGGTTTAAATGCACACCGTTGGATGTGATATCATCTGCACTCGATTTAGCCGCGGCAAGGGTTTCCTGATAAACATCAACAAATCCAATCTTTAGTTCATCTGCGATTCCCTTCATCGCCGCTGTGTATAAAGCAACATTCTCATTATTTAAATCCCCCGCCTTAATACCATCTATATTTTCACAAGCGATAGGTGATACGAGGATCAGTTGAGGCGCCGTTTTCCCATTGAATGCCTTTGCACGCAACCGTTTCAAATAATTACTTAATTCTTCTCTAAATGTCGAAAGACCGTCTTGCCCATCAAATGATTCGTTAAAGCCGTAAGCCACAAAAATTACATCCGCTTTTTCATGCGTTAGATGCTGATCCTGATCCGCAAAATTACTAGGCCGCGGCTGAAGTGCTGAGGTGTCCGCAGACCAACCTAAATTTCTAACCACCACTTCGTGTTTTGGAAAAGCCTGAAGCAAGAAAGTCTCGAAATAACCATAATTCTGGGCCCGTTCAAAAAGTGTGTTCCCGACAAGCGCAATTCGACTGCGTGGTTTTAACAAAATTGGAAGGCTGGTAGTGCCGGGCGAAACTGTTTTGGCGCGCGGTGCGGTGTTTGCATAAATTCCGTATTTTTTATATTCCGGATCTTCGGGGGGCAGGGGGTCATTGGTTTTGATATTTTTCGCATCTTGTTGTTTCGCAGCCTCTGCTTTTACTGATTTCTTTGATTCCTGTTCATAAGAGGATAAACCAGCAACTTTGAATTCGGCTCGCGGTGGAATTTTTACCCCAGACGTCCAACAGATCCCGTTTAGAAACAACCTTACAAATCGAGAATCGTTAAAGGTCTCCCAATGACCAAGAGTCGTGGCAAATACTTTCCCGCCGTACTCGTTCTCTAAAACCCAGGCGACGGGCTCTTCCATCGTTTCGGTTAACACATGAGAGCCAAAGGCGTTATTAACCTTCCCCACCTTGTTTGATTTCCCTGTGCCGTTCAGCAAGACAGTCGCATTGGGAGGCGGTGTTGTTAAATAAAGCGTACCCGCGGCAAGTCTTGGTTTATTGAAATTAATACCCGCCAGCAACGGATGTTTCATCCCTGACTCGGCAATTGAAACAGTCGTCTTACCCCCGATGTGGATCTCATATTTCACGCCCAGCGCCCTTAGACCAAACCCATCGTTCCAATCGAAGTGCTTGCTGCCTTTTGGGTAAGCAAACGCGTGTGAGGAGGTGCGAAAACCAACGATTGGCTTCCCAGACTTTAAATATCGATCGATGAACTCCAATTGTTCCGTGGGAAGCGTTAAAAAACGAACGAAAAAAATTGCAACGTCGGCAGATTCTAAAGCCTCCAAACCTTCAATCCCGTCAGGGTTTTTCTCCGGATTTCCCTTAGAGGCAAGAATTGTCGTTTTAAACCCTAATTTTTCCAAATGCGCAGCCAGAAGTGGCATTGATCGCTCCGGGCTATAGTGTCGTGTGCCCACGACAAAAACAGCATGGGGTTTATCTTCATTTCCTAAGGCATGCTCCCAACTAATTAAAGATAATAAAAGTAAAGCAAATGCAAATCGAATAAATGTCATTAAATTATTTGTCTCTCTTTCACTTGCTTAGCCCCACTCAAAATCTGGTACTACGCAATTGTCTTTCTTGATTTCCAACGAATCTGCCTAACAAAAATCATCACCAGTCAAACGGAATTCCCAAATGACAAAGCAACCAACTAATCAAGGGCAGACTCTTTAAAACTTTACCATTCGTGTCTCTATCTCTGGCCGATTATTCGGTTTTTAATAATCTGAGTGATCCACTACCAGTTAGATTTGAACATAAACAGTTCTTGCCATGCAGCATAAATTACATGCCAAGCAGCATCCAATTAAAAACTCGCGCGGCTACCGGAACCCCTTCTGAAATATGGCATGCGGGTCATTCTTTTCACAAAACTAGAAATGCCTCCGTCCACCATAATAAAATACCAGCATCCCCGCTTATCTTTTCTAAACGACAACCTTCAAAGCTGCCATATTTGCCCACGTGTGACTCTCAATGGTTTAAAGCTCACTTGAAAGACATCCCACAGGCCATCTCAATTCGTCTTCATGTTGACCTATATTAGCAATGTCCAAATAAAATTAAGATTTGCTCATATCAATCTACCAAAAGCTGGTCTATTTTGAGACATCGCCAAAGAACGAGCGGGCGAGACGCAATCAAAGTCTTTATTTCAACCATAAAACGACTTTAAGAGCAATTCGTGCACTGTTAAAACCGATATGTTAAATATCAACCAAACTTTTAATTTTTAACCCTTCTTTCATATTCCCAACGAGCAATAGTTAAATAGCCACCCAGGCCTTTGCAGGTTGAATTAACAATGATTCCAGATTTTGACTCGGTTATCGCAGTCTTCGCCGTTGGAGTTGCGGCATGCCTAGCGTTTCATCTCGGGCGGCTTTCCAATTCTCGCGTTCAAGCCCCTCTCTGGCTCACTTTTGCCTCTCTTCTGTCCTCACTTTTCTTTTGCCAGTTCCTCAGTGGCCAACTTTTTTGGGCCAAGTATCTTCCAGTAAGCGAAGCTTTAGTTTGGTGCAACCTAGCCCCTCTCTTGATTGGGTTTTCTGCAGGATGTTTTTCATCCCTCGAACAGGTCCGAGCAAGATCTCGGGGTTTTGCAACCGCTGCATTTTCATTTCTCGGAATCCTCTTTTTAACATTACCCTTCATTCGACCGATGCTCTTCCCAGCTAACGTTGATTTAGCAGCAAGCCAAAAAGAGGACCTATTCCTTCAAACCCATGAATCGACCTGTGCTGCTGCGTCTGCAGCCACGTTACTTAAAATGCATGGCATCGCAGAGACCGAACAGTCTATGGTGCGGAAGTGCCTTACAAGTAATCAAGGAACTGAGGCTCTTGGTCTGTTTAGAGGTCTCAAGCGTGCGACGCGTGAGTCCAATAAATCTGCTCGCGTCGGTTCAAGCAATCCGATGGATTGGATTCTGAAGTCTCAGCTTCCAAATGTTGCCCTGGTTAATTTTGACGAAAACGAATTTGCTGCTGACGGACGTCATTCATTAAAACGCCCATCTCGTTTTCTTGGTCTCTCTGACGCGCAAGGGCATGCAGTCGTTGTATTAGACCACCACGCGGGTAATTGGCTGATCGGGGATCCAGCCGTCGGAATGGTCGTGTGGAGCGATGAGGAGTTGAACAATCGCTTCACTGGAGATTCGATCTATCTCTCAAAACGCTAGATCGAGTGCCAAGTAAAAACTCCATCCCTATTGCCTCTGTTTAAATTTAGACCTGGTTTAAATCGGGTACTTCAAAACCTTTGCGATTTTGATCTTTCAGAAGTGCATTTGCCTCTTCTGCATGGTCTCCCACATGCCGCTCGGTTTTTGAATCAAAGGTTAACCAAGGACCAACCGTATACTCAGCTTTATCCTTTGGAATCCCGACCCCTCCCTGCATAATGTCATGCAATTTCAAGAAATGCTCAGCCGCGTCTTGGTTGTCTCCAAACGAAACTGCCTTCGCGTTGAAAGGAACCTGTTTTCCAAGCCGGTAAGAGTTGTTAATGAGATGCCCCATCACACAACCATAGTGGGCATCAAGTGCATTACCGTTAGCCATATTTGGATCGCCCGCACGAACCGCGGCGATAAAACTACCCCAATTTCCACCCGGCGTGACCTTCCCAGGTTGAATCACAAGCTTCTCCGGCTTTTGACCAGGTCGACGGATTTGATAATTATTTTCCCCGGTAATAACGCTTCCATCTTCAAGGTAATATTCATTGAATACCTGGTGCTTATATCCCTTATAATTAACATTCCGAACATTAAATAACACGTACTGTTCATTTGGATATTCCGCAATTCCAAACATCGTATTGGGCGTTTCACCTTGGTCATTCCACTGAAACCTTCCTCCGATCGCCATCACTCGAACAGGATGGGATTGATCACTGTCAATCGCCCAGCGGGCGACATCTAATTGGTGAGTCCCCTGATTGTTAAGATCACCATTGCCTGTCTTCCAAAACCAGTGCCAGTTATAATGAACGTAGTTTTGATGGTATTCATCGATTACCGCCGGCCCCTTCCAGAGATCCCAATTGAGATTCTGAGGCGCTGAGGTTGGCTGTTTAATACCAATTCCACCACGCGGTTTACAGCAATAGCCGTAAGCAATTTTCAAACGAGGCAGCTTCCCAGATTCTAAGGCTTCGTGTAGACCAGCAATCCCGGCAGAGCTACGACGTTGGGTGCCATGTTGAACGACAACCTTATATTTTTTTTGTGCCTCTACGACAACTCGGCCCTCGCCAACATCGTGACTCATAGGTTTTTCAACGTAAACGTGTTTGCCGGCTTGCGCAGCCCAAATGGTCATAAGAGAGTGCCAATGATTAGGAGTGGCAATCGAAATTCCATCTAGGTTTTTATCTTCCAAAGCTTCGCGAACGTCCGCAAAACCCTTCGCCCCTTTTAGCTTCGCAAGCTTTTTATTCAGTACCATTTGATCTGGGTCAATTAACGACACAACTTCAACGTTTTTTTGTCCATTCCAGCCACCAATGTGAGATCCACCTCGGCCGTTAAGTCCCGCCACGGCCATTCGCACCCGCTCGTTGGCTCCAATAATATTACCAGATGCTTTGGTTCCCGATATCAAAAAACTACTTCCAGCCGCAAGCACACCGCTTGTCTTTATAAAGTCTCGGCGTGATTTACGCATCGTATTCTTTCGTTTTACAAGCATAATATTCTGTTCCAAATTTCTTCTGAACGTAACTGCCAACTTATTTCGAGTCGGACACCAATAGTCTAGTCCAACTAAGACCTCTATCGCAACATATTCAAGCCAGCGGTATACGGTTGCTGTTAACGATTAAGCGTTTGGACAATAAAATTGAATTTTATTTTTTTCCTCAATCAATCATGCCAATCGCTGTGACTGACCTAGGACTGAATCAGTCCGCCACGAATTTTAGGTAAAATTGAATTTTAAAGGGTAATTACAAAAAAAACTCTATTCTGCCTTACCTACTGATTTCGCAAATTTAGGTCTCCGAATTCATCCTTTCAGCAGGTTTTGAAAAAAAATGCCCGTCAAACATTTTTATGATGATTGATATTTTATCAATTCATTTGAGCAATGCTGACACCAGTCGAATACAATCGGATTGAGGCATGGTGATGGCAGCTGACTTTTCAGTGATCGTTAAAGGAGTTGAGATCAGCAATTTATTTAACGACGGTCAAGCTTGAATCTTTCGGCCTGCTCGGCAGGACGGTTTCGGCTGTCCAAATTTACTTACGTTTTTTAAACCTCGAACGCACATTTAGAAAAACGCGATGTCCGACTCGAACCGCTCAGACTTTGATCCGCCTTTCAATCCATACGCAGTGGAAAAAGAATTCGAAAACACTTCCGCGAATGAAATTGAAAATCAGCCGCCGCCCAACCGATTGGCCCAAGCCTTCGGCTGGTTTTGTTTAATCGTTATTTCACCTGTTTTAGGTTTTGCTGCATTTTTCTTAACCTGTCTCGGAGGCGTGCTGTCTACAGATAGAATGGAAGAAGACGTTTTGGGCTTATCAGGATTAGCCGGACTGACAACCATGATCGCTTCCCTTTATTTTGGCGGTAGATGGTTGATTTCCATTTTTAAAACACAAGATTAGTAATTTCTAAGTATTCCAGTTTCCCTGCGATCCGTGGAAATTTTAAATAAACGCCAATGCATCAATACCGTGACCACAACTTCCTTGGTTCGACCAAAAGCCTTTGCCCGGAATGCATAAAGGTAGTTGATGCCAAAATCATCACGAAAAACAACCGTGTTTATTTTAGGAAATTTTGTCCAGAACATGGGTTTCGCGAGGACTTTGTTTGCAGCGATGCCAGTCATTTTGACCGGAACGAATTTACACTGCCCGGAAAAGAACCATCCAAATTTGGCATTGTGCCGAAACATGGCTGTCCTTATGACTGCGGAGTCTGCAGCGAACACGAACAACACACCTGCATCGGTTTGCTAGAAATCACTTCGCATTGCAACCTAGAATGCCCCATCTGTTTCGCTGGTAGTGGCCCAGGCGGGACTCACTTAACTGTCGAGGAATGCAAGCGCGCAATTGACCGCCTAGTTGAAGTCGAAACCCAGCCCGAAATATTACAATTATCAGGCGGGGAGCCGACCATTCACCCCGATTTCGAAACCATTTTCAAGTACGCATGCGACCAACCTATCGACATCGTAATGGTCAATACAAACGGTTTGCGAATTGCGAAAGACCCAGGGTTTGTAGAATTTTTATTTTCTTACCGCAATCGATGCGAAGTTTATTTTCAGCTTGACTCGTTCGAGGACGTCCAAACGGAAGCGCTACGGGGCCTTTCGCTTGTCGAAACCAAACTGAAGGCCATCGAACGATTGGGCGAACTTGGAATTCGAACGACCCTCGTTTGTACATTACAGGCAGGCATTAACGACCATGAAATTGGGGCGATTACGGAATTTGCAATTCAACGGCCGTGGATTACCGGAGTCAGTTTTCAGCCAACAACTTATACAGGTCGTTATTTCTTGCCTGATGAACTTGAGAAACGCATCACGTTCCCCGACATTCTACACGGACTTGAATCGCAAACGAGTGGCCGCTGGAAAGCCTCCGATTTCTCTCCGTTGCCGTGCGCTCATCCCAACGGACATACTCTCGCTTATGCCTATCGTCGTTTCACGCCTAAATTGGATTTTACGCCATTGGCTCGATTCATCGATATTGAACGCCACATCGATTTACTTTCAGGACGGATTACCTTTGACCGACCTCGAGCGAAAGAATTAATTTCAACCGTACTCAATGGATTCGGCTGCGGCTTAGGGAATACAAATGCAGCACAGATTGATAGCGCTTTGGGCCTATTCGCTCAGCACTTGCAGACAAGCAATTCGGAATTGGGAACTTCGCACTCAAATTCCAACATTGTCTCCTTAGCCAAAGATTTTCTAAACAGTGCACTAAAAATGGAACTGGAACCGGAGCACATGTTGCGAATCACAACCACATCCTTTATGGATGCCTACAATTTTGACATTCGACAATTGATGAAATCCTGCGTTCACCACATCCTCCCCTCAGGTCATCTTATTCCCTTTTCTGCTTACAATGTTCTTTATCGCAATGGCCATGTCCCTCTTCCAAATCTAACCGAGATCCAGCCACTCGTTTAGTACCAATAAGCTAACTGCTTGTCTTGAGAAGCAGAGGGGGTCATTACGCAATTTTTAAGCAACATTTCCCGTCAAACAACTTCGGTACAAACGCCTTGGCCAGTGTAGAATTAATCAATGTACTATCCACTATTTACTTTACTTGGCTGTATTTCAGCGACGATTGTGTCAGTCTACACATCAAAATACACCGCTAATAGAATTCAGCTTTCTATCACTGATAAAATATTTATTGTGTTGTCGGGTTTTTGTACAGCAATAATTTTTGCCAAATTACCATTTGTTCTTTTAACAGAGGACGTACTTCACAACGCAGGCTCGATTTTATTTAGCGGCAAAACCGTTCTGCTCGGCCTCGTCGGCGGGTACCTAGGGGTCGAACTGGGTAAATGGTTTCGCGGTGTTAAAATGAAAACCGGGGATTCTTTTGCCGTCCCAGTCGCTGTTGCAATTGGCGTTGGACGCCTTGGATGTTTTTTTGGAGGCTGCTGTTATGGTGTTGGGACCAGTCTTCCTTGGGGTGTTGCATTTCCAAGGGTTGACCAAGTCGTTCGGCACCCCACTCAACTTTATGAGGCTACCTTCCACCTGCTGATGGCCCGTGCACTATTTTGGATGCTAAAAAATGGAATATTAAAAGGCCAGCTAATAAAAGTCTATTTTCTCGCCTATTTTGCATTCCGCTTTCTGACCGAGTTCTTGAGACCCGAAATTCATTGGGCCGGCGGACTTTCGGCCTACCAATGGGCGATTGCCGTGCTAGTGCCAATCTTTATCGGTCTGTGGTACCGCGATGTGCGAAACGCAAAATCTTTTTTCAATATTTGAAAATAAAACAGACCATCACAATACCATCGCCGGAAAAGTCAATCCGTTGGTGGATTTGTTTACTATAGGCATAGGCTCCAACGACACGATGCCTTGGTTCAATAGAATTTTTCGCATAACTAGAGGATAAACTTGACTTACGACCCATCGGAGTTTTAAATTGGTTTGACTGTCCCTATAAAGGGTCGGCCACTAGAATCCAATTGACGTGCCCATCCACAAATTACTTTGGCGTTTAATCACTCACTAACTAACATTTAAAAGACACCTCCTATGAAAAGCTTGCTCTGCCTCCTAATTCCGCTCTTCATCACTGGCAGCTATACACCCGCGGAAGATGGATCCGATTTACTTGCCAACGGCTTAAAAGGTTGGAGTGTCGCGAAACCAGGCGCGTGGCAGGTCGATGACGGAGTTCTCCACCCATCCGAAAAACCTGGGGGCTATATTTGGACTGAAAAACCCTATAAAAACTTCGAACTTTCCCTTGACTATAAAACCTCAGAAAAATGCAACAGCGGCGTTTTCTTCCGCACGGATCCTAAGAACCCCGTTCAGGGAGGATTTGAAATTCAGGTTGCTTCACACGGCCTATACAGCGGCAAACACATTGTTGGTTCCTTATACGATGCGAAATCTCCATCCGAATCAGCGGGCAAGCCTGATGGTGAATGGAATCATATGAAGATCACTTGCGATGGCCCAAACATTAAGGTTGTTCTCAACGGAAAGAACGTTTTGAACGCGAACCTTGATAAATGGACCACGCCCAAGTTGAATCCGGACGGCACAAAAAACAAATTTAAAACAGCACTTAAGAAATTGCCGCGAACTGGAAATATTGGATTTCAATATCACGGCCACCCAGTTTGGTTTCGAAATGTTGTCATTAAGAAAAAGTAAGCCAAAAAATGAACAACCATGGCGTGGTTCGCCACCGTGTTAACGCACCGAACACCAGTAAGATATTTATTTGCCATTAGTCTCTTAAACACATTGGCAGATTGACATCGATGATTCGAAATGAAATATGACATCGACTAACTGAATAACCTACTGACTATTTTTAGTAGTCCTATTAAAGCTGCTACCATTTAGTCACATTGCGGAAATGGTATGCGACTGCGAAATTCTTCCGCATGAGCGGTGTCATTGTAGAGGCACATCAAAGCACGTTATCCTTGGTCACCCAAATCTATTGAGATCCGGCGTCCCTATCGACACGGTTCCGCCAAAATCTTTTTGCTCGACGCAGTACCTTATTGACTCATTCAAAAGATTGCTTAGACGATACGTTTTCTTGAAACTTGGCGTCCCCAAAGCTCGCGGAAACCTTTACCCTAGTCGCAAATTCTACATTCTCAATTTCAACACGTATGTTTTCCGCAAAAGCAACTACTGCTTTTGCATTTCCTGTCTGAGGGGCAATGATTAGAAACTCTTTACCACCCCAGCGAAACAGTTCTTCTAGACAACGCTTTTGCAAACTGTCCCGTACCTGTAATCACCTCGAATCCAACCTGGTGTCCATTGCTTTCGTCAAAGGAATGTAAACTAATCGATATCGAACGATATTATTGAAGGCTCTTTGGCATATCGACACGTTCGCTCATGTTCAATTCTTAGGCCTCATTAAGCCGCGTTCATTTCCCAATTCTGTCAATATATCGGTCGAAGCAAAGCGTTTTAGTTTCGCATTGACGACCTGACGCTCTAGTGTCCGCTCTGGGACATTCTTTTCTTATTCCACGGCATAGCCGCAAATAGAATCGGCTTTTTGAATCAGAACTGAATTCGGGGCAATCAATTAGGATATCGTTTCGAGATTTTTTCTATCCGCTTCATCAAAGCCGGCAATCATCCTTGATTCGCTATCGGAAACGCCGTAAAGACGGTCACCAAACATTAACGGTACGCATAGCTCAGAGAAGACCGAGTTCAATATTGGGGACATAATTTTTCAAGCTAAATTAGGAATTTTTTGAAGGGCCAATTTCGGTTTGTGTAAAGATTCAACCAGCGAAAATTACGACAACTTTATATAGGCTAAAGTCTTAATCCGCATCCGACCGCTTTTCGAAAAGCTAAGCTAAACTTACGGTCATCAAGATGGCTTCCACATTTTTAATGCAAGTTTACCTGCGATTGTTCCGGATGTAACACAAGGAGCAATCCCCCCACCCA
Organism: uncultured Pirellulaceae bacterium; assembly: GCA_938091115.1. GTDB lineage: Bacteria > Planctomycetota > Planctomycetia > Pirellulales > Pirellulaceae > Mariniblastus. The sequence goes on along the minus strand of CALKNI010000202.1, from coordinate 59 downwards.
TCGAATCCGCACCGCAAAACAACAGGCCATCAATGGGTGACCGAGTTCCCCAGCGCCCA
>CALKNI010000201.1 GCA_938091115.1 uncultured Pirellulaceae bacterium | reverse complement strand
CGAATCGATAAAGCAGGCGGAGTGGATCACGGGAGTTGAGTTAACGGACGATGAGCGGAGCGAAATCTTAAAGAGCGTATCGCGGACGGGAGAGGCGATGGAGCAACTGAGAAAGGTTGAAATGTCGTATCGCACACCGATGGCAGTTCAGTTCGCACCCACGGCGTCGACGATTCAGCAATCCGAACTAAACCGGACGATCGAGACGAAGCAGTCAGTTGTGATCGAATTGCCGGAAACCGAAGACCAAATTGCATTTTTGCCCGTGCATCAATTGGCATGGTTGATTCGAACTCAGAAGATCTCGAGTGTTGAGCTAACAAATATCTATCTTCGTCGATTAAGAAAATACGGGGATATGCTGAGGAGCGTTGTCACGCTCACTGAGGAGTTGGCGTTACGCCAGGCTGCCAAAGCGGATTTAGAAATATCGAAAGGCTGGTACCGTGGTCCGCTGCACGGAATCCCTTGGGGCGCAAAGGATTTAATTGCCGTGGAGGGGTATCCGACCACATGGGGGCTACCTCAATTCAAAGATCGGGAGCTGGAAGGGACGGCGACCGTTGCCGCAAGGTTAGAACAGGCGGGCGCTGTGCTTGTCGCTAAATTGTCGCTTGGTGCAATTGCGATGGGTGATAAGTGGTTCGGAGGGATGACCCGGTCGCCGTGGAACCCCAGGATTGGTTCTAGTGGTTCTTCCGCTGGCTCAGCCAGTTCAGTGGTGGCGGGTTTAGTTGGTTTTGCACTTGGATCGGAGACGTTAGGCAGCATCATTTCGCCGTCGGTTCGATGTGGTGCGACAGCGTTACGGCCAACGTTTGGACGGGTTAGCCGGGATCGTTGCATGCCATTGTCTTGGTCACTGGATAAGATTGGGCCAATTGCTCGTTCGATGGAAGACTGTGCACTCATTTTTAACGCGATTCACGGTCGCGATGGGAATGATCACACAGCTGGGAGTTATCCTTTCCAATGGCCTTCAAAACGATCTTTGAAAAATCTAAAGGTTGGCTATTCAAAGCGCCGCAATGCGTCAGACGAGGACCGCAAGGATTTACAGATTTTGAAATCTATGGGCTGTGAGTTAGTCGAGTTAAGTTTGCCTCGGTCGCTACCGTTTTCCGCAATGTTTTCAATAATTGACGTTGAGGCCTCGACCGTTTTCGACTCGATGATTCGTGAAAATGACATGGAGGGGTTTAATCGATGGAAGCAAAATTTTCGGGCAGCTCAGTATGTGTCGGCTGTGGATTATGTGCGTGTCCAGCGCGCGCGGTCACTTTTAATTTCGCAATTTGATGAAGCGATTTCGGAGGTTGATTTTATCATCAATATGAATGATCTTGTGCAAACGAATTTTACCGGACATCCTTCCGTGGTAATGCCAATTGGCTATCGCGAGCGTAATTCGATTCGAACGCCCACGCCAGTGATTTTGAGTGGACATCTTAACGACGATGAACGGTTGTTGGCATTTGCAGACGCATTTCAGGCCCAGGTTTCCGCTCATCAGGAACATCCCAGATTAGATGATTGGCTGGATCTTTATAAATCACAGCAACTCGATAAATCAGAAGCCCCAAAGAATGATTAAACGCTGGAGCCAGATGAGAAATCCTAAAGCCGTCGGTTTCTTAATTCCCATCCAAAGAAATTAAGGAACTGGCTTGTCTGCAGGTTGAGTCGTTCCGGAGCTGAAAATTATTCGATTAAGTACAGCGGCGGAAAGGCTGCCTAGAACGGTCGCCCCAACGTAAATCCCAAGTTGTTCAATTTGTCCACTGACCAACCCGGGGCCGAGGGTTCTAGCTGGGTTCATGGAGGCACCAGTGTAGGGGCCGATCACAGAGGCATGGATCGTTACGATACCGCCGATGGTGACTGCGGGAATTAAAATCCCGCGGAGTTTTGTGACTCGAAGGATCCCAAACATTAAGATGGCCGTAATGATAAATTCGATAGTGAATATTTGCCAAGTTTCCAAACTGGATGTAGTGCCGCCGTAACTTGAGTGATCGGGGGCGATCAACGCGAGCGTAACGCTGGCCGCGATTGCCCCAATACATTGGCTAGTGATGTAGGGTAGAACGTGGTAGCCGGGAATCTGTTTGTCGTACCAGAAACCGAGGGTGACCGCCGGGTTAATGTGCGCTCCGGAAAATTTACCGATGGCAAGAATGACCAGCGTGACCGCCGCGCCGAAAGCTAAGCCAATTACGACGTCGGTGAACCCATGCAACTCGATGGCATCGCAAAATAGGATTGCACCCGTTCCGATGAAAACGAGAATAAATGTGCCAATTCCTTCGGCGATCGCGCATTTAAATAACATTTAACTAACCGAGACTCCAGAGTAGTCGGCTTCCGAGGGTGGGAACTGAGGGTTGAGCCCTTCCATCGTTGCACGAAGCACCTCACTGACAATTAGATTCCTTGCCCATTTTTTATCTGAAGGAATGACGTGCCAGGGCGCGAAACCGGTGTTGCATTGTTCCAGCGCGGATTGATAGGCGACCTGGTAGTCGTCCCACAATTTTCGTTCTTCAATGTCACCCAGATTGAATTTCCAATGCTTGGCTGGATCGTCGAGTCGAGCTTGCAACCGTTTTCGTTGTGTTTCCTTGCTGATATGAAGGAAGCATTTGACCACTGTGGTCCCATTGTCATGGAGGAGTTTTTCAAATGTATTGATGGTGTCGTATCGCTTACTCCAAACAGCTTCGGGAACGAGATTATGAACTCTCACGACGAGGACATCTTCATAGTGGGAACGATTGAAGATGCCAATGTTTCCACGTCTCGGCACCCGTTGGTGAATTCGCCATAGGAAATCATGGTCCAGTTCTTCTTCACTTGGCTTTTTAAAGGAACTTACCTGGCAACTGGTAGGGTTCATGCCACGCATGACAGCGCGAATTGTGCCATCTTTTCCAGCGGTATCCATGCCTTGCAACACCAGTAGAATTGAACGTTGATTTTCAGCATAAAGCCGTTTGGCGAGGTCGGCCATGACTTTTACATTTTCCTCAATCCTCCGATAGGCCGATTTTTTTGTAAATTTTCCATCGGGAATTTGGGTAGGAATTTGCGCTAGTTCACATGGAGAATTCAGCTTAAGTTGGCAATCAGAAAATGAATGCATGGTTAGACTAAATATTGGTTTTAAAACATTGCGAAAGAAAAATTAAGTTGCGACACCGAACTCGATGTTTGCGGCAACTGGCTCAACTTTAGTTTATGATCTTATCAAACTAAATTGAAGGTTATTGGATCATATATTTCCAGCGTTATTAAGGATACTGATGTAAGCTCGCATCGCAGAAATGAGAATTACGAGAACGAGTGTTCCTACAAGCATCATGGTCAAAAAGAAACCGATTACGCTTATTTTCTTTAAATTGATTTCAGCTTTCGCCTGCAGTTCGGCGGAGGCTCGGTTCAACGATTCTGGTAGTTCGCCAGCGATTTCGCCGGTCTCAATAAACGTTATCAGTTCTTCGGGAAAAGAATTGGTTGCGGCAAATGTTTGGTGGAACTGGTGTCCTTGTTGAAGGTTGTGGCAGACGACTGGTTCCAGCGAAGTGTAGTAATAATTTTCGGTGGAACGGAGGGCTAGTTGGGCTGCCTCAATCGCGTTCATCCCAGCGTTTTCGGCTACGGATAAAGTCCATGCAAAGCGCGAAAGCGCAAGGTGTTGAATTGTTTTTCCGATGAGGGGAATCCGCATTGCAATTCGTAGAGGCACAGTGCCAAACCAACCGCGAACAGACCCTATACAAAGGAGGGCAACCGCGGAAAAGAATAAAAAGACTAACACGAAATATGTGGCAACGTTTTTGAAGGTGCTTCCCATTCCGAACCAGTCAATTACCTCCATTCCCATGGTGCTGTAGAAGGTGTCACAAAGATAAATAAAGAAGCCAACGATAAGAATTGCAAACGTTAGCTCAAACAATGGCCACGCGATTGAAGCGAGGAACTTATTTCGAAAAGCAACGAGTGCGGAGTAATGCTGACTAAGTCTCGCAAACGACTCTTCTAGCCTTCCGCCTCGCTCGCCAGCTTTCACCACTGAGATCGCAAGGTTCGGGAAATAACCGTTGAGATTGTCCATGGATTCGGCAAGTGACTTACCTTCGCCGAGTTGTCGGTTAATTTCTTTTGCGTTGGCTCGGTACTTCGAATTTCCCGTTTTCATTTCAAGCTTATAAGCCGCTCGGAGGTCGATTCCCGCGGTATACGTGGTTGCCAAACGATGGAAAAGCTTAGCCATTTGTGACATCGAAATTTTTGCCATAGCGTTTTCCAGACGTTGAATTGAAAATTAAAAATTAGTTGGTTCGAAAGGCGGGTCGGTTAATTAAATCGGGTAGTTTTCGTTGGTTACCCCACTTTTCCCTCAATTTTTCACCTAATTGTGAAACGCCCGTGGTCTTCTACATCCTAATGCGTCGATAATACGAAAATTGACACACGATTTCAAATTGAATGAGTTGTCTAATTTGTTGTCGAAGCAGGGACGGTTGGTGAATTGCCGAGGGTAAATGAATTGGACTCTGTCGGATTTATTCGTAGAATTAGGCCGACAGGTCGCGGCTTCTCAGACTAGATTCAAGTCAACGATTATGAATTACAAATACCATGTAGCCAGGTTTTTCACTTTGCTGGTCATCACGTTCTCGTGGTGCTCTGGGGTGGTGTATTCACAGGACGACGAATTTGATCGCGAGTCTTTAAAAATTCGAGATACGATTATTCTTCGTTCCAAGGCGAAGCTCTATGGAACGGTTGTCTCGGAAAGTGTTGAAGATGGGCGAAAAGTTGTTGTCTTTAAGCCTAAGGATGGCGGAGTCCTGAAATTAGATGTTGCGAAGATGATCTACCTTGGGAAGATTCGCAAGGTTGACGATATTGATCGCAATTACAATCAATACATCGACACCATTAAAGACGACGCCGCAGCGCACTGGGAATTATATGAATGGTGCGGGGATCAACCGCAAGGTCGAGTCCGATTTAAAGATCAGCGTCAGTTTCACCTTGAAAGAATCGCCGAGCTTGATCCAGATGACTCCGCGGCTAAACGAAAGCTCGGTTATGATTTTATTAAAGAGCAAAACCGATGGGTTCCAGAGAAACTCTATCAAAAAACACTCGGTTATGAAAAGCGTGGGACGGGCTGGTCGCCGGTTCTGCAGCGCGAGATTGACAAAGGGTTTGACGAGGTTGAAACGCTCAAGGGTAAACGAAAAAGCGCGTTTCGAATATGGAAGAAAGAGCTCGCCAAGGGTCGTGTGAATCCTGCAGCACTACGAGAGGAATTGTTTAAGATTTGCGATCCGCTTGGCGTGGTGATTGTTTTTGATGCAGCACGGGAAGAACCTCGCCCTGCGGTTCGTGCACTATATGTTGAGGCAATCGGGCGGGTCCCGACGCGGGTTGCGCTCAATGCACTCTGTGTGTTTGCAGTAGAAGAGGAAGTTGTCGGTACGCGAGAGTCGGCTTTGGCGCTTCTAGCTCAAGAGCATTACAATGCGGGTGCTGCGGTTTCAGTTCTGGCGACTTATCTTGCGTCTAAATCAAATGCCTATGTCAATCGAGCCGCATTTGGAATTGGCGAACTGGGGGATCAATCCGCGACGCTTGCTTTAGCGGCGGCCCTCGTGACATCGCATATGGTGAAGCCAGGCGGACAATCAGGCCGGATCAATGCAGGTGTTGGAAGTGACGGAAATGTCAACGGTCTTAATATGGGGGGGGATCAAAAGCCCGTGGTTAAGGCTTTCAACAACAAAGAAGTTGTCGAAGCCCTGAAGAAGGTTTCAAACCAAAACTTTGGTTTTAATGCCGACCAATGGAAAGACTGGTACATCAAGACGCATACCCACCATGACATTCAAGTCCGGCGCTAGGTTTTGAGTTTTTATGACGATTTAAGGTTTCTTAAGGTCGTCAAATTCATGACGTCCATGTCCACTCCATCACGCTCTCCTTTTTCAGTCTCGAGATACATTGGCGTGTTTTCGAATCGTGGGTCGTTCATCAAGTTGACGAAAGGCTCAATTCCCATTTCGCCCTCGCCGATGTGTTCGTGCCGATCTTTTCTTGAGCCAAATTCCTTCTTGCTGTCGTTGAGATGAAAGGCTTTGATTTTTTCTAATCCAAATGTGGCGTCCATTGATTGCATGGTCGACGAGTATTCCGTGGGGGTTCCCAGGGCGTGGCCCGCAGCGAAAGTGTGGCAGGTATCGATACAAACACCAAGTCTTTCGGAATCCTCTGCCGATTCGATTATGTAGGCGAGATGCTCAAATTTCCAACCTAGGTTGCTGCCCTGGCCTGCGGTGTTTTCTAATAACGGAATACTCGTTAACCTGTCGGTCCGCTGCAGAATCGTATTGAGCGAGTCGACAATGGCGTCGAGCCCTTCCTGCTCGCTACTGGTGGTAAAGGACCCCGGGTGAAAAACAACATGTGGAATTTGGAGCAAATGTGCTCGCTCCAGTTCGACAATCATCGCGTCAATACTCTTTGATCTGAGTTCCTCTTTCGGGCTTGCTAAATTGATCAAATAGGAAGCGTGGGAAAGTGGTGCTGAGATTGAGTGTTCCTGCATTGCCCCAATAAATCTAGCTGCGTCATCGTCGGAGATTGGTTTTGCACGCCATTGATTGTTGTTTTTTGTAAATACCTGGACGCAATCACAGCCAGCCTTCTTCGCCGAATTTACGGCTTTGTAATAACCGCCCGCAATCGACATGTGCGCACCTAAGATCATCTGTTTTTCTTTCCGTTAAATAATTGCTTGAACACCAGTTAATCTTGTCACAGGGTGGTATGTTGAGCAATGGCCTCATTTATGGTTTGCGGGAAATCGGAAGTTGGCGAAGGGGTGAAACAGGTAATTCTTTTTTACTACTTTGCATCAAAGTTAATGCAGTACGGTTCACAGTCAGTTTTGGTGTGAGATAATCTTAAAGACAATTTGTTGGAAGTGAATTAATTTCATAATTTAAGGATATTCGATGGAAGCCATATTAAGTGGAAAAGAGAAACTGTCGGCCACAGCGTTGTGGATTGCCTCTCTTGTTTTTGTTGGTCTGGGTGTTGCGTTAATGATCTGGCCTGCCAAAATTTTGGCGGGAGTCGAAGTCATATTTGAGACACCAACTGCATTTGCGGATATCCGTGCCGACTATGGCGGGTGTATTTTTGGGTTAGGGATCTTTCTTGTTTGGTGCGCTTGCCAACGTGACTTGATTCGGCCTGGATTAATTTGCGTTGGGCTCGTTTTTTCAGGGTACTCGATTGCTCGCTTGTTATCTTTGGCGATCGATGGTCAGCCCAAGCGAATTATTTTTATCCTCCTCGCCGTAGAATTATTTGGAGCATTTATTTCATTCGGTGTTTCGCAATGGGCTCCTAAACGGAGCACAAATGTCGACCGAGAGACTGGCCGATAGGCGATAATAAATCATTGAATTCTACGGTCTGTCAATATTTCGAGTCGGTAAATTTAAAACGGGTTGGAGTAGCGAATTGGAGTTTTCGAACTCCGGCCTTTTTCACGATGTGAAACCCGAGGGCGGTGACTGGCAAATGCCTTTAGATTTTTTAGACTCAAAGAAGTTTCGTTGCTATCCATGCGTAAGCTGAGGTTTGTGTGTCTCTTAGCTGAGATGCAGGGGCTTTTTTTGCGTCAGGTGAGGTTGTAGGCTGTAGGCGTGGAAGAACCAAGAAACCCTTACGAATCGTCGGAAGAATCCAAAGATGATTTGGATGGTTTAATCTTTAC
>CALKNI010000200.1 GCA_938091115.1 uncultured Pirellulaceae bacterium | reverse complement strand
GATTGTAAGGAGCCGATAATTCGACTCTAGATGGTCTTACCGGATTTGACTGAAAGTTTGGCCAGACATGGCCGATGTCGTAACGGGTGGGTAAGTACGGACACGAACTCAACCCAAAAAAGCGATTACTTGTTTATCCCGACCCAGTTGGTCGCATCCAGCGAGCAAAAGGGATAGGCAGTTACACTGTGAGAGCCAGAGAATTTTTCTCTGTCTAGCCTGTGTAGCGAAAGACGATTCAAAGTGTTTATGGAGAGCCTGCGATGAAGGTGTTCACAACTGGACAGGTCGCTAAGATCTGCAAAGTGGCCCCGCGCACGGTCAGCAAATGGTTCGATTCGGGACGCCTCAAAGGCTACCGAATCCCCGGTTCGCAAGACCGTCGTATCCCACGCGAATACCTGATCAAATTCCTCAAAGAGCATGGTATGCCTTTGGGTGATCTAGAAGACGAAGCGATGGCAAAAATTTTGATTGTCGCTCAAGATCAGGTATTAATCGAAAATCTAAAACGGGAGCTTCCTCCCGAGAAATCTTTCAAAGTAGCTGTGGCTGCCAGCGGCTTCGAAGCCGGCATTCAAGCTGAAAGTTTTCACCCAGACTGCATCATCACTGATTTTTCAATCGGTAAAGTAGAGGCGATGCAAATTTGTCAAAATCTGCGTAAGAATCCCGATTTCTCGGAAACAATTCTAATCGCATTATTGCCAGACGACGGACAGCCAATTTCGTTCGACCGTTCGGCGATTAACGAAACGTTCAAGAAGCCGTTTGATGCGAGCCTACTCGCTGAACGACTTCGCACACTAATCGGTTCACTTAAAGAACTTGTTTAAACCTTGCCCAAGGTTTGTCGCCGCAGGTTCAAATTGACCAAGTGTGCTCGCCGTCTTTCGCATAAACCGTTGCCTGTTGTCCCACAGGCAACGGTTTTTTTATTGCCTGCGGGCATTTAATGGACCAATTTAATCATGAATCAGTTCGCGTCCCGAATTGGTAGCACCAGGCGGAAAACACCGTCATCACCGGGTTGGTCCGAGAACTTGGCTGTTTCGCAACTCAAATTGCTCGGTTTGCGGGTGTCAAAGTACCTATAATTCCGTTATTCTTTGAGGTTTCGTCCGGTATTACGAATACCGGTTTCGCCAGTATTAAATCGACTACAAACCTTTGTTGAAGATTCATTGAATTCACTCTCTCATTTCGACTCCGATGGCCATCCACATATGGTGGACATTAGCGGGAAAATAACGACAAAACGCATAGCAGTGGCTAGTTGTATCGTGGAAATGGCTGCTGAGACTCTCGATTTGATAAAAAACGATCAAATTCAAAAGGGGAATGTTTTCGAAGTCGCAAGAATCGCTGCAATCATGGCGTCGAAACGCACTCCAGATTTGATACCCTTGTGTCACCCTATCCGAATCGATTCTGTCGATGTTCGGTTTACCTATGTTTCTGACACGCGAATCAAAGTTACGGGGACAGTCAGAGCATTCGAGACGACTGGAACCGAGATGGAGGCAATCACAGCGGTCAGCGTTGGAGCGATGGTTGTTTACGATATGTGCAAAAGTGTTGACCGTGGGATGAGAATTTTAGAGGTTCAACTGGAAAAAAAATCCGGTGGGAAGAGTGGGGATTTCCTCCGTCAAAGTGAGACGGAATAACGGTGGTTTAGGCCACTCTACTTTTCGTAGCGAAGCGAGATAATGGATAAGGAACAACTCGTGAGTCAAACAGCCAGCCGAACGGATGACAAGTTGGAGACTGGGCTTGTGCAGGCGCCTGCTAAACCCAACGGACTAGAATCAGTTTATGAGCCGATCCGCAACGAAATGGAGGCGGTCGAATCGATCCTGCGAAACGAGCTTACCAACGAAGTCCCGTTTGTTGACGAATTGCTGAAGCACAGCTGGCTCGTCGGTGGAAAACGTATTCGACCCGCATTTTTGCTATTGTGTGGGGCAAGCTGTGGCACACCTAGCCGAGCACACTTCCAAACCGCCGCGGCGTTAGAGATGATTCATACTGCAACTCTCGTCCATGACGACATTCTGGATGAAGCACTGACGCGACGGCATCGAGCAACCGCCAATTCCACTTGGGGTAACAAAGTCAGTGTATTGCTGGGCGACTATTTGTTCACGCACTCTTTCCACGTCGCCAGCCTCTCTGAATCATGTGAGGCACTGCGGATGTTGGCCGTGGCTAGTAATCGTGTCTGTGAAGGAGAAATGAGACAAAACGCCTGGCAAGGTAAATTTGACCTTACGGAATCTGATTACCTCCAGATGATTACCGAGAAAACAGCTGAATTGTGCGGCGTCAGCTGCCGGCTTGGAGCCTTCTTGTCCGGTGCTTCGCAAGAACATTGTGACAACTATGAGTCCTATGGGAGAAGCCTTGGCGTTGCCTTTCAGGTCATTGACGATGTCTTGGATTTGGTCGGCAAACCCAATCAGGTCGGAAAAACACTGGGCACCGATTTAGTCAATCAAAAACCGACACTGCCAGTTATTCATTGTCTCCAAAATATGGCTCCCACTGAACAAGAACAATTTAAATTAATTCTGGCCGATCCTTCATCCAACTGCGAAACTTTGATGCCGTTTTTGGAAAACACGGATTCCATCTGCTACGCTCGATCCGTTGCCGAGCAACATGCCGAGGGAGCAATTAAATTCGCCGAATCTTTGCCCTCCAGTCCGGCCGCGGCCAGTCTACGCGACCTTGCACAGTTTGTTTTAAATCGCTCACACTAAAACCTTTGAGGCGGTATCGCCCCACTACTTCGGCTTGCCTATCCAGATCTGTCTTGATTTCGCACTGAGGAAAACCAAGCTGAACTGCGGTCTCTGATCAAAATAGTTAGATTCGAACCTTGCAAGTCATTTCAACAACCGCAACTCCCACCAGTAAACTGGGTACCGATCGCGATCTGCACAACCAACGGAAAGCCATCTAATTAGAATTGCACCGCAAGCTAACTGAGGATTACGGCCCTAAGTGTCACTATCGACATGCAGTGAGTGCTTGTCGAAAATTGGCCGTACTTCTTCCAAGAAGTCATGTATATCGCGAAATTGTCGGTAAACCGATCCAAAACGTATGTAAGCCACATCGTCGAGCTCAATCAGCTTCTCCATCACCATCTCGCCAATAATCTGGCTCTCTAGTTCAGACTGACCATTCATATAAACGCCTTGAATGATCTCGGTAATCACTTGTTCAACACGATCCGTTGGAATCGGGCGTTTCCAGCAAGCTCGCTCAAGTCCCTGCCTAATTTTCTCAGGTCTGAATGGTTCTCGCGAGCCATCTTTTTTTACCACACGTATTTCCAACTCGGCCACGCGCTCGTAGGTTGTAAATCTTTTCTCACAACTGACGCACATTCGTCGACGCCGAATTGCGAAACCATCCTCGCCAGGACGGGAATCGATCACTTTGTCATTGTCAACTTGGCAGTAGGGGCACTTCATTTCAAACCAGATATGAGTTAGGTGTCATAAAGTATCGCATCGATACCCCCTGGAGAGTACATCGCCAGTATACCTCAATTAGTTCTGAGAATAAACAAGTCACCTTTAATTCCCTTTATTTGAAGTTTGCCTGTACAATTGGTTGTTTACTTTAAAACATGAAAACTCGTCTTCACTCTTAAACCTCATCAGCTAATAGGGGAAGGCAGGGCAGGGGCGTCACAAAATGGCAACAGAAAATAGATACTCCGTGAAATTCACGTTCATTAGTTTGCTTGGGCCTCTTGCAGCAATCGGATTGATCTTTGCCGCCATCGTGATCGCTTTCCTTACAATAAACACGCTCAACAGTAATCCTGCTGCATGGGTCTGCTTGGGGGTATTAGTTTTTCTGTTGTGTTGCTTTTTCTTTTTCTCATACCTCATTGCAAAACGTCTGAACCCATTTGAATACGATTCCAATTTTGTTTATGCACGGAAAAGCATTTTGGGCAGCGGAGATTTCTCCATTGGCATTCGGGGCTTAAAAGAAGTACTCTATTCCCAAAATTTCATCGATCAAATCGCAGGCACCGGTACAATAGTGCTAACGCCACAAAATCAAGAACAAGCTCAGATTAAACTCAGAGGAGTCCCTGATGTTAAATCTACAGCAGGGACTCTTGAAAAGCTCCGACTAGCCAAGCAATAGGCATCACCTTAATTTTCAGAAGGCCATCCTGCCGGGTTACCAGAAGAAAAATTCGTGTCTTAAAACAGCGGACACCGCAAAAGTAGTTCACAGCTGATGAACCAACAATTGACAAATGCCTCAATTAAGGATTCGGAGATTGTACAAATCGCGGTTTCAAAGTTGCATTTTGAGGTCGACCTGGACAAGCTTCACTCTTGCAGCAAATTGCCTTATAGCGTTCGCGACAATCTGGGCAATTCAATATGTGAACCGCAATACTCTTCTTATATTCGGCATCAGGGATTGTGCCGCTCACAAACGAAACCAGCTCAGCATTGACCGATGTACAATTAACTAAGCCCGTGTCGTTTGATACTGCGGTACGCATAGGGCGAGGAGCTTCCTCTGGCGGGGCAAGAATTGCCAACGCAACGGTAATGGTTGTACCAAGAACTAAACCAAATCCGACGATCGCGAAACCGGTCAAGCCGCGATTAACCTGAGTCGTTTCCGCGGTGTCAAAAATTGTCCCAGGATGGCAAGGATCCCAGTTATCGTCTTTAGACTCACGTTTAATCATCAGTGTATCAGAACATATAAAACTATTTTTTCAAATCTCGGAACTACAGTTTGACATTAATTTGAATTCAAAATTGTAATTCAAACCACAACCAAGCAAATGTTCATGAAAAAACGGGATTTAATGTAACCGTCTTTACTGAGGGTTGAAGCGGGGAATGTACTGATTCGCCCCGAGCGTTGGCAAATTCACCGTTGGAGCTGGTTCATTGACCTCAGAGGCAAGCCGATCGAGGTCAGTAATGATGACCCGCCGACGAGAGATCCGCAAAAAATTCTCTTTCTGAAGTTGGCCTAAGACAACCGTGACCGTCTCGCGAGTGCTACCGATGATACAAGCCATTTCCTGATGAGATAGTCGGATGTTCAACGCAATTCCATCGTCTGTCATCTGCCCGTACTTTTCACAAAGCTCAAGCAGAAGGTGAATCACACGTTCTCTATTAGACCGAAACAACAAATTACGCAGTCGCTTCTCAACTCGCTGCCTACGAGAACCGATTAACTTGGTCACTCCCAGGACGATTTCTGGGTACTTGCGAATCACAACGCGTAGCGCTGGTTTAGGTAAAAGCACCAACGTCGTCTTTTCTGTTGTTTCAACATACTCGTCGCGCCTCTCGCTCCCCAACAAGGACAACTCACCGAAGATCTCACCTGAATCAATGAAGCCGAGGATTGACTGCTTCCCGTCCGGAGTTGCATGACAGATTTTCACTCGCCCTTGGGCAACTAAAATAACCCCGTCTGCATGATCCTGCGGTAGGTAGACAGCTTCCCCCCTTTTCAGCTTTCGCATTCGCGACTGTGACTCGAGTTCTGAGATATCGGCGGCAGACAATTGTGAAAACAAGTTACAATTCTTGATGTACCAGAAACTATCAGCCATTTTCATTCCCCTAACCAAAATCAAAACCGGAGAAATGCATCTCGAAGAAGCATCTCAAGCCGACACTACACACCCGACTTCTCACGTGAACAAGATGAGTCTAACTGTGTTTTTATTTACGTAGTGAACCAATAAAAGAGCCAATTATTTTAACAAATCCATTGGTTTCCCCAGCAAATCAGAGTGAGACAACCAATAAACTCAAACACAATCTTCGCGTTCGAGTCGAATCTTACCTTCCCCCGCCGCGCGTGCTTCCCCCGCCACGCGTACTTCCGCCCCCCCGGGAACTTCCCGATTGCTGTTGAACTCGTTGTGACATCGCCTTCATAAATGCCTGTCTCTGGGCATCTTGCTGAGCAGAAGCGCTTGCCGATGAGGGGCTACTTGTCCTACCGGGAGTGGCGGCTTTACCGCCTTCGACCTCTTCTCCAGTTTCAGAATTGATCGTCACGATTTTATCTGGATACATTGCCCTCAAGGTCTGTGACAAAAGGCTTATATCACCAGCATCCGAAATGATCTCAAATTGCTTGGGAGCACTCAAATCTGCCTGATCTAGCTCCTCTACTCGTTTCAAGACTTCTTGATAAAGGAAATTTGGCCCGGTCACCAAAATTTTACTCGTGACCGCATCAACTCCAATCTTGCCTTTTGGCTTTGACTGTTCAAGATCCGCTGAACCGCCTCGACCACCTTTACCGCCACCCGCCAATTGTTGCATCATTTTCATCATTTGGGCAGCTTCCTGATTTTGCCCGCCGCCTTGAGATTTTTGCCCGTTGTCGAGCAGGTCCGAAAGCTGCTGCTCGATAATGTCTTTTAGTTCCGTGGGATCCCGATGAATGACATCGATGGTGTAAAACTCCCCTAAAATCTCAGGATTCCGCGGAGGCTCTGCTCTATCTAATGTATCGATAAGATTGGTGATTTCTTCAATATCATTGCCTGTCGCGCCACGAACCCAAAGTAAGTTGAACTTCATATCGACACCAAACTGAACGTCTCCCTCAAGGGTACCACCAACGCCTCCACCAAGGTCGCCGCCCAACAATCCGCCCAGCAAGTCTCCACCGCCACCGAGCATATTACTCATCATCCCGCCCATAATGCCGCCGGCACCGCCTCCGCCGCCTCCGCCACTGTCAGCGATTCCATAATACTCTTCCAAAAACCCAAGCATCTCATCAGCACTGCGGTAGACCAACTGATAAAACTGCGGCCCTTGCGTATCCGAAACCGAGCCTAAGCGGTTGTAAATTTCATTTTCTAAATCGTCCAAAGCATCAAAATCTTTTGAGTCTAAAACCATTCCGAATTCAGTGAATTTCACCTCGATCGGAGATCCCGGCACCGATTCTTGTTTAGGCGCAGGCAGGTAATCCTGATCCCGAAAAACTCCGTCATTTGGAGCCGCAGGTTCGGTTTCCTGTAACGGAACCAAAAAGCTGGAGGCAAAATTGTTTGCACCCAGCAAAGATGAAATCAGAAAAACAGCTTCGTTGGCAGGTTGAATCCAATGACTGCTCCGAAAGCTTCGTCCTTCAGGTTGACTCGGTTTGAAACTACCATCCCCCGGCAAATCGAACAAAGACGGCAAATCGTCATCAGCCGCTGGCGTGATAATTCGCGATCGGATGTCTTTCCGATCCTCTGGCATAATTATATTTAGCTTGTTCGGCCGACCATTCATTTGAAGCAAATCCTCAAGCATCGGCAGCAGAGTATCTTGCTCGTTTTCCGACATTTCAATGATTCGCCGACCCGTACGTGGCCCCGTGTCAGGAAGAGTCGCGTTCTCATCCAGCTTTTCAACCATACGCTTGACAGTCGCAACCTCCTGCGGAGTTCCTTTCACAATGATCTGATTCAATTCAGATTGAGCCAACATCACTGGGCCACTCGGCGAGCCCTCTTCTAAGTTCATCCCCCACATCTGCTGAAGAATGATGATGACCTCAGTTGGGTCGCGCTTTTTAAGTGTCAGGATCGCAAAATCTTCGCTATCCTGCTTTGAAAGCGCGTCCAAGTACTCCCTAATCTTTTCGTGAACGCTGGCCGGTGCCAAAACTGAAATGGCCCCAGTCTCCTCATCCTGATCCATTTTTACTTCTAGTCCTTCAAGCATTGTATCCAAGACATTGAATGCTAATTTAGGATCAATCAAGACCGGATAGGTAACCAAATATGGTTCCTCAAATTCTGCGTCTCCGTCAATTGGCTCAGGAGCGGCGTCTACTAAGGTTGCCACCTTTTCGAACTTTGCAAGATACTTGTCAGTTCCGCTAATAAAAATTCGATCGCCAAACGGATCGATCGAGATCGCTAAAGCACCATCCTCATACTCTCGACTGTTTTGGTCTGCATCCATCCCTAGCAATGGGCGCACCTGAAGTAGAAATGACTCAGAATCAACATGCTTCAGCCGGTAGGTTTTGATCGTTTCCTCCCCGCCGCTCATGCGACTCTGAGACTCTTTAATAATCTTTAGAATCTCCCGAAGGCGGCCACCGGTTTCACGAATGCGAATCTGATTAGCTGCTGGAAATACCGCACAATAATCTTTATTCTCTGAACTAATCATTGGACGTAATTGATTGAAAAGCTCATCTGCATCAAGCGTTCCAACGTCGAAAACGCCGTAAATGGTTTCGAACTTCCCGCGCTCTTCCAATTCCTCAACGGGTACTAATTCGATCAAATCATCCGGGAAATTCGTGTCCTTCGTCTTCCACAAAACCAGCATGTCTCGATTGCGAATCAGCGTATACGGTTCTTCCAGTAACAACAAAGCGTGGTTCAACTGATCGAGTGCCTCTCGAACCGTGTATTCGGTCTCATCCTTGATCGTAAAGGAACCATCGGGATACGAGAAAACAGGTTGCAACGAATAGCCGGCCTGATCTGCAAACCACTCAATTACGCTTTCCCAATCAGATTCGTCAAAAGTAAACCGAACCTTTTTGTCTTCGTTGTCTATCTGAGCCTTTGAGTCAGAAGACTCGGTCGTCGATACAAGTGTCGCCGTTGGCGTCTCAACCGCAGGCTCTGTACTCGCGGATGTCGTATCCTGAACCGCCAAACCCTCCGTAGAAAAATTTGCGACGAGTATCGACGAGGCGATGGCTAAAAAGAAGAAATTCTTCATGATTCACGATCTGCTTGAAATGTATTCGGTTTTAGGTACAAAACCTATTATTGCTTCGGTTTTGCAGGAAAACAGGAAGGGGCCGTAATACGGTCCGAAGAACTTACCCTCGGTGGCCGAATATTCGGTTTATCACGTCATTATCGCGTAAAGACCGAGCAATCCCGAGCAGAACCATCTGTCGTCCAACTGGTGCCCTAGTCCCCTCCGACATTAAACTCACGAAACCAAGGAATGTTTCGACAATCGAAAAAATCACGCCATGAAAATTTTATGTATTGAGACAACTTGCGATGAAACCGCCGCCGCGATTGTGACCGACGAGCTAAAAGTCCTCGGTAGCGTCGTTTCCTCCCAGGAAAAACTTCACGAGAAATTTAACGGTGTTGTGCCGGAAATTGCCGCCCGCGCACACGTTGAGCGTATTTTACCAGTCATTCATGAGACATTTGAAAAGTCTGGCTTGACGCTGCAGGACCTCGATGCAATCGCTGTCGCCAACACTCCGGGACTCTCCGGATCACTTCTGGTGGGTCTTGTCGCCGCAAAATCGCTTTGTTTAGCCGGAAATTTACCATTAATTGCAATTAATCACCTGCACGCTCACGTTTACGCCTGCCAGTTAGCCTCCCCACAACCGGTCTTCCCCTGTGTGGGCCTAATTGTCAGCGGTGGACACACTCATCTTTACCAATACGACGATCCACTAAACGCAAAATACCTTGGGGGAACCATTGACGATGCCGCCGGTGAGGCTTTCGACAAAGTCGCGAGCATGCTCGGACTACCGTACCCTGGAGGACCCGCCATTTCCAAGGCCGCCCTGAACGGAAATCCAAAAGCCTATTCGTTCCCGAGAAGCTTTATTCACGAACCAAGACTCGATTTCAGTTTTAGTGGATTAAAAACAGCCGTCCGCTACGCAATCGGCGGACCTGGCAGTAACGATCTTTCTGGAATCGTCCTCGAAGAGCAACAAGTCGCCGACCTAAGTGCTAGTTTTCAGCAGGCCGTCGTCGACTGTCTCGTCGCAAAATCGGTCGCTGCCTTGCAACAGACGGGCTTAAACCACCTTTGTGTGGGCGGCGGTGTTGCAGCCAACCGCGTTTTGCGAGAGCAACTGCAAACGCGCTGTCAGGAAAACAGTCTAAACCTCCACATCGCCCCCCTCGAACTTTGCACAGACAATGCCGTCATGGGAGCAATTGCTGTGGAACGTTTCAAAGCCGGTCTTTTTGAAGACCTCGATCTCGATATCAAACCCGGGCTTGTGCGACACTAAATTCGACGAAACTTAATCTACGAACCGCTTAGAAATTTGAGGAAGCTTCAACTGAGGCCACTCAAGTTCGATCAAAAAAAATTCCAATCATTATTCAGACTGGCATTTTAAATTTGTAACAAAATTAAGCGAATGTGGATCGTCGAAGTTCAGTAAACTTAGACTTAGACCGGCAACTTTGTTTTAGTTGACAACTTTGAGGCGATTAATAACTTTGTAAACTCCAGGCTCAAGTCTTAATTGACGAACCAGTCGGTCGCCTTCTGCCTTACTGCCAACGG
>CALKNI010000199.1 GCA_938091115.1 uncultured Pirellulaceae bacterium | reverse complement strand
GTTGCGCCACTTACTACCCGAGCTGTCCCAAAAAGTCGGCTTTGATTACTCAATCCAAGTGATGCCAATTACAGTCGCCGCTTTGATGACACCAAGTTGGATTGCAGCGCGGCTCAAAATTCCCGACCAAGCGACAAGAATCATTGTTCCCGGACATTGCCACGGCGACTTATCGCCACTCAACGAAAAGACCGAACTACCAATTGAACAAGGTCCAAAAGACCTGCGCCGGCTCGCCGAACATTTTGGAGAAACGGCAGACCGATCGGATTATGGCAATTGGGACATTGAAATCATCGCTGAAATCAACCACGCTCCCCAGCTATCAATTGAGCAAATCGTTCGAACCGCAAACCATTTAAAAAAAGACGGGGCAACACTGATCGATGTCGGTTGCGAGCCCGACACAACCTGGGAATCCGTTGGCCAATGTGTCGCAGCCTTAAAGGCAGAAGGACACCGCTGTTCAATCGACAGTTTGAATCCTAAGGAAATCGCACCAGCGGTTGCCGCGGGTGCCGAACTGGTACTGTCCGTCAATTCCTCAAATCGCCAACATGCTCCCCAATGGAATTGTGAAGTCGTGGTTATCCCGGACGATATTCGCGATCTAAATTCTATGGAAGGCACCATGGAATATTTAGAACAGCAAAACGTACCCTTTCGAATCGACCCGATCCTCGAACCGATTGGCTTAGGCTTTACACAAAGCCTTGAAAGATACATGCAAGCCCGACGCCGGTGGCCCGAAGTCGAAATGATGATGGGCATTGGCAACATCACCGAATTGACAGATGTCGATTCTGCCGGGATTAATGTTCTCTTGTTGGCAATTTGCCAAGAGTTAAAAATTCGCAGTGTCCTCACGACTCAGGTTATTAACTGGGCACGAACCAGCGTCAAAGAATGTGATCTTGCCCGCCGACTAGTTCATTACGCTGTGAATCAATCGATTCCACCCAAACATCTAACCAATCAACTGGTACTTCTTCGAGATGAAAAGTTATTTAAATTCGGGTTCGAACAAATCGAAGAATTAGCATCGCAAATTAAAGACAATAATTATCGAATCATTTCCGAGGCAAATAAAATCCACTTACTTGGAAGCCGGCAGCATTTTCACGACGCAGATCCATTTTTAGTTTTCGACCAATTAATGGCTTCCGCTCCGACCAATGTTGACGCTTCGCACGCGTTCTACCTCGGCTATGAAATGTGCAAAGCGATGACCGCGATGCAACTGGGAAAACAATACACGCAAGATGAAGCACTCGACTGGGGCTTTCTTACCCAACCGGAAACAGATCGCCACCGGCTTAAAAAGAAACGGCACCATCGGACAAACCACACTCCTCCGAATCCTAAACCTTAGCAACTCAGTCTCAGTAAAATGAAATGACGTTCACAGGCAATTCGTTAACCTATTTTGAAACAGCATTTTGATGAGCAATCCCGAGGACAAATCGCTCTCCACTGACAGCTTCAACGAAGTCGATCAGCGTCGTCTGACGACCGCCTTCCACGAAGCGGGACACGCTGTCATGGCTCAAATTGTTGGCCGTCCAATTGAAAAAGTATCGATCGGCCTCGCCCACTTGCAATCCGGAAGGATGCGACTGGGTGTCTGTAAATTGCAAAAGGGGAAAAAGAAATCGTCCAAAGATGCATTGGAAGATGAAGTCATGATTCTATTTGCCGGCATGGTAGCTGAGTCCTACCTGACCGGTGAATATTGTCGCCAAGGGGCAGGGCAGGATCTCCGAATGATCCGCCGGCTTCTTTCAAACCGAGGAGGCAGCGAAAGAAGCTTGCTAAAGCTGGAAAAAAGAATCCTTGAAAAAACAGAACACATTCTCGACGACCAAGCACATTTAACCGCGATTCGAAAAATAGCCGAAAAACTTCTTGAAAATGAATCCATTAGCGGCCGCGGCGTCCGCCACCTTCTGAACGAGTCAATTGCAAGTGAGACGTAATTCACCCTCTTGCCTTTTAACAGAGACTTAACGCTAATGAGACCAACGCTAATGAGAATCAAGAGCCGTCCAACAATAATCCGGAACAACTAAATTGACTTTTGAGCCCCTCGTAAAAGAACTCATTCCCGCCCCCTCGGTCGACACCTGCTCAGCCAAATTAGCGTCGCTGCCAGGCTGTCTACTCCTCGATAGTTCGATGAAGATCCTTAACGACAGCGACCAACCGCTTGGACGCTATTCGTTTTTAATGGCCGACCCGTTCCAGACGGTTGAAGTTCCTTTGGGAAGTGAAAAACCATTCGCAGAAATCGGGCGACTGCTCGACAAATTCACCTCGCCGACCATCCCAAATCTACCCCCAATGCAGGGCGGTCTCGCCGGCTTCTTCAGTTATGACCTAAACCAATCTATCGAAAAAATTGAACCTGTGACTCACAACGAGTTTCAATTACCCGCGATCGTTTTAGCCGCTTACGATCTCGTTATTGCTTGGGATCATCAATTAAACCGTGCCTGGATAATTTCTCATGGTTTCCCAGAAACGATTGCAGAAAATCAAAAAAAACGTGCGCAAGCCCGCATCGAGCATTTCAATAACGTTCTGAGAAAAGAAGATACCAACCCAACCAGTACTAATCATGCCTTTGTCTCTGAAAGTTTGGCACTAGACGTTTCCTACGCACTTAATGTCGATGGCCCAACTGCCCTGAAAAGTAATTTCTCCCAACAAAACTACATCGAGACGGTTCAACGCTGCATCGACTACATCTACGCAGGGGATGTGTTTCAAATTAATCTCTCGCAACGATTGTTACATCCAGCCAACTGCAATTCACTTGAATTGTACCAGCGACTAAAAACCTGTAACCCAAGTCCGTTCGGCGGCTATTTTGATATCAGCGGAATAAGCGACTGTCCCGCACAAATCATTAGCGCGTCTCCCGAACGTCTTTGCTCCGTGCGCGACCGGATTGTAGAAACGCGTCCCATTAAGGGAACTCGTCGACGCACGGGCCACCCCATGGTAGATATCCAAGCCCGAGAAGAGCTTCTCGCTTCGGAAAAAGACCGAGCCGAGAACACGATGATCGTCGATTTAATGCGGAATGATTTATCGATTGTTTGTGAACCAGATTCGGTTCGTGTTGGTCAGTTGTGCGAATTGGAAGAATACCAAAGCGTCCTCCATTTGGTTTCATCGGTTCAGGGAAAATTAAAACCAGCCAAAAATCTCATCGACTTGGTTGCCGCCATCTTTCCCGGAGGTTCAATCACGGGCGCTCCTAAAGTCCGAGCGATGGAAATCATCTCCGAACTGGAACCTTGCGCGAGGGGAGCCTACTGCGGCTCAATGGGTTATTTAGGATTTGATGGGAGCGCTGATCTCAACATTTTGATTCGAACGATCACGGCATCACAAGGTTGGTGGCAAATTCCAGTTGGTGGAGGTATCGTCAGCCACTCGATTCCGCAAAAAGAATACGAAGAAACGTGGACCAAAGCTGCAGGCATGCTCCGAGCCGTTACAATGGATCAGACTCCAGTCTAAATCTTTCGTTTCTTTCACGCGAATTCCCGCATACCCCAGCTTCAAGACTCGATTTCTATGATTCTCGTTATTGATAATTACGATAGTTTTGTTCACAACTTGGCGCGGCATTTCCACCAGCTGAATTGTGAAACGGAAGTCATTCGTAATGACAAAATCACCACGCGTGACATCGATCAAATGTCTCCGGACGCAATCGTCCTCTCTCCCGGGCCGTGCACTCCCGATAAAGCGGGATGTTCGCTGGAGATCGTGAGACATTTTCAATATCGGATCCCGATGCTTGGTATCTGCCTCGGGCACCAAACCATCGTAAAGGCACTCGGCGGACACGTCGTCATGGCGAACGAACCGGTCCATGGACGTCAAAGTCGAGTGATTCACACAAGCTCTCCAATGTTCCGTGGAATCACGAAGGAATTTAATGCCGGTCGCTATCATTCGCTCGTAGCTCAAATCCCAAAGCTCCCTGAAGAATTAAGGGTCACCGCGCGTTCTGATGACGGAACCATTATGGCAGTAGAACACAAAATCCATCCAGTTGTCGGCCTCCAATTTCACCCCGAATCGATCCTCACGGACTGCGGTTACCGCTTACTACACAACTTTTTGACACTCGCCAATCTCTCGAGCGAAAAAATATCCGAATCCTTTTCCAGACTTTGCCAATTAAACGAACTGGAAAATCTTTCCCCTCCCACAACCATTCGGTCTCATCGGCTGTCGACTGCCACCGCAGACAAACCCTATCTCGGAGGCGGCTCGGAATGATTCTCGAATCGATCGTAACAACAATGAATGAGGATGGTTCGGTAAATGTCTCACCTATGGGACCAACCGTGAATGACAATCTCCAGAACTTTGAACTTCGCCCATTCAACACCAGTAAGACATTCGCCAATTTAAAACGGACTCGATCAGGGGTTGTGCACGTCACCGATGACGTAGGTCTGATTGCTCAATCGGCGATTGGAAAACTAACGCCGCTGCCTGAATTTTTTCCAGCCGAAAAAGTTACTGGACAAGTCATCGCCAACACATGTCGGTGGTATGAATTCCAAGTAGAGTACATCGACGAAAACAGCGCAAGAACCAACATTAATTGCAAGACGCTACACGCCGGTCGAGTTCGGGATTTCTGGGGATTTAATCGGGCGAAACATGCTGTAATCGAAGCCGCAATCCTGGCAACAAGACTCGACTTCCTCCCTCGGGAAGAAATCACGGATCAATTTCAGCGCCTGGAAACTATTATTATAAAAACGGGTTCAGCCGAGGAGTCTAAGGCTTTCCGTTTGTTGAGTGAACACGTCGGTCACCAAACTGGGAACAACGCTAGTGCTTGACCAACTCATTATCTCCGCTCCCTCACGCCTGCATTTTGGGCTTTTTTCCGTTGGCAAAAACGTAAAAAGAAGATTTGGTGGTGCAGGTTTAATGATAGACCAAGCGCGAACCGAAATCGAAATCTCAAGCTCTTCTCACTTCGAAATCCTTCCTCATCGCGATGCGTTATCTTGTCAAAATGCAGTCACGGCCTGGTTTGATTCATTAAGAGTTCCACTCAAGAACGATTTTTCAATCAATCATCTCCAAGAACTCCCCTTGAAAATCAGTATAAACGCAACGCCGCCGCGTCACTCCGGCTTTGGATCAGGCACCCAACTGGCGCTTGCTGCTGCCTTCGCTGTTAATTCATTCTTTGAGCTACCGGTTCCCCCGCCAAAGGAAATCGCGGTTTCGATAGGCAGGGGTAAACGTTCAGCGATTGGCTCGCATGGATTTTTCAAAGGTGGTTTTCTTGTTGATCGTGGTAAACTGAGCACCGACCTATTGGCACCGCTAGATTTCCAGGTCAATTTTCCACCGGATTGGAGGATTGTCACGATGATTCCTCAAAGCGGTTCCGGACTTTCCGGGATTCAGGAACTTGACGCCTTTTCTAAACTGCCCCAAACTACGCAACACGAGCGACAACAGATGATTGAAATTTTACGGAATCAAGTTTTGCCCGGATTATTGAAAACGGATCTCGATACATTCGGTGAAGGTATTTTTGAGTTCGGACGTAAAAGTGGAATGATGTTTTCGCAAATTCAAAAAGGTCCCTACTATGGCACCGAAGCTGAATCGCTGGTTAACAAAATTCGGGAATTAGGTATCCGAGGCGTCGGCCAAAGCTCCTGGGGGCCTTGTATTTTCGCCGTTCTAAAAACCGATTGCGAGGCAGACGAATTGATCAACTGGTTAGAATTAAATCACGAAGCCCCACTTTCAATCAACAAGTGCCGAGCCGACAATCAAGGTGTCCGTACCGTGCAAATTAATGGGATTCCAACGAAAGACAAGCGTAGACCGTAGGTTGCCCTTCTTTGAGTGATTCTTTCAGTTCTGTTAGAATTACTCCCCGTTACTCGGATAAAAACATTAAAAGAATTCAGCGTCTCTCGCTGGCTCAGTCCATTTTACTTAACATTTTTGCCCTAACCCGTTGTGAATTCCCATGCCTACCCTTGGTGTAAATATTGACCATGTAGCTACAGTCCGCCAAGCAAGGCGGACCACCGAACCCGATCCTGTCTGGGCGGCAGCGATGGCCGAATTGGGCGGCGCTGACCAAATCACAGTTCACCTTCGGGAAGACCGGCGTCACATTCAAGATCGCGATGTTCGAGTCCTCCGGGACACTGTCAATGTAAGACTGAATATGGAATGCGCCTGTGTTCCTGAAATGCTGGATATTTCTTGCCGTCTGGTGCCACATCAGGTTTGTCTCGTACCGGAAAAGCGAGAAGAAGTAACCACCGAAGGTGGGCTCGACGTGAGCGCCAATCGCTCCAGAATTGAAGATGCGGTCAAACAACTGCACGACGCTGGAATTGTTGTCAGTCTATTTATTGATCCTTCAGAGGATCAAATTCGTTTGGCCCGCGAGCTCGGGGCCGACGCCATTGAACTCCATACGGGCAGTTACGCAGAATCCACGCTGGGTATTAACCGCACCGCACAGGTTCAATTATTAACCGACAGTTGCCAATTGGGGGTGGAATTAGGACTGCAAGTCCACGCTGGCCACGGTCTTACGTATTCTAATGTTGTCCCCATCGCCAAAATTGCTGGTATGGAAGAATTAAACATTGGACACAGTATCGTCTCGCGTGCTCTGTTTGTCGGGTTCCAACAGGCAGTCCGAGAGATGAAACGGCTTTGCGATACAGCCAACCGCTAATCAACTGGGTTAAAAAATTATTTCCAGGTGAACGCTGGAAAATTACCGAACGAAACCCTATGATTTGCGTTCGCGCCGCGTAACAGAAATAGTCAAAAGAGAAATTGGGAGTCGAGCACTATGTCGCGTAAAGGATCTGATTTTGCCGGACTGGCAGTCGCCATTGTAACCCCCTTCAAGGACGGCAAACTCGATATGGATCGCCTGAAAGAACAGGTCGAATTCCAGATCGAATCGGGGACCAACTGCCTTGTTCCCTGTGGAACAACAGGTGAATCGCCAACCCTCTCTCACCCTGAGCACGAACGCGTCATTTCGGAGACGATTCAAATCGCGGCGGGGCGCATCAAGGTGATGGCCGGTACCGGTTCCAACAGCACCGACGAAGCAATCAGTTTGACGAAATGGGCTGCCAAAGAAGGGGCTGACGCAACTCTTCAAGTCGCCCCGTACTACAACAAGCCAACTCAAGAAGGAATGTTCCAGCATTACAAGGCAATTGCAGAAGCAATTGAAATTCCAATCTGCGTCTACAACATTCCTGGCCGGACTGGTAAAAACATTGAGCCAGAAACGATTGCAAGAATCGCAGAGTTCGACAATGTCACCATGGTAAAAGAAGCCACCGGGTCTCTCGATCAGGCATCTCAAATTCTCGCGCTGACTGACCTAACCGTTCTCAGTGGAGATGACAGTTTGACCTTGCCTCTACTCTCCATTGGTGCCGAAGGGGTTGTGTCCGTAGTTGGCAACATGATTCCGGGCGACATGATCGCCTTGGTTAAAGCTTACATGAGTGGCGACACCCTTGAAGCGCAACGCCTGCATCATAGATTATTCCCACTCTGCCGTGACATGCTCGGCTTAGCAACTAATCCAATCCCGCTTAAAGCGGCAATGGCAGAAATGGGAAAAGACTCTGGAGAACTTCGGTTGCCGATGACTGACCTCGATTCCAACCAACTGGCGTCACTGAGGAAAACTCTAGCCGCATACGGAATTGGGGCGGTTACGGTTTAAAGCGGCCGTCTCGTCCAGTCTTCGTTCGGCCGGATCGGGGGCGTAGTTCAGACGCAAGCGACTAGCGACGCAATCATATCGTTCGTTATTCAAGTGCAGTCTTAAGTGCAGTCCAGTAGCAATCAGGAAAATTAATTTTCTGAGGATTAGGAACATGAACATCAATCGTAGGAAATTCATTCAAAACTCAGCATGCCTCTCTGCGACCCGCGCGATTGCCTGTTCGCCAAATTCCATGATGGGTGCTTCCCACAGTGAGCGCACGAAGATTGAAAAGCCTGTTTTCATCGCAACTTGGCCATTTGGTAAATTTTCCTGTGAAGCGGCCGTTAAAATTGCTAACGATTCCGGTTCGATGCTCGACGCGATTGAAAAAGGAATTTGGGTTACTGAAAACGATGTGAAAAACGCTTCGGTTGGGATAGGCGGAATTCCCAACGCGAATGGTCAGGTTGAGCTCGACGCCTGCATCATGTCCGGACCCAATCATAACGCTGGCAGCGTCGCTGGAATTCGGGGCATTCTTCACCCAATCTCGATTGCCAGACTGGTAATGGAATCGACTCCTCACGTAATGCTCGTGGGAGAGGGTGCCAAGCAGTTTGCAATTGCAAACGGCCACCCCGAAACAAATTTACTCACCACTCAGCAAAAAGAGAATTGGCAAAAGTGGCAAACGGAACAATTTGAGAAATCGAAAAAAAGTAAACCAAAAATTGACGAGGATCACCACGACACCATTGCCATGCTGGGACTGGACTCCAAGGGCAATCTTTACGGAGGATGTTCAACGAGCGGTTGGGGCTATAAGCTCGCCGGTAGAGTTGGTGACTCGCCCATCATTGGTAGTGGACTTTATGTTGACAATCAAGTTGGAGCAGCGGGCGCGACCGGTCTTGGCGAAAATGTAATGCGCCACTGCGGTTCCTTTCTTGTAGTCGAGATGATGCGTCAGGGAGCATCTCCGACAGAAGCTTGTGAAATGGCCGTCAATCGAATTGCTGAGATCGATCCGAAAAATCTTGGAAATCTTGACATCAATTTCATCGCCCTCAATAAAGCCGGGCAACACGGTGCTGCTGGGACAAGCAAAGGGTTCAAATATTCTGTCTCATCACCAGCAGGCAGCGAAGTCCTGAACGCGAAAGCAATGTCCGAGAAAGCGATTGGGCCAGAAGGCGGCAATCGAAAGTAAAAGACTCACTCTCCGTCAGAATTTTCACGTTTGAGCAGACCGGCACTCGTTTTATAGATTCGCTCTCGCCGCGTCTGGGACAACTCTGAATGCTCGCTTTGCTGCATTTGAAGATCGTTGAACATTGCTAAAGTGAAGCAACACTTCAATTCATCCATGCGAAACTGAATGTACTGAGAATCACCCTCTGGCAGAATCCCCAATATAAAATTACCCATTACCTCGGGAGTAGGAACACCTATCTGGTTCCGTCGCCAGATTTCCCCAAGAGTGTGGATCCCCGCATCGCGGCGCCCGTTAATCATGGCTAACCGGTTCAGCAAATTTTTGTCTTTCGCAACGGCATCTTCAATTTCGGTTGCCCGATTAGAGTCCAAAGATTCGTCGAGGTAAGCTTCCAAATCAGCATCTGTAAATTGCGGTTTCACGGTTGTCCGTTTCAAATCAAAAAATGCTTCATAGATAGTGACTCTAGTCGAATTTAACCCTGACGGACCCGTCTCCGGTCCTTCAATCGTGACTCTCAGTCGGTAATCATAAGACAACCTAGGTTGGTCGGCAATTGAGCAAGCATCAAATAAATACCACAAATCCTTTAGAATTTAAAATAACACCCATGAAATTGACTGCTACCGGTTAAAAATTCCATAAAACCCAGTACCATGAAAAAAACACGTATCTCCCCTTGGATCAAGCCAATATGAATCAGCAACTTTTTCAAAATAGAGCATCGATCTTTCTTTTGATTTTCGTGTCTTTACTTGCAATTAATTCAACGACCTTCGCGTTTCAAAA
>CALKNI010000198.1 GCA_938091115.1 uncultured Pirellulaceae bacterium | reverse complement strand
CAGATATTGATTCTTTTAGGTACATCCGCCCGAGTTACGTGATGCTTATGGATTGTGGGTCACTGCTTGAAAGGTTGGTTGGCCGGGGTGATCTAGGAGCGGGCTTGGAAGCCCGGGTTTTTGAAAGTGCCAGCGTTTGAGTTGAGGCATCGAATTGGGGTAAATGAATGCAGCCTGTTGGGCCGTCTTTTGATTGGCATTTCACCGTATCGCCGATGGTGGTATTTTTCTCTCTTGGCTAAATAATCCGCGAATCCATAGGTCGTGCAGTGGCGAGAACATTGTGTGTAGCTAACCAGAAAGGGGGCGTCGGCAAAACGACGACCTCGATCAATTTGGCGGCATGCCTTGCTTTTGCCGGGAAAAAGACCTTATTGGTCGATATGGATCCTCAATGCAATTCTACCTCCGGAATCGGATTGAAACCTGTTGAGCGGCACCCGTTGGTGATTGACGAACCGATCCGCAATAGTATCGTTCCGACCAAAGTAGATGGGCTTAGCCTATTGCCTGGGGCGAGATCATTTCGGGATGTCGATGTGCTAGCAGGTGGCGGTGCGGATGAAGCTCGGATCCTGGTTGATCATTTGGAGGTTGGGACATCCCATTATGATTTTGTACTGATTGATTGTCCGCCTTCAGTCGGGCATTTGACTCAGACTGCGTTGGCGGCTTCGAGCGAAGTTTTTATGCCGATTCAGTGTGAGTATTTTGCAATGGAGGGTTTGACTCAGATGATCGAAGTGATTCGAGGAGTCATGCAGGAGAGCCCAGGAAAGTTGAGTTTTGGCGGTATTTTGTTGACGATGTACGATCCTTCGCTGGAGTTGACGGCGGAGGTTGAATCGGAGGTGCGAGAGTTTTTTGGGGAAGTTGTTTTCGATACCGTAGTGCCCCGGGATCCGATGGTGACCGAAGCGCCGAGTCACGGTTTAAGCGTGCTTGATTACGCGCCGCGATCAAGGGGTACTAGGGCTTATATAGAATTATGCATGGAGGTTTTGGAGCGTGACTAGGAAAAAAAGATTGGGGCGAGGTTTGGAGAACCTATTAAATACGACGCGCGATAACGAACCTTTGGAAACGATTTCGATCAGTCAGGCATTTGTTCAGGCCGGCAGCCATGTGCCCTCTCCCGTGGTTGAGGAAGAGAAGCCAGATGGGGACATTGTCCACTTGAATGTCTATGAAATTGAAGACAATCCTTTTCAGCCTCGTCGAGTGTTTGGCGAGACAGAAATTGCCTCGCTTGCCGAGAGTTTAAAAGAACACGATATTTTGCAACCTATTTTGGTGAGGGTTGTGGACGGTCGGTATCAGTTGATCAGTGGTGAAAGGCGTTTGCGAGCCGCCATAAAAGCGAATTGGCAAACGATCCCGGCGCGGTTACGTGAGGCGGATGACCGCCTGGTTTCGGAGCTCGCAATTGTTGAGAATCTTCAACGGAAGGATCTCAATCCTATTGAGAAGGCACTTTCGTTTCGCCGCTATCTAGACGAACATTTTTGCACGCAGGAAGATTTGGCAAATCGTTTGAAAATAGATCGATCCACGATCGCAAACTTGATGCGCTTATTGGAGCTTCCCCAAAGAATTCAGACTTCGCTTCAAGAGGGGAAGGTCTCCGCCGGTCACGCAAGAGCTTTGTTGCCGTTGGGTGATGAAAGGGCTCAACTGGAGTTTTGCGGAAAGATTATCTCCGAGGGCTTGAGCGTTCGAGAAACTGAGCGATTGGTTGCCAATAAGATCTCGGAGGAGGATTACCCAGATAATGGCCGCACGGATCGCAGAAAACGGACTCGCGACTTGCAGGTCGAGTCGCTTCAGCAGGAGCTGAAGGCCGCCTTGGGAACGAAAGTGCTGATTAAGCAGGGTGCCAAAGAACGGGGTAAAATTGTCATCCATTATACGAGTTTCAAAGAATTTGAACGGCTAAAGTCGGCGATTGGTGGCGAGGTTACGTCGGCTGGCCAGCGTGCAGCTTAGGGGTTCATGCTTCCCAATCCGGTTTGCAGCTATAATGTGAAAAATACTTTGAAAAACCACGTTTATGAACGCAAGAACCCGATTGCAAAAACTGCGTTTGAGCTGTAAGGTTAAGGACTGAGACGCGACCTATCTGAGTATTCTTTGGTCGCGTTCCTTCGGGGTGTAGCGCAGTCTGGCTAGCGCACCTGGTTTGGGACCAGGGGGTCGAAGGTTCGAATCCTTTCACCCCGACTTTCGAGGCTTTGTTCACGGATTCTAGGATCCTGAGAGCAAGGGTTCTCGGTCGTCGTACCGAAAATGTCCGTTGTTTTATGAAAAGGCCGCTTTGAATCGAATGAGCGCACCACTCTATTTCGACGATATTCTGGTTGATTCTGTTTGGGTAAGCCCGCGGCGGACGATTACTGAAGCGGATGTGATCCAGTTCGCAACAATGACGGGCGATTTTAATCCGCTGCATGTCGATTATGACTTTGCCTCCAAAAGCCACTACCGTCAGCCGATTGCCCACGGTTTACTTGGTTTATCTTGGGTTGCCGGATTGGGCAGCCATTTTCCGCTGGTGAACACTTTGGCTTTCACTGCCGTTCGGAATTGGGAGTTCTGCCGACCGCTCTTTTTTGGCGATACCGTTTTTGTTGAAACAAAGTGTCTTGAAAAGGCATCTGCCGGTAGGCGTGCGGGTAAAGTCATTTGGCACCGTAAATTACTGAATCAAGCGAATCAAGTCGTGCAGCAGGGGGTATTTGAGACGTTGGTTTCAGTGGAGCCATCCCAGAACCCTGTCCCCAGTACTCATCTGCGATCGGACATTCACCACGCCGATGTCGCGGTAAGTCGCGATTCAGTCTCAAACGATTAAGATGCCTTGTCGTTTTCGGTTGCTCGATGGCTAAGCTCAGCCATCGGCTCCGTCTTACTCGATTCGTTTACATTCGTTTTCGAATTACACATTCGCGCCGGAATGTTTACAACGTCCATCAACCTATCGCCTTTTGGTTGAATTTGTCAGTTGGAAGCGTTGCGTAGCCTAAGGTTTGAAAGAAACGTTTTCCTTAGGCGCTGCGTTGCTAATCATCTGTTTCTAGGTTGGGTCCTTTGATTGTTTCACAATCTCGTTTGGGAATTTTGATTCCAGCTGTGATTTCATAGGGGCCGGGCAAACCGACCGGTCTGGCTTAAGGGCTTTGGGGTATGAGTTATTCCGCCGTGAAAATCAATAAGCTGTTGTTTGAATAGGCTTCTGACTGCTAGCTGTCGGTCTAATCCCGATAATCACTACAAACTGTCTCA
>CALKNI010000197.1 GCA_938091115.1 uncultured Pirellulaceae bacterium | reverse complement strand
ATTGCCATGTCTTGTTGAATCCATATCCAACTCCGACCTCCATTTGACGAGAGATACTTGCAATGCTCAACGGGAATTACAGATAACTCTCGGCGTGTAGCTCTATGTACCTTTTTGATGGCGTAGTACGCAGAGCAAAACAAAAACAACAAAAAGCACCTTTTGCGCCCCCAGCAGTTTAATTGAGAACCCACCCTTCCCCAATACCCGGTTCGACCATGAGGACTAAGGATTCCTCAAAAAGCTGGGCATACCAAAATGAAAATTTGCTGCCGAGATAAATGGAAAAACTAGATAAAAATAATAACGAAATCAAGGCGGAAGCATTGACACCAACCGGGCGAACTCATGTCCCGCGAGGTTGTTGGTAATTTGGGTGATCCGCTTTGCCCGTCAACTCGTATAGGAAGCGACTCGGCTTGGTATCACGGGGTTTTCCCCACTTTAAGCGAGTCAGCGACATCGACAAGGTTAACCTTTCTTCAGCACGCGTCACCCCGACGTAACAAAGCCGACGCTCTTCATCGATCGACGCATCGTTTTCTAAAGAACGGTGATGAGGGAGAATCCCCTCTTCCAAGCCAACAATATAAACCTCGGGAAACTCAAGTCCCTTGGCACTGTGCATCGTCATCAGCGCGATTGCATTCTTTTTAAGCTGCTTCTCTTTTTCATCATTAGCATCCTGCTCACCGAGCAACAGCTTATCGAGAAAGTCGTCCAGTCGAGGCTTTGCCGCAGACTGTTCGTATTCGCTCAAGGCATTGACGATCTGCTCCACCACTGCCCAACGAGACTCGCGTTCCTCGGGCTCTGAATAAATCCGATCAATTTCTTTCCGATACTTAATATTTTGAATTAGGTTTCTTGCCAAATCGACCAGCGAATCATTCTCAGTCTGGTAGAGCGTTTCCTCAATCTGAGAAGCCAGGTCTTCAATACCCCTAAGCGTTGTGGCATTTAAAGTTGGCCGTTCTTGAGCCCCTGTTACTAGATCCCAGAGCGAAACTTTATTGTCGATCGCGTGCTTGAGCAATGTTTCAATAGACTTTTTACCGATTCCCCGTGGTGGCGTATTGATAATCCTCAAAACGGAAACTTCGTCCGGCGATCCTCCAATCAATCGCAAATATGCTAGTAAATCTTTAACTTCCTTACGGTCAAAAAACGACATTCCCCCAACTAAGATATAAGGAAGCTTTGCTTTGCGCAGCTCGGTCTCAAAAATTCTCGGCTGTTCATTGGTGCGAAACAAGATTGCGAAGTCGCGCGGCTCACGCCCTTTTTGATCAAGCCGTTTTCGGATGCTGTGAACAGTTTCCTGAGCCTCAACGGTTTCGTTGGGAAATTGTAAAATAGCCGGTTTCTCGCCACCCGACCTCGCGGCTCGCAGAACCTTGTCATGTCTTGTCTTGTTGAATTTAATCAGCGTGTTCGCGACTTCAATAATTGCCTCTGTGGAGCGATAGTTATCTTCCAGTCGAACAACTTTTGCATCCGGCCAATCACGATTAAAACTCAAAATATGCTCAACCTCCGCCCCCCTCCACCCGTAAATGGATTGATCGTCATCGCCAACCACGCAGAGATTCCGATGTTCAGCCAATGCCTTCACAATCCGATATTGACTCGTATTTGTGTCCTGATATTCGTCGACAAGAATATGGTCAAACCGTGCCGCCTCAGCCGCCCGAACTGACTCATGCTCATTGAATAACTTCTCAGTCAACAACAACAGATCGTCAAAATCAACAGCCCCCATCAGCTTAAGCTGCCGCTGATATCGTTTGTAACCAATCGCTGCGAGATGCTGCGCATCGGTCTCGCAGGCAACCTCCGCCTGCGCCGGATTCATGGATTTGCACTTCCAGTGCCCAATCCAGTAAAGCAGTTGATTCGGAGCGAGCAGTTTATCCGACACGTTGATTTCCCGGAGAACATTTCGGGCCAACCCTTCCTGATCGCCCCGGTTATAGATCGCGAATTTCAGTGGATACCCCAGCGGCTCAATTTGCCGCCTCAGGATTCGAACGCAAAGGGAATGAAACGTAGAAATAGTGGGCGTGTGGTCGACCGGAAACTTACCATTTTTCTTCGCCTTGACGGGGTAGGATTTCCCCATATTGACACCCAGCATCTTGCCCAATCGCTCTTTCATCTCATTAGCCGCTTTATTTGTGAACGTCATTCCAAGAATGCGTTCCCCCGGCACACCAGATTTGATCAGTTTTGCGATTCGAAAGGTAATTACACGCGTCTTTCCTGTTCCGGCACCGGCCAAAACCAAAAGTGGGCCAGATAGGGTATTTACGGCTTCATACTGATCTGGATTCAGGCCACTCATTAAAATTCAAATAGATTCAGGATTTCTAATTACCGAGTTAGCAACGAGACTAAATAACACAGAAATAACAACAATTGCCGCTTAATTAGCCCAAACGGACTTTTTCATCTCGTCCCCCATAATGTAACGCGTGATCTCACTTTCGATGAGGGGGCAAGAGATGAAGGGTCGCTATTGACCATAAGTTCAAAACGCCCGTATACTGCCTTCTTGAGATTTTTTCCCCAAAGCATGTGGTCAATTTTCGACCCATCCACGAGACAGGCAACCAGCCCCAATGGCCAAAAAAAACAATAGAAGATCTGGAAAAACACCGGTTGAAGAAGTCGAAGAACTGACAGCAGCCGAGCAATTCTATGAGAATATTAAACCACACATCACGACCATTGTGCTGGTCATGATCGCAGGAACGCTGGGCTTTATTGCCATTGTCTTCCTGATCAACAACAGTCTCGCTAAGTCAGAGGGCGAATGGCGGGCGCTCGCTCAAGCCTCTTCAATGTCGTACGTGTCCGGAGACTTTAACGCTCTCGACATCGTCTCGACAGAATACTCCGATACCAAAGCAGGCCTATGGGCCCTGCAAATGTCCGCCGACAATCGATTGCAAAATGGCGTATCGGAAATGATGGTCGACAAAGTTGCCGCTCAACAACTTTTAGAGAAAGCTGGCAAAGACTTCCAAATAATTGTCGATGCACCTCAAGCCAATAAAACTTCGATGCTTCATCGTCGCGCTCTTTATTCTCTCGCTTATTGCCAAGAGACCATGGGCAATCTGACCGCCGCCAACAAGAATTATCAAACGTTGTTAGCCGAAGCGGAAGATTCTGCGTTTGCTAATTTAGCAACGCAAGGAATCGAAAGAACTGGGGACGAACGTTACGCAGCGATCTTTGAAGAGTTTAAGAACTACGAAGAAATTGAAATTGGCGAAGCCCCAGGACCAGAAATCCCCAACCGGCCGCTAATCGAGCTGCCACCCGAACTCGAGGCGCCAAACAACGATTTCGTCCCAACTACAAAAGAGAAACCAGCCGAAGAGAAACCAGCCGAAGAGAAACCAGCAACTGCTGAAGGCGAACAGCCCAACGCTGAAAAAGAAAAAACACCTTAAATCGGTTACTCAATTCGTCAATCTGGCTTAATAAACCAAGGACTCGGTTCAACAGTGGATACTGCTTGAATGGAGTCCTTTTTTTATGAACTCGTTTCTACGTCGTTTGATTTTTAGGATCATATTTTGCCGGCTATTCACGCTTACCTTTGACCGCTGCCTTGTCCATGAGTCACTTGGGTT
This sequence comes from uncultured Pirellulaceae bacterium, assembly GCA_938091115.1. Lineage (GTDB taxonomy): Bacteria > Planctomycetota > Planctomycetia > Pirellulales > Pirellulaceae > Mariniblastus. Next base: position 10,490 of record CALKNI010000197.1, on the reverse strand, counting down.
CTACGGAGAGCGTCTGGCCGCGCGGCATTTACTGAAACAGGGCTACTATCTCACTGCTCAACGATTCTTGGATCGCCTTGGTGAGATTGATTTAATTGCGGTCGATCAAGACACCATCGTCTTCGTTGAAGTTAAGACTCGCGGTCGACTAAAGAACGCCACTCCCGCTGAAGCTGTCGACATGAAAAAACAAGCAAGAATCGTCCGTACAGCCAAACGCTATTTAATCCAAAATCATGTCACGGATTGCCAAACTCGCTTTGATATAATTGCAGTCATCTGTTCGAGGCCCGGTAACATCGCGGAAATTAGCCATCACAAACACGCGTTCGAGCCGCATGCCTCATATGAAATTTTCTAGTTATTGAAAAATACACGAATAAACTCCAAGACAATTTCGAGATTTTCCATGCCCGAAAAACGATTCAAAATCGAAAACTTCAAACAACTTTCCGGACAGAGGTGCCCTTGTGGCTCGGCGAAGAGAGCCTTCACCTCGGAGTCGGAAAAAACCGCGACAATTCACTTGGTTGAAATCAACCAAGATTCACGGGTTCACTATCACAAACGAACTACCGAAATTTATTACATTCTAGAAGGCAATGGGCAAATCGAATTAGATACCGAGTTGTTTAATATAGAACCGGGCATGACCATTCTAATTAAACCGGGGTGCCGCCATCGCGCCATAGGCAAAATGAAAATACTCAATATCCCCGTCCCCGCATATGACTCGGACGATGAGTTTTTTGACAGCGGCATCACTTCATCAGAAGTTCCAAAGCGCAAGTCCGACTAACTTGGAAACGAAATTTATCCAAGCACGACTCAAAACGGTTGAGTGAACGAGCTGTTCACGATAGTTGTGATTTGAGAAGTATTCAACTCCGTACCATCATTCATCAAGTTATTGTTTCCCGAGATATGATCGAGTCCTAAATTATGTCCGATTTCATGAGCCACTACCCGAGCGACCACATCTCTTCCACCGAGGAAACTCGGTAGATTATCACCGATATGCATCGTAACCCCATTGTCGCCTAAGTAGGCCAGTCCATTGGCTGTATTTTCCGTCGTATTAGCAAATCCAGCGGCAATTTCTACAAAGTAAATATCAATGATCAAACTTGACGAATTTCCAATCCCAGCGGTATCACCGGCATTTACAATCGTCGTAAGATCACTATTGGGGCGCGTGCCACCATTACCAATATTGGCGAACGTATTGTTATAAGTTTTGGGAGCCAGCCACTCCACGTCCACTTGAGCTTGTAGATAAATCTCATCAATCAATCGTTTGATCTCTGCTTCTTCTCCTACAGTCCCCAAGAACTCTGCGGTATTGGAACCGTTCGTATTAGAAACAATGATAGGATTGATAGTAACACGTTCAATCACATCAGCTTCGGCGACACGGTCTCCGTCTGTGAATCGGAAATTCTCTGCGTCATTTGTGAGATCGGTTCCTTCGACATCGACAGTATCGTCGACTACCAGACTTTCACCGCTTATCGTGATGTTGAACCTACTAAACGCAAAACCGAAGACAACAAAATCATTTCCATCACCAGCATCAACCACGTCATCGCCAAATCCTGGAATGATATAATCGTTGCCGTCTCCACCGAAAATTGTGTCGTCGCCAAGCTGCCCGGCTAAATAGTCACTGCCGGCACCACTGGTCAGGGAATCACTGCCATTTTGACCATGCATTCGGTTTTCACCATCGCCAGCAGTAACTTGATCATCGCCATCACCGCCGTAAAAAATATTAAGCCCCAATCCGCCTGAAAGAACATCGTTTCCGGTTCCGCCAAGCACTAAATCCGCATCGGCTGGATCCGTCGCTCCGGGCAAACCTCCGTCGCCTAAATCGACAATATCGTCTCCGCCCAACGGGAACACTTGATCAGCACCGTCTCCGCCAAAAACAGTATCAATATCTGAACCGCCAAAAATTAAGTCTGCCCCGTCATTCCCTAACAGGCGATTCAATCCCTGACCGCCAAATATCCGGTCATTTCCGAGGCCGCCTTCAATTTCGTCAGCACCCAATCCACCAATCAAGCGATCGTCGTCGCCAAGACCAAAGATGCTGTCATCACCGTCGCCACCATTGACCACATCTATCCCCCAACCACCAACCAACGTATCGTTACCGTCGTTACCGAGAATAAGACTCTCGATCCCGGTCTCATTGGTAAACTGATCATCACCATCAAACCCAATAAAGATAACCTTGGATACAGCCGATTTGGAAAAAATTTGATCATCGAATCCGTTCAAACGAGCAGAGTAAGTCTCAGAATTAACTTCGAAAAATCTGCCAACATTATCAGTTGCATCTCCAGCGATGGTCACTTCACCAGACGAAAAATAAATGCCGGCTAGTAGATTTCGAGATTCTAGACTTTGAAAACTGAAACTGCTTAACTTGGAAGCCCGCCTGCGATTAACTACCTTTGGACTCCGCTGTTTCTTGCATTTGAATGCGGCCTTAATTAAATTCATCATCGTTTCGAAACCCTTTTTCATGTTGATTTCACGCAAATGTCTTATCACAAACGTACCATATTTAAAAAGCGACCGTAGTATAAATACTGGATTCGTCATTGGACTGGGGGCGTGATCAAAAGCGCGAATGCCAGCACCACCAATGAAACGACGTTTTTGTTCCCCGCAATTTGAATTGGATTTTCAGCATTCCTCCAATCGTTTTGATTAAGCAATGACAACAACCTGAGGAACTGGTAACAAGATTTTAGGTGTCTCCATCCAAAAGGCAACGAGAATTAATCTCAATCGGAAAATAGAGCAACGTCCATCTCTGATTACAAAAACAAACGTTTTTCATGGACGATAATTTGACCATTGCTTTCTCGGGCGCGATGTACCAACTGCTCTCCCTCCCCTCGATGCGCATAAATCGCTTCCCCAGGGCTGACGAGTTGGTTCCAGTGCTTCTGGAAAACGTTCACGTCGGATCTATTTTTTGCTAGAGCTGCCGGAACCGCATGGTACATCGCGAGTTCTGTTTTTGTCTTTTTGAAATAATGTCCAAGCAGCTCAGGGAGAATACTCGACAACCAAGTCTCATAACGACGTTTGACATGCCTTGGGATTAAATATCGTGGATGATCGATGGGGCCCAGTAACTCTTTAATTGCCTCGCTAAATTGCAAACTCTCGGCGTGGCTAGATTCCTCCAGAAATAGGCGAACATATCCACCAGACAATTGGCCTAAACGGTATCGCAACCCAGATCGTAAGTAACCAAGCTCGACAAAGCTAAGCATGACCGCTTCAGCCATCGATGAAGTGAGTGACTCCTCGGTCCAGATTTGTTTTTCCTTGATTCCAACTGGAAACCCAAAACTTTTATTTGAGCTTTTGATTTCAACAGCATTGATCGGGAGTGCTCGGTACGGATGACCAATTTTCCACAACTCTCGAACGTGGCCCCGGTTCCGACTGCGCATTAACATCTCAGAGTTCAGAACAGATGCCGCTCCAAGTAAGCCTTCGGGTTTCACATCTGTAAATGCAGGATGAACATGCCCAACCCCCATTTCGATAACACCATCGTCACTCACCCCATAGAGATGCCTGTGCTTATCTTTGAAGCGTCGGTAATCATCATAACCCTTGTTGAATTCTGGCGCTAAACAAACCACGTCCCAATTGTTAGCTAACTTGTCTTTCCAGACAGGGTCCAGACGAAACGACCGCCCTCTCAATTGATTGATACTCATCTGGGTGGTAACCGTTGTCAAATCAATCAGAACATTAATTTTATTCGCGTCCCATCCTTCTCCCAATAAACCTCGGGTTCCAACCAAACAGCGAGTCAAACCTTTTTGGAATAAATCCGTGATCATTTCGACGTAGACCCTCGGAGCCCAGTCGGTTCCCACACCACTAATTTGTCGGAAACCCGCCATCGCCTTCGACGACATGGAAACCGTCAAATTGCGTTTCGCCAGCCATAGCCGACAGTCGTTCAAAAACGCCTCTTCTATTTCATCGTCGATCAAAATTGTGGTGCCAGTTAAAAGAACTGGATCGAGGAGATCCGTCTTCGGATCACTTAAAACAGATTTAAACGCCGCGATCGCACCTCCCGTTTCACGGTCCATTAGTTCCTTTAATTCAGATGTGACCGCAGAAGATCTTTCGAAATCAGCGATAACAACTGCCCGTAACCGTTTATCTAAATTATCCATCTCTTGCCGGAGAATCGGAACCAACGCATCGGACTTGCTTTTGGAATAGGCAAGCACCCGGCCAACTGGGGAAACGCAAGGACGAGTCCCCGTTTCCGTCACCTGAAATCCAAGCGTCCGTAGACTCCGCGTCAACCTTTCTCCAACCTCCTGCAATTCAGGCTCACTTGCCCGCCTCAAGAAATAGCGAATGAAGCGATCCAAAACAGAAACCCAATATTCCAACGGAGGGACCCTTGAAGGTAAATCTTCGCCGCCCAATTCAGGTACATTCGGGGGTAATTTTATTTCACGACTGATCAAAAACTGCCTGGCAGCCAGCGAAAACACAGGATCTCGTCGCTCAAAATTTGCCCAATTTTTCGCAACCCCAACAGGCAAGGTCAAATCTGAAAGCGTTCTACTGATCCATTCTGGTAAATTTGCAGGAGAACAGACTGAACCGACCGGCCTTGAATCACTCCCAGCAGGTAAAGACTCCGACTCGTTCTTTAAAAATTCCTGATCACATACCTCTTCAATCAAATCGCTCAACTGCTTATCTGCTGTCGCAATGAACTGAAGCTCATTGTGGTTGGGGCGAACAAAATATGCCAGATCTTGATAGGGCGCCAAATAACCATCTTTGACAACTGCCGGGACTGGAACTTCGAAATCTACGGGTCCAAAAAATTGATCATACCGCCGAACATCGCGATCGTCTTTGCCGGACCGATCCGGCGGCGTCGCCGTTAATCCCAACACAACGGGATCACCAAGCATCGGCATCGCATCGGCTAAGACCCTTCCCCAGTGCCCAAGCAAGTGATGGCACTCATCTAAAATAACTAGTCCTATCTGGCGTTCCACTAATCGCCCTAATGTTTCCAAACTGGAAGGATGCAGTAACGAAACCGAATCCCCGCCGCGAGAAACCTCGTCACGAATCTTCTTTTTAAAACCGCTGATCTGTTTTTGATAATACCCCGGATTCTTTTCTCGAAGATCTTTAATCCAACAATTTGCCTCGTCCAAAGTCGCAACCTGATTTTCACCGAGTAACTTATTCCGCCATAACTCTAATCCCAACTGGTCTATCTCATTCAATCCTCGAGAGGGCAGGGTAATTGACTGATAGGTCAGAGAGGTCAGCAATTCCGGATTTCGCGGATCGGTAGAAACATGAGATTCAAGATCACCGTCAATTTCAAAGAGATCAACACGGGACGCCCATTGTGATTGAATCGCAGAATTGGGGGACAAAACGAGACAAGGCTTCCGCACAAGCTCAGCCCACAAATAAAGCCCAAGAACCGTCTTGCCCGATCCAGGTGGCGCGACGACATGCAACCGCCGTTGCCCTTGCGACAATTGCTTTTTCGCAATTTCAAACACTTCCTGCTGAGATGGCCTCAATTGACCAGCAAACTCAATCTCTGGAAAAACTGAATCGCCCACTGGTTCCTCACATTCAAAAATTCGAATTAAATCGGCCTGCGGGAAAGACAATTCACGAGCAACCTAACCATCAGCTTTACGATGAATCACTTTTTCAACCCGTACAGCGCAGACTTTATACTCACCCGTACCTGTCACCTGATCGCCAGCATCATTGGTTAAGAGATTGGCTCGAGATTCTGAAAAATGCATCGGCATCCAAATACAACCCGGGCGCATGCGAGGAGACACCCAAACTTCCGCTTCCACCTCTCCACGACGCGACATTACACGAACATTTTCACCGTGTTTCAAATTTAACTTCCTTGCATCACTCCGATGCATCTCAATAAAATTATTACGCTGCTTAGCAACCGGACCTGCATCACGACGGGTCTGCGTCGCACTATTGTAATGGTAAAGCGTGCGTCCCGTTGAAAGCACCAATGGGTAATCATTATCCGGCAACTCGGCACTCGGGCGATAGTCAACAACTTGAAAGGGAGCTCGACCAATCATAGGCCCGTCAATGTGCAGCGTTGGAGTCCCCGGATGCGTCTCGTCGGGACACGGCCATTGAAGCCCCGAAATACTATCTTCCAAACGCTCGTGAGATATGCCCGCAATCTTTGGCGTGAGCGATGCGTACTCAGAGAATACCTCACCAGCATCCTGGTATTCCGGCATCGGATAACCTGCCGATCGAGCAACGTCGCACAAGATCTTCCAATCTTCCCTGGCTTCACCGGGCGGATTTACTGATTTACGAACCCGCTGCACTCTGCGGTCACTATTGGTGAAAACTCCGTCTTTTTCTGCAAAGCAAGCTCCCGGCAAAATCACGTCCGCAAACCGCGTGGTCTCGTTGTGAAAAATCTCCTGACAAACTACGAATTCACAACGGTTCAGTCCTTCTTCCACTTTAGTAACGTTTGGCTCAGAAATCACAATGTCCTCGCCCATTACATAGACAGCCTTGATGTTGCCGACTGCCATCTCCTTCATCATGACATTGAGATTCAAGCCGTTGTCCGGTGACAACGGTACACCCCAAGCGTTTTCAAATTTTTTCCGAACTTCGAAATCAGTTACCGACTGATACCCTGGATAAAAAATTGGAGTCGCTCCAGCGTCATTAGCTCCCTGAACATTGTTCTGTCCTCTCAATGGATTCATACCCGCCGACCGAACGCCGAGATGACCTGTCATCAGAACAAGATTCGCTAAACAATAAACATTGTCGGTACCATGCGTGTGTTCCGTTATACCAAGAGTGTAGTAAATACCAGCATGTTTCGTGGTCGCATATAGTCGCGCTGCAATTCGAATATCTTCTGCCGGGACTCCCGTAATTTCTTCTGCCTTTTCCGGGGTGTAATCAGCAACTTTTTCCGCCATCGCATCAAAACCATCTGTATTGGCCTCAATAAAATCGAGATCGTGGAGACCTTCAGCAATGATCACATTGGCCATCGCCGACAGCAGCCAAACATCCGTTCCTGGCTTCAGTTGCAAATGCAAATCCGCCATATCCGCCAACCAAATTTTCCGAGGATCCGCAACAATTAGCTTTGCGCCTCGCTGTCGCGCACGTTTCATCTCCATCGCAATGATTGGATGTGCCTCGGTCGTGTTAGAACCGATGACAAACATTAACTCAGAATCTCGTATTTCTTCGATCGAGTTAGTCATGGCACCCGCACCAAACATAGTTACCAGACCGGCAACGGTGGGAGCATGTCAGGTAGCAGCACATTGATGGATATTATTGGTTCCAAAAACGGCTCTCGACAACTTCTGCATTAAATAATTTTCTTCACCGGTACATCGGGAAGATGAAATGAAACCAAGAGAATCAGCCCCGTGCCTTTCTTTAACAGCCAATAAGCCATTTGCCGTTGCCGCTAAAGCTTCTTCCCACGAAGCCGGATGTAGCTCCCCATCAACTCCGCGAATCAAGGGCGTGGTGATTCGATCCTCGTGATGAATGAAATCATAGGCAAACCTCCCTTTTACACAGAGGTTCCCATCATTGACCGTCTCACCCGGTTCCGGGCTGGTAACTTTGACTACCCGATCATTGTGGACGTGCAGGTCTAGCTGACACCCAACACCACAAAAGTTACACGTCGAACGAGTTACTTCTGTCTCAAGTGTCACTAGGTTTGTCGGCACCTTTTTCTCAATCAAGGCACCCGTCGGGCAAGTCGCAATGCAACCGCCACACAGTTCACATGTGGTATCGAGAAGCCCGCGATTCCCCGCTGTGGCAATCGTCGTCTCACCACCACGATTGGATAACGTGATGGCATTAACCGCTTCGACTTCGTCGCAATAACGCGTGCAGCGAGCACACAGGATACACAGTTCTGGATTAAATTCGATGTAGGGATTCACGTCTTCCGGACGTCCCGCACGAGGGGCATTAACGGGGTCGAGGGGCAACGGATCGATCGTCTTACACAGTTCTCTCAACTGATTTCCGTTGCCGGTCTCTACCGGCAATCCCGCCTCATCGAGCTGATGATCCGACATGTACATGCTATACAGAATCGTACGATGCTTTTCGATCCGTGTAGACTCTGTGGTTACCTTCATATCTGGCTGCACTTTCCAGGCACACCCTGGCTGCAATCTGCGCTGACCCTCGACCTCAACTAGGCAGACACGACAAGCTCCAGCGGGCTCAAGCCGTGTGTCGTGACAAAGCGTCGGTATCTCAATCCCCTCACGCCGCGCAACATCGACGACCGTCTCACCTGAAATCGCTGGGCAAGCCTGACCGTTAATCTCAATAAAAAAAGTCTCGACACGCTTCTGATTCGGATAATTCATTGGCTCATTCGTGATTGCACTAAGTTACAAACCGGCACATTACGGGTAATAAAAATTCAATCTCTTGTTTTAAAGGCATCGGGAAAATGCTTTCTTGCCGATTCAAGCGGCTTTGCGGCTACCATTCCAAGCCCACAAATCGACCCCTCCTCCATTTCCCAACCAACATCCTCGGTCATTGCCAGCGTTACCGGATCGCCCAACTGGATAAACTGATCGACCTGCCGCCTGATGTATTGCGTTCCGATCCGACAGGGCGCGCACTGACCACAACTTTCACGCTCAAAAAACTCAAGCTGCCAAGCCACCGCTTTTGCCATATCGACGGTATCGTTGATCACCACAACTCCGGAACTTCCCAACATCGAACCCGCATCTGCAAGGTGTTTATAATCCAAAGGCAGCCCGCGTTCGGTAATTGGCAAAAATCCGGAAGACGCCCCACCCGGCGAGAAGGCTATTGGGTTTCCAACATACCCTCCGGCTGCCGCGACTAACTCGTCCAACGAAACGCCTAATGGCAACTCATAAACACCAGGGGCGACAACGTGTCCGGAGATACAGTAAAGCTTACTCCCCGCTTCAGTTTTTCCGAGGGAGCGAAACCAATCTCCACCGCGATGAATAATTGACGGCACGCAAGCGATTGTTTCCACGTTATGAATCAGACTCGGCTTTCCCCGAAACCCCGACTCGGTGGGGTAGGGCGGTTTCAATCGGGGCATCCCCCGTTTTCCCTCAAGCGACTCCAGCAAGGCCGTCTCTTCTCCACAGATGTAAGCTCCATGGCCTTTGACAATGGTGAACTCAAATTCTTGCAACGCTTCTTTTGAGTCTTCCAACGCACGTTCGATCGCGCGATACTCGTTCGTGTATTCTCCGCGAATATAAATATAAATCTCTTTTGCCTCAATCACGTGAGCTGCGATCGCGAGCCCCTCTAACATTTTGTGCGATTGACGGAGAATTAATTCTCGATCCTTAAAAGTACCTGGCTCAGCTTCATCTGCATTGCAAATGACATAACGTTCCGTTTCTGCCTGCTGCCGCACAGACGTCCACTTGAAATGAGCCGGAAATCCTGCACCTCCACGTCCCTGAAGCCCCGATAAATCCAGCGCTGCAATCACATCCTCAGGGTTCATCTCTTGTACTTTTTTTAAGGCCGAATAAGTTAAATCGACCTCGCCAGCAAGATTCATTGCTAAATCATTGGGAGGAGAAATAGCTGTTTTGTGTTTAGCATAAGTCACCAACTCCATCGCTTCATCAAGTGAAGCGGGAGCTAAATCGCATTGTCCTAGGCAACTCACTCGCTCAACCGATTTACCAGCATCCGTCAGTTCATCGGCCAATGAATCAGCTCCAAACATCTGACAGGTTAATCCGTCGCATAAACGAATCCTCTTCCCCGGTTCGCGAAGCAGAGTGTAAAACAGTCCCGTTCCCCAGATATCGGCTTCAGCTATTCCGGTCTGCTCATGAACCTCCCTTACCGAATCCTCCGTTACTCCACCCGCATGCTCGAGCAATTCAATAATTTTCTCACGGTTGGCATTCGGTTTTTGCATAACTAGTCCTGTAATAATGTTCCCTTTAGGATATAAGAATAATGCAGTTCATGCACCGCTAATTTGATGCAATAAATTCGATCACCGACGTGTTTTTCGCGAATGGATCCTCCTTTGAATCGAAATATAAATAACTTCTCGCGGATCGTTATTAAAATTGGCTCGGCACTTTTAGTTGATCCAGACCGTAATTTGCGAAAAACTTGGCTCAACTCGCTCATCGACGACCTCGCCAGGCTCGTTCAATCGGGGAAAGAAGTTCTTATCGTTTCGTCAGGAGCGATTGCCCTGGGTCGAAGCCAGCTAGGGCCTCATCAAAGACCCGAACAACTTAAATTAGAAGAAAGTCAAGCCGCCGCCGCTATCGGACAAATCGAATTGAGCCGAGCCTACAACGAATCGCTCAACCGCCATCAACTTTCCTGCGGGCAGATCCTATTAACAC
>CALKNI010000196.1 GCA_938091115.1 uncultured Pirellulaceae bacterium | reverse complement strand
ATTTCCCACTGGTACTTACCATCCATCCCCGGGTAGTGAATCAACTTGTGCGTGGACGTGCGAATCCCAATCATTTCTGGAAGTTGTTTTCCATGCTCGTAGAAGTGATAGTAGGATGCATCGCGTACTTTCCCCCGCGTGCCTTGGAGGATGGGCTTGAGTGAATGCCCCTGCATCTGGTTCGGAATTGTAATGTTCGCGAAATCTAAAATCGTCGGGGCAAGATCGACGTGGTTCACCATGGATTCATGAACACTGCCAGGCTTGATAGTTTCAGGGAATCGAACCAACAGCGGTTGGTGTAATGGATTTTCGTACATCCACTGCTTGTTGTAAAAACCATGTTCCCCGAGTGAAAAACCCTGGTCGGAGGTGTAGATCACCAGTGTGTCTTCAGCTAATCCACTTTGATCTAAATAGTCTAGCATTCGTCCGACATTGTCGTCGACTGACTTCACTAATCGGTAGTAACCTTTGATGTACTCTTGGTACATCGCCCGTGTCAGTTCGTCGCGAGTGATGTTCGGGTTTTTCTTTTCTAGTTTGTCGCGATGTTTTTTGAATGCTTGTCCGAGCACAATGCGATTTGAACTCATTTTACTCTCGATGACTTCGGGGGTCCTGCCCTGATAGTCATCGAGGAGTGTCGCCGGTTCGGGGATCGTTACGTCCTTCAGGAAGTTTTCGTATTTTTTTGGAGGAGTATAGGGTTGATGGGGTGGTTTAGGGTGCAGGCACATACAAAATGGCTTCCCCGGATCCCTTTCGTATTTTAACCAATTGAGTGCTTCCGTGGTTATCGCATCGTTGTTGTAGCCTGGTAGAACCCGCCCGCCTTCACGATAGCTCTTGCGATCTTTTGGCGACCATGGGATCCACTTCATTCCAGTTTCAAACACGATTGTGTCATTCGCCATCCCCTGCATTTTCTGAACACAGTAGTGGTCGAAACCAGTTGGTTGAGAACGTAAATGCCATTTGCCAAACAGGCTTGTCTGGTAACCAGCCGACTGCAGTAGTTTTGGAAAGGTTGCCTGGGACCCATCAAATGATTGGTTTAATCGCGTTACGCCATTTTTGTGGGAATATTTTCCAGTGAGAACAGCAGCCCGCGCGGGAGTGCAAAACGAGTTTGGGGTAAGTGCGTGATTAAATCGCATCCCTTCTCTGGCGATACGATCCAAGGAGGGGGTCTCAATATCAGTGTTGCCGTAACACCCAATTGCCTTCTTGGCATGATCATCTGAAAGGATCAATAAAATGTTGGGTTTTGATGTGGTCGCGGTCGCGATGCTAGAAATGAGAAGCCCGAGGAAAAGTAGGCAGAGTGTTTTGATTCTGTTGATTGCAATGCTCATTTCTTCAGCTTTCGGTTCTCAGCAAACGTACTAAATTGACTAAAGAGTCGACCCGTGATTTGGGGATGTTCGTTGGCAACATTTTCTTTTTCGCCCGGATCCTTGGCGAGGTTGTATAGCTCAAATTTTTCTTGCGTGACCTCGGCGGCATCTGTCTGTCTCGCATTACGCGCTAACTTCCAATTGCCTTCTCGGATCGCATGTCCGCGGTGGACCATCGAAGGTCGACTGTGTTTTGTTGAAGGATTGAAGAGGACATTTAAAAAGCTAATGCTGTCGAGGGGTATTGTTTCACTCGAAACTCTGGCTGGCGAATTGCTTACCAGTTCTGACAGTGTGGCAAATAAGTCTGTGAAGTTGATAATTGCGGAGGTTTGACTGGCTGCTGGAATTCGACCCGGCCATTTAGCGATAAAAGGAACCCGATGGCCACCCTCCCAGCAATTTGCTTTGTGCCCGCGTAAAATACCTGATGACGCGTGGCCTTGTTCCCCCATTTGTCTCCACGCACCTGGTCCCGGGCCATTGTCACTTGTGAAAATGAGTAGCGTATTGGGGGCGAGCCCAGTTTCTTGTAGCGCTTTATTTATTTGGCCCACAACATCATCTAATTGCATGACGAAATCACCATACGGTCCAAGCCCACTCTTTCCGTGAAACTGCTTGGTTGGAACCCATGGTTCATGGGGAATTGGCGACGCATAATAGAGGAACAATGGTTTTTGCTGTGGTTGGGCAGCGTAATCATGAATAAGTTGCACGGCTTTGCGGCAACAAATTGGACTGGTTTCAGAAAGTGAAAATCCGGGAGCCGCTGGTAATTGAAAGGTGGATGTTTTGTCGCCGCGCTGTTTCGTCACCGTAATGCTTGATGTTGGTTTTTTGATGACGTGCCGGCCGTTGAAATAACAAAGTGGTTGAGATGCGGTAGAACCATGAATGCCAAACCAACTTTCAAAACCGCGGTCCAGTGGACCCCCTCTAACAGGTTTAGAAAAATCAAATGCAAAGCGACGACCCAATTTTTCCTTCTCGAATCCAAGGTGCCACTTGCCGATCATTCGCGTATTGTAACCATGGCTTTGTAGCATTGAAGCGAGTGTTTTTTCATCTTCAGAGATGATTGGAGTTCCCGTGGTCAATAAAGTATTGGCCACGCCTGTTCGAGCAGGGTTGATTCCAGTGAGTAATCCATATCGGGATGGCGTGCAGGTACCCGCTGCTGAATGTGCGTCAGTGAATCGAAGACCCTCGTTGGCCAACGCGTCAATATGTGGTGTCTTAATTTTGGATTGTGGATTAAAAGCTGTGCAATCGCCAAAGCCAAGGTCATCGGCCAGAATCAAGACAATGTTGGGTCGTTCAGCTACGCTTACATTCGTGGCGAAGCAGAAAATGATGAGTAGGAAACTCATTTTTGCGAATTGGTGCGTGGTCATAGACACTCTATTGTAAGTCTCACTGGCCTCCCGTGGCAATTGAAAATTAGACAATTCGCCATTGGCGCTTAATTTCGAAATTAATTTGGGGGAACCAAAAATCCTGCTCGGATACTGACATTGTTAATGGTCCCGGGTTTCCCGTCGGGAAAAGAGATGTAGATAACATTTCGTGATTTGAGATCCCGGAGAGCAAGCGAGCTGATTTTGCAGGACTTATATACTTTGTCCGTTAGGCGGTCAGCGCATTTCTCCAATGACATTTGGTATGGTTTCCCATTAACCGTGACAGAGATTTCTTTGTCGCATTCAGGTGGTCGGTTTAAACCGATGCGTAAACTGGCATATTCAAGTTTTCCTTTTTCTGGAATTTCAACGGTGAACGCACGTTTCCGTCCTTTGTCCAGTGCGATGTCAATACGGTTACCGTAGCAAGGGACTTCATCGATTTGTTGACGCGGTTCGAGCGCTTTTGTGTAAGTTGATTTGATGAGAACTGTCTCGCGGCCCTTAAATCGAAAGTCGTAGGATGCATTTTTATTGGCGTTGTTTATTGCTATTTTGTCTTCAACGGGTCGCTTCGCTTCAGCTAAATAGGGAGTGAAGTCCGGGTTGCGTCCAAGGCGACGAACTTGCATCTCATCGGGGCGCGGCAGTTTGATTGAAACATATTTATTCGCATCTGATAAATTATTGAGAACAATGAATACAGTTTTCCCATCGACAAACGCCCGTGTTTGAATGTCGGGGTCAGGGCATGAAGAGGTGATTCGATTTCCTCGCAAATCTCGAAACAGGCGATAGAACAAAATCTTCTTGCTCGGTAGCCAGTCGGCTTTATCTGTAAAGTTCCGCGCCGTGTATAGGGTGGCGTAGTACTTGGGATCCCAGTTCATGCTCTCCAGCAGAATGAATGGAACGGCTTTCAATACCGTATGCGGGTGATCCATGAAGACCAGTGTATTTGCAATTGCGCTACTCACCATGTTGAAGTCGTCAATCGACCGCTTTTTCATTTCCCACTCGAAGCCGGTTGCTTGAAAGTTGGCATCCACCGCAATTTTTTGAACTAATTCGTTAGCTCCGTAACCACCGTGTTCGCTGACAACGATGTCAACCTCTTTACCATAGCTGTTTATGGTGTAGTTTTGGATTTGATCTAGCAGCGATTCCAGTGGTAGGCCGCTTTGGATCACTCCACCAAAGTTTCCATCTTTTTCACGGAGGAAGTCGTAGATGTGAAATGAATAGAAATCCAATTTGCAACTTGTGTCGTCGATGAATGGCTTGAGGTTTTTCTCCCAGACTGGCACGGCCAGACAAGGTCCGCCAACCAGTACGCCAGGGACTTCCCGGTGGACCTTTTCCATCGTTGCTAGGTGCCAGTTGGCTAAATGCTTACTCTGCAAATAAGACCAGTGGGGTTCGTTAATGGGTTCGTAGTATTTCGGTCGGTCGAAGTCGGTGAAGCGATGGTTGAGTGCGAGTGCTGATAGCTCAGCCGCAGCTTCGATGTTTTTTGGAAGTCTCTGCGAGTATTTGTCTTTGCGGGCAGTATCTGTTTGGTAGATTCCCATGAATTCGGGAAATGCGTTTCGAAAGCCGTGTGCTGCAATGTCCAAGCGATGGTTCATATCGCGTTTAAACTCAGCGTCTGAAGGTTTAGCTTTTACTTTCTTAATTAGGAACTCTCGGTCGACAAATCCGGGGCGAGAAGAATCTTCGCGGATGGCCTTTTGATATTCATCAAGTCCATTGACGACCTGTAGCGTTCGGCCGAACGTGATTCCGTTGTTTTCGATAAGCCACTGGTAGCGTGTCGGTTTTAGGCAGCGTTTTTTAAACTCCGTGCCTGGATCACAAATGCCGAAGTAAGCCTCGCGATTTAGTTCACTGATTCCTTGAATATTTCGAATTGAAAATGGATCAACTGAAATTCTAATCTTTGTTTCGGCGCGATCAGGCTGAGCGGGAGAGCCTTGGGCATCCGCCGGGTGTTCAAGAAAGCAACTCGCCAACGCGATTGCGAAAATTAATTTTAAGTTTTTCATTGTTAGTGGTAGAGAAATAAAAAATAGATCAAAAATAAATTACAAGATGTCACTTTCAATTTAGCGAATTGCAAGACCCGCGTGAACTAACTGAGTATATAATTCAATGGCGGCCGAGAGCTAAACGCGAGAAATGTAATTTGTGTTTTTTGATTGTCCACGAAATCCCTCTTTGGGTGGTTGGTTTGCAGAGCCGTGTGAAATGGGACCAGCTTAAGGCGATTCAGTTTCGTGTATGAGAAGGGGAGTGTGATGAAAAAAGTTTGTGTATTTATCGGCATGTTGACGGTATTGCTTGCGATCACAGGCGTTCTTTCGGCAATCGACAGCGGCCTGCCCACCGGTGAGAATGACACGAATCGAGGCTCGTATTATGTCAACGGCGAAATACACGTCGGCACTTACGGGCAGCCAGAAGGCAAGCCACTCACCACGGGTCACAACGATTTCAAACCATCCTGGTCAAAAACAGATGACATGCTTGTTTTTTTTCGGAGAGTAAAAAATGACCCGGATGTGTCGAAATGGAAAACCGCCATCCACATTATTAATGCCGATGGAACCGGGCTGCATCAGTTAACCGACGGCACGTACACAGACTTCAATCAAACCTGGACGCGTGACGGAAAGAATACGCCGATCTGGAATCGAAAGAATCCGAAGACGGGCGGCTATGTGGTAATGGCCAGTAAAGTTGGTGCAAAACCTGGTGAGGAATTCCCGCTCACCGATAGAGGGCATTCTACCTGGGCTTTCACCTGTCTTACCGACGGCCGAATCCTTGTGCGATCGAATCCGCCCAAACAGGGCATGGGGTACTACCTGATGACGCCTGGGAAGAACGTCAATCCGACTTTCGAACGCATCGAGTGTGAATTGGCAAAAACGGGAGTGCTTGCCCGGGTCAGTCTCTCCTCATCAGAAACGAGAGTTTGCTTCGAGTTCCAACAGGGGTTCAAAAGACGAGTTCCTGGACGCACGCTTTACGTTGCGGATTTCGATGTTAAGAGTCGCAAGATCACCAATGCAAAGCCGTTCGCGAATAAGGATGGAAAACCGATCTGGTTTGCCTACCCACGTTGGTCGAAAGACGAATCTTCGATCGTTTATCACGCAGGCGGCGAGCTTTATCTTTACGAACCCGAAGACGGTTCGACGCACAAGGTTTCGACCGATGACAAAGCAGATTATCGGTATCCACATTTTGAAGACGCACCAAAGTGAGTAACTTCATCCAAACAAGATATCCCAGAAGCGAAATGAGACTTTGTCCGACCGACATTACTGTGAAGATGCATCGATTTGCAGTCAAACTTGCGATCGCATTTCTCCTCGTTTCGGTACATGCGTTGGAGCAAGCTCAGGCCGACGTCACGATCGACAGGCCGAATGTTTTGTTCATTGCCGTCGATGATTTGAACGACTGGGTTGGCTGTCTTGGCGGACATCCGCAGGCAAAGACTCCCAATGTCGACCGGCTTGCAAAAAAAGGAGTTCTCTTCGAGCAGGCTCACTGCGCGGCTCCACTTTGCAGCCCGTCGCGTACTGCGATCATGATGGGGCTTCGTCCGTCGACAACCGGTATCTACGGCAATTTGAACTGGTTTCGCGATATGCCCCAGTACAAAGATTGGGTAACCCTCCCGCAGTACTTCCGACAGCATGGTTACCTCGCATGGGGCGGCGGCAAGCTTTACCATCAGGCTCACGGAAAATTCTCCGATGCCGCGGCGTGGGATCATGTCTATTCCACGCGAACGGGCACCGTGCCGCCTCCAAAGCAGGAACGTTACCAGCACGGACTGCGCCCCAAGTTCGAATCCAATCCGATCCTCGCTCGTCTTATCGACTGGGGACCGACCGACGCCCCGATGGAAGCGAATCCCGATTGGAAGACCGCAGACGGTGCGGCCCAGTTCCTGCAACGGGATCACGACCAACCTTTTTTCCTCGGTTGCGGCATCTACCTGCCTCATCTTCCCTGGTATGCCCCGCAGAAGTTCTTTGACTTGCATCCACTGGAAGAGATTGAACTTCCACCATACAAGGCTAACGATTTCGACGACATCCCTGTGATTGGCCATCGGATGGGCGAACGTCACATCAAGCACATTCGTGAAAGTGGCAAATGGAAGGAAGCTGTCCAAGGCTGTCTCGCAGCGGACTCTTTTGCTGATGCCTGCGTTGGACACGTACTCGACGCATTGGAAAAGAGCCGCTATCGAGATAATACGATTATTGTCTTGTGGGGAGATCATGGTTACGACGTGGGTGAAAAGAAGATCGCGAAGTCGGCGCTCTGGGAACAGACGACCCGGACCCCGCTGATCATCGACATGCCGGGTGAGTTGCCGATTGGTAAACCGGCCAGTGGGATGACTTGCAAGAGTCCGGTCAGCCTTGTCGATCTCTATCCGACATTGATCGACTTATGCGGCTTACCGAAAAATACACAACTTGATGGACGCAGTTTCGCGCCGCTTGTTCACGAACCGAACACCGACTGGCCTTATCCGGCGATCATTACGCACTCGCCCCACTGGCTGGGGATTAACCACGCTGTTCGCTCACGCGAGTATCACTACATTCGTTATAGCGACGGCGGCGAGGAACTCTACGAAGTCAAAGCTGATCCACTTCAGAGGAAGAATCTCGCGGATGACCTAGCACACGCCCCGGTCAAGGCGGAATTGAAAAAATGGCTCCCGAAGAAAAACGCGTTACACTTTGGGGCACCTAAAAGGAAATAACATGAAACCCATCTTCACATTTCTAATTGTCTTGCTGCTGGTTTGCCCCGGTTTTGCCGAAGACAAACAACCCAATGTCGTTTTGATTTTTGCTGACGACATGGGCTATGGCGACGTCACCAGCTACGACTCCGAATCCAAAATCCACACGCCAAATCTCGACCGCCTGGCCAAGGGCGGCATGCGATTCACCGATGCTCATTCCGCCTCCGCTGTCTGTACGCCTTCACGCTACGCCTTGTTGACTGGCCGCTACTCGTGGCGAACAGGATTGAAGAGTGGCGTTCTTGGTGGCTTCTCACCGCCTCTCATTGAGAAGGAACGCATGACGCTGGCAAATCTGTTCCAGAATCAGGGCTACCGGACGGCTTGCATCGGCAAGTGGCACCTAGGAATGGACTGGGCTGGAGGAATGCGCGGAGAAAAGGGCTACAACATGCGCAACAACCCAGAGGGAATCGATTTCAAAAAACCGATCCAGAACACCGCCATCGCAAACGGATTCGACGAGTACTTCGGAATTGCTGCATCTCTGGACATGCCCCCCTACGTTTTCATTCGGAATGACCGGGTAACCGAGCAACCCACTTCGAGTTTGAAGGAAGAAGACAAAGGTGGCCGGTCGGGCCCCGCGGTTCCTGGCTGGCGGCATAAACACGTCATGCCGACCTTGACCGACGAAGTCATTTCCTTCATTCAGCGCAACAAGCAAAGTCCCTTTTTCGTTTACATGCCGCTTAACGCCCCCCACACACCCGTCGCGCCCGGTGATGCCTTTGTCGGTAAAAGCAAGTTGGATATCTACGGCGATTTCATGGTGGAAGTGGATCATCACATTGGGAGAGTGATGGATGAACTGGATCGATTGAAACTCTCAGACAACACCCTGGTGATTGTGACCAGTGACAATGGCCCTGAGACCAACATGTTTCCAAGGCGGAGTAAATTTGGTCATGACAGTTCCTCCCACTTCCTGGGAGCCAAACGCGACAATTGGGAAGGCGGACACCGCGTTCCCTTCATTGCTCGCTGGCCAGGCGTGATCGCACCGGCCTCGAAGTGCGACACACCGTTCTGTCTTGTCGACATGATGGCGACATTCGCAGAAATTGCCGCTGTGGCACTCCCCGAAGATCAGGGCGTCGATAGCGTCTCCATTCTTCCATTGATGCAGGGCAAAAATGGTGACTACCGAAAAAACCATGCGATCATCCATCATTCATCGACGGGGCGATTTGCGATTCGCAGGGGTGTCTGGAAATTGCTGTTACACCCAGGATCTGGTGGGAATGGTTACGGAGCCGGAAAACGCAGCGCGAGGTACAACGGGACAATCGAGCAGACGTCATTCGATACTGCGAACCGCCAACTCTACAACATGCGGACTGATCCGGATGAGACGACCAATCTGATCGAGAAACGCCCTGAAGTCGTCAGTGAATTGACTACTCTCGCGGGCGAATATGTCAGGCAAGGACGCAGCACGCCGGGACCTAGCCAGAAAATCGACCTGCAGAACTGGCCCCAACTCGACTGGCTGCCGCCGCATCCGGTTCCAGCGGCGTCAGGTAATGCCTCAGACAACAATTGAGTTACGGGCAACCGAAAAAATTAAACATGATTTGAAAAAAATAAAATGAAAACCATCCTCACATTGTTATTTTTCCTACTGTTGGCTTGTTCCGGATTTGCCAATGACAAACTGCCGAATGTCGTTACACTCTACGTCGACGATCTCGGTTACCGCGACATCGGCTGCTACGACGGTCCCGTCAAGACTCCGGTTCTCGACAAGTTGGCTGCTGGTGGCGTGCGTTTCACCGACTTTCACTCGGGAGCCCCTACCTGTTCCCCTTCGCGCGCCTGTTTCCTCACTGGCCGCAACCATATCCGCACCGGAGTCTACTCCGTCCTCGACGAGCGCTTTCACCGAATGCACCTTCTGGAAAGTGAAACGACGATCGCCGAAGTACTCAAGGAAAACGGCTATGCGACCGCTCACTTTGGCAAGTGGCACCTCGGCATGCCTGTCCAGAATCGCGATAATCCCACGCCTGCCGATCATGGATTTGACTACTGGTTTGGCGTCGTCAACGGCCCGGGACCAAGTCACAGAAACCCGACCAATTTTCTGCGCAATGGAAAGCGAGTTGGAACCATCCAAGGCTATTCCTGTCAGATCGTGGTCGATGAGGCTCTTTCCTGGCTCGATCAAAAGCGAGATGGTAATGAACCCTTCTTCCTCAATCTCTGGTTCAATGAACCGCACGATCCGATCGCGGCGCCCGACGAGATCGTTTCCCAGTATGGCGGGCTCAACCAGCGGGAAGCCATCTACAGTGGCACCATCGACAATACAGATCGAGCCATCGGACGACTCGTTGCAAAGCTCGAAAAACTCGGTGAGCTCGACAACACCATTATTATCTACGCTTCCGATAACGGCAGCTACCTGCAAAAACGAAACGGTGAATTGCGCGGCAAGAAGGGGGCGCTCTTCGAAGGCGGGCATCGCGTCCCGGGCATCTTCTACTGGAAAGACGGGATCCCGGGCGGACGAGTCGAAAAGGAACCGGCTGGAGTCGTTGATCTTCTCCCCACTCTGTGTGGTCTGATCGGCATCGACAAACCCAAAGACTTGCATCTCGACGGCTCCGACCTAGCACCGTTGCTTACTAGCTCCGGTTCCTTCAAGAGGCATCAGCCCCTCTTTTGGATGGCTGGGACAAGCATGGTCATGAGGGTGGGTGACCACACACTTTTCGCTTCCAGCACTGTGAAATCGCCAATCGACTTCAAAACCGCCAATCGACTCATGGAGCAAGTCAAAGACGTCCTTGGCGATGATCTTGAGAAAGAGCTGGGCGGAATGGATCTTCGCTCCCGCATGTTCAACGGGAAATTCGCCAATCCCGAGGCCAATCGACTGAGGGATCAACACCGTAGATTGTATTACTTCCAGGAGTCCTGGATCCCAGAGCTCAAAAAGAGCGGACTTGGTCGTGTCCAACTGTATGACCTCTCCAAAGATCTCGGTCAGCAAAACGACATTGCGAAAGAACGGCCCGAACTCGCCGCCCGCTTAAAAGAACAAGCCGCGGCAATCTACCGAAGTGTCATGGCAGACGCCCCAGAATGGCCCGCGTCTGAGGAACTGTCATCCGCGAAAAAGCCTCGGAAGAAAGGATCGGTAGTACCTGCAACCTTAGTACTTAATACCGAGATTGCGAAGCTCCTCGCCCGCATCGACAAGAATTCTCTCCCCAATGACTACGACGTTAGCCGGCATCAGGCTTACGTCGACCGCGTTATGGCCGGTCTCAAACCTGAACAGCGTGACCGAGTTGGCCAACTCTGGAAAGAGAAGCGGCGCCTGACTCCCAAAATGAAGAACGTGGGACAGTCCTTCGTTAGAATCCTCAATTATGTTGCCAATGGAGAGAAGGCAAGCATCGAGGAGAAAACTGGAATCCACCGGCTTTCGACTACCAAGCGTTCGACGTACGACGCGTTTTCCTACCTCAATCGAATTCCAGACGTGGCTTACGAAGATGAGAGCGTAGAAGATTTTCTCGGCCGAATTTTTGGGCGGCTCGCAAATCAAGAAGGGCGCATTTTATTAAAAGCTCCTAAGGGGATGGATCGACTTGGATACGAAGGGCTGAAGACATTCTTGAATTATGAGGGGACTGAAAGTGTCGGCAATTGTGCCGCCTGTCATACCTTGCCGAATTTTACAGATGGAAAATCATATGTGACTCGCCATGGAACCGAGCCGAAGGCAACTCCCTCTTTGAGAAACCTTGGGAAACGGAAACTTGATTTATATAAAGTAATATCGCAAAAGATCGAGGCAGCAAAACAGAAACAGCAGGGGAAAGCGGATGATATCAATGACGCTTATTCGAAGATGAAGTTAGAAGAGCGCGATGTTCCCGGGTTGGTGGCATTTTTGAGATTACTCGAAGATCAGCCTGACGGTCGGTTTCGCCAATCTATTATCGAGGCAAAAGTGCTTGATACCTCTGAAGACTAGGATTTGCCAAAATACTTGTCCACGATTGTAACGTCGGCGAGGTTTTATGATGTTCGCAATAATCGAGTGAAGAAAGAGAATTTGATGAGAAACGTCCTCTATTTTGTTTTGCTGGCTTGTTTGTTTTCCGGGTTTAGCAACTCAGTAGATGCCGACACAATTCGGGGTAAAGTCGTCGACCAATTTGGTAGCCCTGTAGAAGGCGTAATGGTCTCAGCGATCGACGATGTACATCGGAAATGGACTTCTGTATTCTCCCAGAAAGATGGTTCATTTGAAATCTCGAACCTACGTGACGGAGATCACAATATTCGAACACGATTAATGGGGCTGGCAGACGAATGGGTCAGTGGTGTCGCCGTGGGTACTGATGACATGGTGATCCAAACGCGACCGGCTGTCGGAGAGGAATTGGAGCTACAGCGGCCCGCGAACAGTGCGTTCAGTATGCTCGATTTTGAAAATCCTCGGGATAAGCTGAATTTCAAAATGATGTGTTCTTACTGTCATCAGGTGGGTACGCTCGGTTTTAGAACTCCTGAAAAACCAGTTGACTGGGAAACAATGCTGCGTCGAATGGATGGTTTTGGTGGTCTCTATCCACATACTCAAGACACCATCATTGGCCGATTGATGAATACTTACAAAGATGATGCGGTGGATAAATGGCCGGCCTTCGTCCCTCCTCCGGCACCGACGGGGCTGGCCGCGGCAGCAACGATTACGATGTGGGAAATGGACAAGCCTCTCGAAGGTTCATTCCATGACCTGGAAATCGGTCGCGATGGACTGGTCTATGCGGTCAATATTAGTAGGGGACGGATGATCGCTTTGAATCCCCAAACCGGCGAACAAACACCAATCAAGTTTCCACGTGGGGTGCATGCACCCCACTCTATCGAAACCGCAAATGATGGAAGTTTATGGACAACGATGTGTGCCAGCGGCGTGATGGCCCGGTATGACATTGAGACCGGAAAGTTTGATGTCTGCAGTAGCGCTGAGGCACCCAAGAAACGTGGTAATTATCCTCATACTCTCAGGATCAACCCCAAGGATCCCGAGGGATTGATCTGGTACACCGATGCAGGATCGAACTCCTGTTTTTCACTCCATCCTGATACCCACGTTGTTAAGGAGTACAAATTACTCAACGCCGGGCAGGCGATGGGTGCTGGACGTGGGGAGTCGCGTGGGATCACGCCTTATGGACTCGATTATTCACCCGTCGACGGAATGATTTGGTATTCAAAACTCAATGGAAATCGTATCGGCCGAATTGATCCCAAAGCGGAAGATGGAAATATTAAAGAATGGAACCCACCGTTTCGTGGCCCGCGGCGTTTGCACGTTGCACCCGATGGAATGGTCTGGGTTCCCGGTTTTGGATCGGGAGTGTTTGGCAAATTCGACCCCAATACTGAGTATTGGACTGTTTACGAATTGCCGGATTCTGAGAACCAAATCCCCTATGCCTTGAATGTCGACAAAGACGGTATCGTTTGGATTTGTGGCACAGGAAATGACACGATCAATCGGTTCGATCCGGTAACGGAGACGCTTGTCGAGTTTAGATTACCGACACGTGTATCGTATACGCGCGAGATTGAATTTGGCGATGACGGCAGTATATGGACCAGTACATCCGGACCAGCTCGGCATATGGAGCGTGGTGTTGGAGCGGTCATTCGTATTTCCTTGCCCGATAATTTGCCAACGACGGGCGGCATTCGATTATCTCCTAAAGTCTATCGAGGTAATCATGACATCGGAAACCTCGCCACTGCTCCGAAGGTGGAGCGTAAGAAGGATTCCGACAGGGAGGAACTGTTCGTGAAAATCGACGCCAATCCGCTACCCGATACTTACAAAACGATGCCTCATCAAAAGTGGGTCGACTCGCGTCTGGCAGCCCTCCCAAAACACAAACGGAACCTTGCGGGTACGCTGTTTAATGAGTTTCGACAGGCGCATCCAGATCGCAGAAACGATGGGCGGTTTTATGTGAAGATCATCGATTACATTAATAACAATAACGCGCCCGTGAAACGTCGTTTCGTGAAGAAGTGGCAGCATCACTGGTTCGGCGATGCTCCAGATAATCTGGGTAAACGAAATCTCGAACGAGGCAGTATGGTGTTTGAGCAAGCCACATGTGCTCGATGCCACAACCTGGGCCCTGGCGAGAAGAAACTTGGTCCTGATCTGACCGAGGTTACGAAACGTTTTCGTGGATCAAAGCTATTGCAGCAGATCGTAAAGCCATCGGCTGAAATCCATAAGGACTTTCAGACTCAGATGATTCTTGTCGATGATGGTCGATTGAGAACGGGTTTAGTGATCAAGGAAACTAAAGATGAAGTTGTCTTGATTCCCAATCTTTTGAAGCCCGATATTGTCGAAACCATCGAGAAATCCTCAATTGAAGAACGTAACACGGCGGATGTTTCGACCATGCCTGCAGGATTGCTGGATACTTTTTCGGTGGAAGAAATTCTCGATCTTGTCGCTTACATTCAATCTGTTGGATCGCGAACTAAGGGGACCGAGACGAAATGATGGTGTGAACCGGTTTGCAATACTCAGCAACCGATGAAATCTCACCTCTTGCGACTTTTCCAGGGTTTGATTGCTTGAGGTTTATTTAACTTGGACGCTAACAAGCGACTAATGGTCCGGAGATTGAACTCCGAGTCAACGTCGAGAGGGTCAAGCGTCCACTCTCTTCCCTGTTTGTCACTTGGTACGCGAATAAGTCTCAAGTTGCGAGGTGTTGCCTTACCGCCGTAAGAGATTTCGATGCTGATTTCATGTTGGTCACCGTTATTTTCTTTTTTTGAGAGTAAGACTTCTTTGGCGGTTGCATCAATTTTTAGTTTTTTGAATTCATCGGTTGGTTTGAACTTGATAGATTTCAAGTAATCCCAGACAGCCTCTGCATCAGGATACCCGTTATCTGAAGTTGTCGTTTCGAGGATAGGCTTCCCGTCAAATAGAATCCTCGCAGTAATGATGCGTTGAGGCGTGGGTTCAACTGGTTGGATAAGTGAAAGGCAGGCTGCAAGAACAACTGAAAAGGTAATGAGTGAGTTCATCTTTGTTCCCAGTAGAAATGAATCAAGAAATTTAGTTTCAGTAATGCAAGATAGGCTTAAATAAAAAGTTTGAACAAAACCTTGTCAAATTGGTACGATCGAAAGTAGGTTTGGGGTGTCGGAGTTTTGCGAAAAGATAAGCTATTTCGCGTCTGTATTATCTTTTCCACCAACAAGGAAATTCAGCAAGAGCTCTTCGCCAATCCCGTGCGTAGCACCATGACCTTCGTTGGTCACTTTGAAGTGAATGACGTCGCCGTCTAGGTAGCGAAAGACTTCCACGTTTTCGAAAATATCGGAAGGTTGTGCTAATTGCTCACCGCTATATCCCATCTGACAAGCCCACAGGAAGGTCGATTTTTCCGCGGCGACGAAGCCCAGTTTTCCATTTTTGGCTGGAATTCCTCTGGATGTGCCACCCTGATAGGGAACTAAATTGTCTTTCACTCCTGAGATATTCAGGAGTCGTTTGCCTTTGGCGGGAGTCACTGATTTCCGATAGTTGTTATCGTTCCCTTTGGCTTTGAAATTTCTACCGTCGTGCTGCCATACGTTTAGCTGACTGACGCCACTAATGTAATTGCGAATGTTAGGAAGCTTGCTTTCGATTGCGATTTGGTTCACAAGTGCAGCTCCGTTTGACGATCCCATGATCGTAAAGTTGTTTGAATCTACGTTCTCAAATGAGGAAAGTTTAGATACGATGGCTTCGATAAAGCCAAGGTCATCGGCTTTGGAACGTTCTGACACGATGTTCCAGCTTTCCCGGTAACCCTGCGCGAATACCAAAATAAACTGGGATGCGATTTTTTTCCTACCTCGCAAAAACCCTCGCATTGCTCCTTGTGCGTTCCCGCCATTGCCGTGCAGGAAAATCAAAACAGGAAGTTTTTTGTTTGCCGGCTGGTTGGGGATATTAACGAAGTAGGGCCGCCTAAAGTTCTCTTCTTGTGACCAGGATTGAGTCACAAAATACTCTCCAGATTTCAGTTGGCCGGATTGCCCAATTGCCAGACGAGATTCATTCCGTGGCTTTACTCCTGCGCGAGATTCTAATTCGTGTCGCAACTCAGTGAGTTCAGGCAACAGGTGTTCCAAATCGTCTTGGCCATCATTTTCGAGTGCTTCCAAGGTTGTGATCAGCAAATCTACAAGTTCTTCATCTGCGTCGATTCGTTTTTTCAATTCACTCACCTCTTGCTGAAGGAGTTCGCGAGTTGAATTTTCATTATCCGAATCCAGTGAATCAAGCCGTTCTCGAATTTCTCGTAATCGATTCAAGGCATCAATACTCGCTGCTAGGTATTGCGCTGATTGTGTCGCTTCGTCGATATCTTTTAGTTCCCGAAGTTGCTGGACGAGATTTCTCCAGTCACTAATTTGTTCGTTGAGTTCATCTTTGGCCTCCAACGCTTGGCGCAGATCGTCGAGATGACGTTCGAGTGGCTCAACTCGCGATTGCAACCTCGCTGTCCTGTCTCTGTTAGTAGATGATTTGGCTTCTTCAAGTTGTGCGACGACACGATTGAGCTCTTTCTGAACTTCGATGATCTGATCCAGATTGTTTAGTCGGAGTTTGATCGAGCGAGACTCTTGTTCCAACGTTGCAAGCTCTAAACGCAAATCAGCTTGTTCCTGCCGAATGGCAGAATCGTCCCTGTTGCTTTGCGCGAATACAGGTTCAGCTTTCAGGATACCGACTAAACTGCAGGCCAGCCCAATGTAAATTGCCGAGTTGTTCATCTTGCTGCATCTCTCTTTGGATTCGAATAACCTTGACTGGATTTGAGTTCTAATAGCGAGTTAGTAATTGCAGTCAATGGAATGTTCTTATTGGGTGCGTAGTGGAGTGGAAAGGTTTAGTGAAAAAACAATTTCTTTTGAAGTCTATTTGTCGAGACGAAAGTTCGTTTGATGGTTTGCCGAGTCAGTCCTCATCGGGATACCTTAATCTTTGCATTCCCAGAGTCGAACGGAGTCGAATGCGATTTCGCTATCTGGGCCTCCCTTGAGTGAAAACCTTGGTCCGTTTTTATCGTTTTTGTTGACGACCGTGACCGCCTCGTGTTCATAGGTTTTGTTACAACCATTGACGCTTATTCTGATCGTCCCTTTCTTATATTCGATGATCAGATCAATCCACTCATTTAGTTTCATTTTCGACTCGGGAACGGTGAAGGCGGGGCCGTCTGGCAGTTTGATTCGATGCCCTCCGCCTTCGAGGTAACTGAGGATGATCATGTGGTGGCCAATTTGAAAACTGGGACGCCCTGCGGAGAGCTCCTTCTTTTCAAATTTGTACCGCATCTGGCAGACAAACTTTTCGGGGATTCGATTAAGATGCACGACCGGTTCGAGCCCAAGATGATGATCGCGTTTGAGAGCCTTCATCGCCTCTTCTTTTGACTTGAACTTAGCTGACACGACTAGATTACCGTTCTTGATTTGCTTGTCCTTGGTCGGTGCCCCCCAACGCTCTCGGTTAATCCCGCCATTGAAATCGTCGGAGTAGACAAGCGTGCCGGTTTTGAAAATCTTTGATTTGAATTGGGGTGGGTCGTCGGCAGATGCATCGAATGGGAAGAGGCACAAGAGTGCAGCGTAAAGAATTGCTGCGCAAGTTTTCGTCATATAATTCATTCAGAATTCTTTCTTCGTTTCATCGTCGGAGATGGATCAACCACGGTTTCGAGATAGGTTTTAAGGCGCGTGTGTAGTTGCTTGGCTTTGTCTGGGTGCGTTGTCGATAGATCATGCGCTTCGGCGATGTCTGCGACGACATTGAAGAGTTTGGCCGATTGAATTTCACGCTTCGCATTTACGTCTGCCAGCAGCTTCCATTGACCGGCCCGTATCGCCGCCATTCCCTGCCGTGGCCGAGAGAAAACCAATCCATCAATCGGGCGCTTCACCGAATCGGTTTCCGGCCTGGAAAACAGAGTGACAATGCTTCCGCCATCGAGTTCATCGGAGAGTTTCCCTCTCCCGCCAGCCAACTCATGAAAAGTAGGTAGAAAGTCGTAGCCTGCCACGGGGGTCCGGCAAACTGATCCTGCCTTGATCGAAGGGCCTCGAACCATTAAGGGTACGCGAATGCCGCCTTCGAGCAGGGAGTGCTTGGCCCCGGATAATGGCGCATTGACCGCAAGACTCTTTGGATTGCCACCGGGAACAGTACCGCGTCCTCCGTTATCCGTCGTGAAAACCACATAGGTATGGTCAGATATTCCTAGGGAATCCAGTTCGCCGAGCAGCCGTCCAATTCCGCTGTCCAGTTCTTCCAACATCCCGGCCCATCCCTGCGAATAGGCTCGGTCAGGGACACCTTTGTTCTGATACTTCTCTAGTGAGGACTGCAACAATTCGGTTCGCAAATGAACGGCATAGTAACTCACTTGGACATAGAAAGGCTTGCCTGTGTTGGTTTGTTCCCGAATGAACTTAATCGAGCGATCGGTGACTGAGCCAGTACGTTTAGGATCTTCGACGATGTGGGCTGGCTGCATCTTGTCTGCCATGCCTCCTGTGACATTTCCGGTGTGCCCGTCGCTCACGTCATAGCCGCACTCCTCCGGTGACGAGATCATCTTCTCGCCCCACTTTCCAAAGTGGGCACATTGGTAATTAGGATTCGCCTGCTTCAGTGCCCGTGGAAGCGTCATATGATCCGCCGGCACCCACTCGCTGGCGAATTCCGTTCCGGACCGAGCCGCACTCGTCCCGCAGAGGATGCTGCGCCGGGTCGGGGTGCAGAGCGGGGCGGGGGAATAGCCACCGGTAAAACGCATTCCCTCTGCCGCGATCCGATCCATTGCTGGAGTGTGAAGGTAGCTGGAACCGGATTTCGGATTTTCCGGATCCATTAAACCTGACCGCTGACTCCAACCCTGGTCGTCGGTCAAAATCAAAATGATATTCGGTGAATCAGCCTGGAGGACTGCAGTGAATCCGAACAGGGTGATCAACAAGCAGTAGAGTTTTTTGTTCATCAGCACAATTTTACCTTTTATACAGACAGTCGAGAGGCAGTCTATTGGTCGAGAGTTAGTCTATTTTCTCTTTTCACTGAGAGGATCCTTCCACGCCGTCATCGCCTCGGCCACTTCATCGAGCCATTGCGTCTCCGGTTTGTATTCGGGTGGCTTGCCCATGGTGGGACAGATTCCACCACCTCCGGAATGTTCATTCCATGAATACATGATCACCGTCTGCGCGTCGCAGTCCTTGGGGTGGGCCGACACGAAATCAAGAACGGCTTTGACCCGGTTGGCAAGCTCGCCTTCCTTGGGCCACTGGAAGTGATACATTTCTTCTCTGGGTCGTCCCTTGCGGTCAAAGGCGTGCGGCCACCGATAAAACATGCTGGGGCAGGGAGGAAGGAACGGGAGTCCGCGGTTCAAAAACTCTTGCTCACAGGTCTTGAGAATCTCCTCCGTGGCCTCCGCATAGGTGGGTGCTTCGTCTCTTTTTGCAACCCTCCCGCCATAGGTTCCCTCGTAATCCATGAAGGCATCGTAGCCCTCCTTCTTCAATATTTTGGCATGTAGGAAACTGTCTCTCGGCTCCATACAGCCAACAATGTAAGGGTTCTTCAAGCCCTCAGCTTCGACCCGCGCCCTGACATACCCCACAAATTCGGCGCCGGTCATGTGCTCCTTGCCCTTTGCGACTTGCAGGGCCGCACGGAATCGTTCCGGATGGTAGACGACGATCAAGGGGCGACCATCCATCACGGTCTGCCAGTTTGGCATTTTGATGTATTCAATCGTCTCGTTCATCATGGTGTCCACTTTGCTTCGCGTGTAGCGAATCGCTCTGTGCGCATACAACGCCCAGGTGAAGTTTACTTTCTTGGCTTCCGGTATCTTGCTGGCGAGGTGGCAATCGAAATTGTTCCTCAGCTCCCAACCGTTAGCGTAGAGCTTCCGAGCCGGCCCGTGATAGACGAAGAAATCAATTCCCGCATCGTGGGCATAGCGGAGTTCCTGGTCCGTACTCTC
>CALKNI010000195.1 GCA_938091115.1 uncultured Pirellulaceae bacterium | reverse complement strand
GCCGGGACAAACATGTAAACAGTTTACGTTGTCTGGCCCCTCTAAACGCAATTGGTGACTAAACGCTGACAAGCCGTGCTTGCTAACAGCGTAGGGAGCCACTTTGGGCCAGCCAGTCTTGGAAGCCAGCGAACCGATATTCACAACTTGCCCGGATGTCGCTTTAAGCGCGTCCATCGTCGCTAAAGTACAACGGATTGCCGAATAAAGATTCATCTCCATAAATACTGCGTACTGCTCAACCGTACAATTGAGCAGTTCTATTCGCGTCGATTTGCCAACATTATTCACCAACAAATCGATTCGACCGTGCTTTTCGAGTATGCCCCGGACAGCTGCCTCAATGCTTGAATCACTCGTGACATCCCCCTGAATCCAGTCCAGCTGAATGTTTGACTTCGCCTTCAGCTCACATACTTTTTGAAGCTTTTCTACATCGCGAGACAGCAAAATCGCGGTAGCCCCCGCCTGTGAAAATGCGCACCCAATCGCAAGCCCCAGACCACCAGAGCCACCGGTCACCAACACTACTTTTCCTTGCCAACTTCCCATTATTTCCAATCAACTCAATGAAATCTATTTTCAGGCCCTTTCATCACCGGCTAAAACGTACGACTCTTTTACAGGAATAACGCAACGCTTTCGCCCCCATTGCACGCTAGCATTTCAATCGAATTAGCCTCAACTTCATCGGTAACATTGAGCAAAACAGCGGTTTTTCATTTTTCCCGTTGAAATTGCTCAAGACTGATGAAATTGCTCAAGACTGTTAACTTTCTTGCCGATGCGGATTGTATCAGGTAGGGGGTCTAGGGAAAGTTTAACGCCTGACTATGCTCGCAAATTAATTCGGAACAATCGGTAACGCCATGAGTCCAGAAAATACCCTCAAATCAGCCCTTCACTTCAGCCTATTGCTTTTCATTGGGCTAACTACAGTTTCTTCCGTTGGCTGCGCCATTTCTCAGAACGGTTCGGTAACACCGTCCGAGGCGCAGATACCAGTCGAGAATACGGACTCAAACACTGCTGAGATGTATCGAGTTGAAATGAGCGGTGGTTTCAGCGCGAGTGAGATCTACGAGGGCCAAATCGATGGTCCACTATTCGTTCAAGATGCACTGGAACGATCGGGCGCAACCGAGCGATACCGGTCGATGGACATTCTTATTTATCGAATTGTGAAAGATTCAGGAAAAGGTCTTAAACTGCCTGTTGAATATGAATCGAGTAGCAAAACGGTTACGCACAACCAAAATTACGCCCTGCATCCCAACGACCGCATCGTTGTCACACAGCGCTCGCAAAACTTGATTGATAAGTTCATCGATTCAGTCAATCCACTCTAATTCCGCTAACTCGTTTGGCTTCTCTTGATAAGATTCGGCCGTTCAATGGGGCGGGATTCCGTCCAAGCTTGGATTCAGGGGATGGCATTCACTCAGAAATTTAAGAATTCTCGTCTAATTCTCTGACGAACCGTTACACTACAGATCTGAGTTGGTCAGACGATCGCTGGCAGGCCTTCAGGTCTGCGAGAGGAAAGTCCGGGCTCCACAGGACAGGATGGTCGGTAACGCCGACCGATCGTGAGATCAGGGAAAGTGCAACAGAAAATAGACCGCCTGAACTTTGGCTTGCCAAAGCTCGGGTAAGGGTGAAAAGGTGGGGTAAGAGCCCACCAGTACTCGGGGTGACTCGGGTAGCTTGGTAAACCCCATCCGGAGCAAGGCCAAACAGAAAGAAGCGGTCGTCCGCCGCATTTTAACTTTCGGGTAGGCTGCTTGAGCACGCCAGCAATGTCGTGCCTAGATAAATGATCGTCGTTGGTGCAAACTGACTACAGGACCCGGCTTACGACCAACTCGTTTTTTACCTTTGAAATATTTAACCTACTCAGAACCCAAGGATCTCTTATCCACGGAAAGGAGCCATCCATGAAAAACATCCCTTGGCTTCTCTGGATGATTCTGGCGTCCGCAGCGACGCTGGGAATCGTGTCCCTCAACAATGGCTGCAGCCCGGAGGGAAAGCCGCAAACCGTGACGGCCTCACAGTCGTCCGCTCAGCCAAGCCTCGACCTAACCAGCCCGCAAGCGAGTTTTGAAACTTTGGTCGCGGCAATAGACGCTGACAATCACGCCGCTCGCCTGACCTGCTTAACCACTGCGGAAAAGAATCGCGAAGCGGGTGCTGCTGCGCTAAATTTAATGCAGTTAGCCGTCAACAGCCCGAGTGATGGCGATCGTTTTTTAAAACTTCTCGACGACCACGGCTTGACCCAGAATGCCATCAACCATGCCATGGCAACCTATGGGGCCGGGCCAGTAGGAATGCCGGGATTCACAGAAAAAATTGGCGAGAAAATCGAAGACCTTACCGGATTTCACAAGGAGATTTCCAAATTAGCTATCCGGCCTCCCAGGCAGGAACTCATCTTCATTTCTGCCAAACCGGAAAATAATCAGATGATCGGCCGTATCAAGATCGGCAACCGTGATGCCACCATTGTATTTCGCCAAGTTGATGGCAACTGGTTAATCGACAGCCCAACGCACTGACCGCCATCATACTTTTTTAGTCAGGTAGCAGTGACCAGTCCACCAGCGAGAATCGAACAACTCAATTCCTGAATCCCCTAAATCCAAACTGTTCTTAAAACCGACACTTGATTTCAAACTCACTCGCCTGACTCAGGGATCGCAGTTTCCGCATCCTCTCCGAGTTCCGTTTGCCAGTCATGCAAAATCTGGAGCGCGTTCATTGGTGTCAACGCATTGGCATCAAGTGATTTAATCTTATCGACTAATGGGTGATGGGTTGTACCAAAGAGCGTCATTTGAATCGGCCCCGCAGAACCACTCCTTTGCGAAGTTATCGTTTCACGATTTTGCTCGACCTCACCGCTTGACTCTAACTTTTCTAAAATTTGCTCTGCCCGGCGATTGACCCAACCAGGAACTCCGGCCAAACGAGCGACGTGAATTCCATAACTTTTATCTGCGCTTCCTGGAACAATTTTGTGCAGGAATACAATTTTCTCTTCCCACTCGCGGACAGCCACATTGAAGTTACTGACACCGCTGAAGTCTTTCTCCAACTCGGTCAACTCGTGATAATGCGTCGCAAACAAAGAACGGCATCCAATTTGATCGTGTAAGTACTCAACAATCGCCCAAGCCAGGGAAACTCCGTCGTAGGTACTAGTGCCTCGACCAATCTCATCCAAAATAACCAAACTTCGGGAGGACGCCGTATTTAAAATACGAGCGGTTTCGGTCATCTCGACCATAAATGTAGATTGTCCTCGTGACAATTCATCACTTGCTCCTACTCTGGCAAAAATCTTATCAACCAATCCCAACTTCGCTTCTTTTGCAGGCACAAAACTACCGATTTGCCCTAGCAAACTAATCAGCGCCACCTGCCGGATGTAAGTACTCTTTCCTGCCATGTTTGGGCCAGTAATAAGGTGGAGCACGCCATGCTCTTCATCGATAACCGTGTCGTTTGGGATGAATGCCCCAAGCGGTTCGATGATATCGAGCACTGGATGCCGACCTTCAACAATCTTGGTAACGCTGTCCTCAATAAATTCTGGACGACAATAACTTTGCTCCACCGCCAACTGAGCCAGGCCCCCAATCGCATCGAGGGTCGCAATAATCTGAGCATTTGACTTAAGCCGGGAAGTATGTGCACGCACCAATTGACGCAAACTCTCAAAAAGCTTGATCTCAAGTTCATCAGCTTTTGAATCGGCTGCCAATACCTTTTCCTCGTACTCCTTCAATTCCGGCGTGATGTATCGCTCAGCATTCTTGAGAGTCTGTTTGCGTATAAAGTCTGCGGGAACTTTGTCTCGATGAGAATGCGTGCATTCAAGATAGTAGCCGAAAACTTTATTGAACCCAACTTTCAAACTCGGAATCCCCGTTTCATCGCAAATCCGTTGTTGATAGTTGGCGATCCACTGCTTCCCTCCGGCCGCTAGTTTTCTCAGCTCATCAAGTTCGCTGTCGAACCCCTCCTGAATGAATCCCCCATCTTTAATTTGGGCAGGACAGGGATCGACCAACGCGGCCTCCAGCTCTTCTCGCAGGTCGATACATTCGTCGAGTTCTTCCTCAAGCTGCTGCAACCAAAGGGTTTGACAACCGGTTAACTTTGACTTGAGCTGAGGAACCGCAGCTAATGTTTTTGCAATATAACTGAGATCTCGTGGAGAAGGACGACCGGAAGCTACTCTCGCCAGCAATCGCTGAAGATCAAAGACTCCCTTCAGATACTCTCTTAAATCGTCTCGAAGCGATTGTGCGCCGCACAACTCGCCTACCGCATCCTGACGAAAAATAATCTCCTTCAATTCAGTCAACGGATTTGTCAACCAATCGCCCAGTAAGCGACTCCCCATAGGAGTCTTACAACGATCAATCACACCAAACAGTGAACCTTCACGTTGCCCGGTTCGAATGGTCTGGCTAATCTCAAGGCTTCGCCATGTTGCAGAATCAATCTCTACAAAATTTGATTGACGGTACGCCTGAATATGATCAAAGTGCTCAAGCGACGCCTTTTGCGTCTCGCGTAAATATTCCAGAATTCCACCGGCGGCCCCGATAGCAAGCGGGCCAAACTCGGCGACTCCAAATCCATCCAGTGACGCAACCCCCAATTGTTTTTTTAACAGCTCCTCGGACGACTGAATTCCAAAACTCCAGTCGGGTCGTCGCGTGATCATTGCATCTGGAAAGAGCTCTTTGTCAAATTCACTAAATCGATCCGGGACCAAAATTTCACTCGCGCCCAACCGAGCCAACAGATCGATTAGTTGCTTTTGCCCAACCGCCGTTACGTAAAATCGTCCCGTCGACGTCTCAGCCCAAGAGACTCCGAACTGAATTTCACCTTTTTCAATACTGCCTTGTTTTCCCTTGGCGAACTCCGGCAACACTGCCACAAGATAATTACTGACTGCTGGATCGAGCAAAGCTTGATCGGTTACAGTCCCTGGGGAAACAATCTGAGCGACTTCCCGTTTGACGAGTCCTTTGGCAGTCTTAGGATCTTCTACCTGATCGCAAACCGCGACACGAAAACCCTGCTTAATGAGTTTTCCTAAATAGGAATCAAGTTGGTGATACGGAAATCCAGCCATCGGGATCGCATTAGATTTATCGCGACTGGTCAGGGTCAGCCCGAGGATCTTGGCGGCGACTTTTGCATCGTCGTGAAAAAGCTCATAAAAGTCCCCCATGCGAAAAAAAAGCAACGCATCACCGCAAGCTTTTTTCGCATCGTCAAACTGTTGCATCATCGGAGTTTTAGACATAGCCAAAATGTAACAAGCTTGCCGCGGGCTTTCGAGTGGCAAGCACCAATCCACGCTAAATCGGGGGAATATTTCCTACAAAACGGCTCCCCTAATTCCTCTAATTGGCAATTTTTCTATTCCAGCCCCACATCAATTGTCTCGCCGTCCATTGCAAGTCCAGAGTGTCAATTAAGGTTTCGCAACAGTGAGCCAGAAACAAATCCGAGCTGTCGAGCACGAATGTTTAAAATAACCCCACCAAACGGTACTAAAGTGGGCAGCCCGTAGCTCCTGAGAACATTCAGTTTCAACAAATCTGGACATCCTCAGGATGTAATTGGTTGAGCTAGGCATGAATGCTGTCTATACTGAAATTTAGCGGGTAAGTGGCGTTCCTGCTGCTTCGGTTCCCCATCCCTGGCCAGTTTATATTCGATTCATTCGAATCGCGAACTCGTCTGCAAAACGGTGAGTTCTCCCTGATGTTACTCCCGGAGATTTGTTCGTGGACTCGACCCCCCAATCTAACCCGCAGCCGGTGCCTTTCGTTTTCACGTCGCAAGATGTTTCGGAAGACACACCATTCGATTTCTGGGGGATTCTCAACCGCCGAAAATGGCTGGTATTTCTGGGCCTAGTTACCGGAATGGCACTCGGCGCTATCTACGATGCACAATGCGAGACAATTTATAAAAGTGTCGCAAAAATTAAGATTGAGCCCAAGGACCCTCTCTACCTGCCCATGTCGCAAAACAGCCGGACAATGTTTCCCATGGCAGCTGACATGGCAATCCGGCACGACCAACTGATTGGCCAATACAACATCGTTCAACGCTGTTTACTTGAAAACAATCTTTCAGCCCTCGAGTCGTTTGCAGATTTAGCCAACGATGAAACAATTCCAAATGTCATGAACAACCTCGTTGTGACACAAAACAAAGATGAACAAGTTCTTTACGAATTGGTTTATTACAGCTCAAAACCCGATGACGCACAGACCATCCTTAACAATTTAATTGCCACCTATGAAACCGATCTGGGTGAGCAATATCTCAACGAGAGCACGAAGGTAAGTGATCTTTTAACTTCAATTCACCGAGAATTTAAAGAAAATTATAATGCCCTTCAAAAACGTCTCGACCA
>CALKNI010000194.1 GCA_938091115.1 uncultured Pirellulaceae bacterium | reverse complement strand
GCGGATGTAGAGAAGTTCCTTGAAATGGAGCTAGGTGCCTGAGGTGATAAAAGAATTTTAGCACTTAATCGTTTTGCGCTTTTTGTAGGCGTTTCCTCTGCTCTCCATTTTAGCGATGTAATCTGTTGCGAGTGGCACTTTGCAAGCTGTTTCGCCCATCTCGACTGATACTTTTCCTATTTGCCTGGCCGTCGATTTCGCTTTCGCTGCCAGTGGCTTAACATAACCTCCAACAGAAATAACGAATCCATTCATAGTGTATTTCGCTCGCTCCCCGCACTCGTGAATGGATGCAGCAATCTGTTGAAGTAGTAATTTAATTTCTTCCAGATCTAACTCAGAGTCAGGTTGTGTTGCAACGAGACCTGAATACGTGTTCCAGCCAGCAGCGGCAATGTGATCCTTTTTTGATTTTATCCACTTTACCGCAAGCGCTCTTGCGTGAGGATTTTCGTGAGCGACACCGGGTACCGAATATTCGGCGATCATGGGCCAGTTGGCAATGCGACACCAATCGTTAAGCTCTTTTTTAGACATGGCTTTGCCATCGGCTACGATGCCGGCTAGGTACATCGCATCGGTGTTGCCGGTCTCATAGAGTTCCATCGCCAATGCTTGATTGCCTTTGATTTGTTTGGCAATCACCTTTAAGTCCGCAATTTTAACCCCGAACATGTTCTCTGGAGAACCGTGGCGGGCGAAGGTTTTTCGAGTTTGCGCCGATCCCTTTTTTTTGAGTGCCGACATGACTTGCTTAACAGTTTTCATGGGTACTCCTGAAGCGTTCAATTGGACCCCTCCATTGTACTCGACTCCTGCAAAACGGAAGGTCGATGTCATGAAGGCCTAGGCGGGGCATCCACCTAAAGTCTAGGCAGGAAG
The DNA here is from genome assembly GCA_938091115.1 of uncultured Pirellulaceae bacterium. Taxonomy (GTDB): domain Bacteria; phylum Planctomycetota; class Planctomycetia; order Pirellulales; family Pirellulaceae; genus Mariniblastus. The sequence continues at coordinate 8,970 of CALKNI010000194.1, read as the reverse complement.
TTCGCCAACTTCGTCAAAGACGCCAATTTTTCGAAACCGCTGGTAACGTTCTTCTAATAAAGAGTCATGCGGTTTTCCAACGAGTTCTTTGAGTGTTTTCTTCAAATAAGATTTCATTTGAGATGCGGTCTTGTGGTGGTCGCGATGGGCGCCACCTAAAGGTTCGGCGATTACGTCATCCACGATCCCCATCTGTAGTAGATTTTTAGAAGTGAATTTCAGCGCGGTTGCGGCTTTTTCAGCATGTTCGGCGCCCTTCCAGAGGATCCCGGCACAACCTTCCGGGCTAATCACGGAATAATAGGCGTGCTCCATGACTGCGACTCGGTCTCCGACTCCGATCCCTAAGGCACCTCCGCTTCCACCTTCACCAATTACAATGCAGATGATCGGGGTTTTTAGTCGTGACATCTCATACATGTTTTCTGCAATGACTTGGGCTTGGCCCCGTTCTTCGGCACCAATTCCCGGGTAGGCGCCCGGAGTGTCGATCAAGCAAATGACTGGAAGGTTGTATTTTTCAGCCATTTTCATTTTAGCCATCGCTTTGCGGTAGCCTTCTGGGTGCGCACAGCCGAAAAAGTTTTCCGTTCGATCCTGAAACGTTCGACCTTTCTGGTGGCCGAGAACCATGACTTTGGTGCGGTCGAGCGATGCAAAGCCGACGCGAATTGCCCGATCGTCACCGAATAATTTATCACCGTGTAATTCGACAAATTCATCAAACACGAGCGACAAATAATCAGTGGTATGAGGTCGATCTTTATGCCGCGCAACCTGGACCGTTTCCCATGGAGTAAGTTTTCCATAAATGTCGCGGGTCAGATCGGTTAGCGACTGTCTCATGTTTCGAAGTTTTTCTGCTGACTCTACTGAGTCGCAGGATTCGGTTTCACATTTTTCAATTTCGAGAGCAAGATCGGCAATGGGTTGCTCAAATGAAAGATAATCCATGATGTATAAAGTTGGGTCAGTGGGTTGGGAAATGTCACTCTCTGACGAACGATCGTGACTTATAGATTGCAGTTGGCAATTTACCTGCGAAAGCCTTCAGGGCGTTGTCCAGATCGGAAGATTTGCGTTGTTTCAAAAATTTGCAGGAATTCAGTAAGATTTTGGATGCGGTCGTCAGGATTTTTGGCAAGCATTTGTTTGACTAAGTTCGAAAAATCTTTAGAAGCTCCGCTATATGCTTCCAGAGACGGAATCGGAGCTTTTAAATGTTTGGTTAGCAACTCATCTGGTGAGTTTGCGGAGTAGGGAGTTTTTCCGGCAAGCAGTTCAAAAATAACACAGCCAAAACCGTAGACATCGGAGCGTCGGTCTGGGTGCTGTCTACGAATTTGCTCAGGAGCCATATAGCTTCTAGTACCGCGTATGGCTTTAGGCCTTCCCGAGAGCAGTCCCCCTAATCCACCTTTTTTCGTCTTTAATTTTACACCGATTGAAAAGTCAATCAACTTGACATGCCCCTGTTCATCCGCGAGGAAGTTGTCTGGTTTTACATCACAATGAACCCATCCTTTTTCATGCATGTGCTCCAATCCTTTTGCACAGCTACGGATGATTGGAGATACATTGGGCATTATGTACTTTTTTCGTTCCCGCATCTCAATTTTTAAGTTGCGTGATGGAAAGAGCTGCATGGAAACAAGTGGGTATCCTTGGTCATTATGATAGCCGAAGATTTTAATTACGTTGGGGTGGTCAAGCTCTGCACCGACTAACGCTTCGTGTTTTAGCTGACCAACTTCATAACGATCTTTTCGAAAAGTCTCCATCAAAACTTTGAGCGCGATTCGTTCACTCTCACCAGTTCTTAATGCCTCCCAAACCTGAGTTGTCGTACCGGCACGAATGAGTCTGAGCAGTTGAAACGGCCCGATAAAGTCTCTGCCTATTGACATTTATTTCTAATCCATCGATTTCAAGCTTGATAACGCAGGCGTCCAATTGCAGCTCTGCTTTTCCTCATTTTAGTCGAAGATTCGCGGAAACCAAAGTCGACTTGATGGGTTTGGGCGTTGGTTTGTACATTCAGTTATGACTTAAATTTGCCATGTTCAGTGCGACAATTGAGTATTTTTAGCCACTAAGCCGGAATCAGCTTTAGAGCTCCGAGGATTGCGTAGATCACGAATGAGGCGTACAGCGCACAAAAGAGGATTCCAGTTCGTCTGTTAATTTGCTTCAAATGCCACATACAGGCCATTGCGACGCCGGTCAATATAAACAGAAAAATACGCAATCCAACGACTCCGTCCATGGTCTCACCATTGCTCATCACTAGCTCGATTGGCTCCCATTGGTGAAGGTAGCAACTCACAATCAAGGGAATTGACATACCGATGCAGACGTCAAATACGTTCGAGCCAAACACATTTGACATTGCGCCGGCATCATCGCCCCGACGAGCTGATCCGAGGGACATGAACGTATCGGGGATCGACGATACCGCAGCGGTTAAAATAACCGCAACGAAAAAGGGACTGACACCGAGTTTATGAGCGGATTGATTGGTGAGATCGACGAGTAGGTAGCAAGCTAATGCCGCAATCGCGGTGGCTGAGATGATGACCATCGTCGATGTAAAACCATTCAATCGAATGTCAAAATATCCAAAGAAGGCAGAAGCAGTTTGAGAGTCGGTCTCCATAGCTTCAGTGTTACTTTCGGATAATCGATTTCGGAATTGGCGTGTCGCTAGATAAAGATGCAGTACATAGACTAAATAGGTCAACAGGGCTGCGACTCCCATCCACCATTCGAGTTTTTCCTGAAACAAGAATACAAGTAGCCCTGCCTGGGTGAAAATTACCCACATCCCGTCTCGATGAATGACTTCTCTGGGAACAGCAATTTGGGGTCGATCACGTCGAGAAAAAGAAACAACAATCGCGCACAGAGCGGGTATTAAAATTAAATTGTAAATCGAACTTCCCGCGCACGTTGCGACGGTGGATCCGTAGCCTTCTGCACTCGCAAGCATCTGGCTTTGCTCGTCTTGAGTGCCGAAGAGTGCAATCGTAACAAAGAATAAACCGGTAAACAATTCTGGCATGCTGCTGGCCACTGCGTCGAGTGTTGCTCCCCTCACAGAGGGTGGCAGTCGCAGCCGAATTCCGACCCATTGTGCGGCATCGGCGAATGGATCGCATGCTTCTGCGATTAAAATGGAAATTGCTGCGCAGGCAGAGAGAATAAAGCCAAGTTCAATCAGCCAGCTAGAGTATTGGTTGGAGGCGATAAAAAAAACCAGCGTCAGCCCGAGCGAGGCAACAAAAATTCTAAAGCTAGGATTGAGCTTCTGACTTGGGTTATTCGAATTGTCTTCCGGTGCTGTCATTTCGTCTTATATACCGATGCCTGAAAAGGTCGTGAACAGGAGGACGACGGCGGTTCTAGTAGACAACATGATCCAAGAACAATCCATGCGCCGGCGCCGTTTGTCCAGCATAGCTGCGGTTTTTTTGATCCCGGACCCAAGCGACCCATTCGATTTCTTCCCTCTTTTTACCAACACGAACCAGCGTGCCGACAATATTGCGAACCATATTATATAGAAATCCATTGGCTGTAATTGCGATCTCTAGTCCAGGGAAATTGTGAACGGATTCAGAGATAACCTGAAGGTCGATGACGTGCCGGACCGTTGTGGACCGCTGAGCACCTGCACTTTCGAAACTGGCAAAATCGTGTTCTCCTGTAATCAGAAGTGCGGCTTTTTGCATCGAAACAAGATCCACTTCTCCGGGAACGAACCAGCAAGTTCTCAGTCTTAGTGGGTCCATAATCCTGCCATGCTGAATGTGGTAGCGATATGTTTTTTGTTTGGCATCTCGAATCGCGTGAAATCCCGCGGGTGCTTCTTCTGCGGTTAAAACTGAAATATCAAATGGTGTTTCTGCGTTAATCGCACGAACGATCTGCTGAACGGGCAATTGGCTTTCGGTTGCAAAACTACAGACTTGCCCCAAAGCGTGGACGCCACTGTCGGTTCGGCCGCTGGCTGTGATTCGCAGTTGTTCACCGCTTACTGAGGCCCAGGCCGTTTCGAGGCATTGTTGAATTGATAGGCCGTTCGGTTGGACTTGCCATCCGACGTAGTCCGTTCCATCGTACGAAATTACCAGTTTAATGTGCCGCATCTGCTCAATCTGTATTAAACCAGGAGTTCGGCAATTTGGACGGCATTGGTGGCGGCGCCCTTCCGGAGATTGTCACTAACGCACCAAAACGCAAGCCCATTTTCGCAACTTATGTCTTTGCGAATTCGTCCGACAAAGACGTCGTCTCGATCGTCACTGTTGCTCGGCATCGGATAAACACCCTGCTCCAGATTGTCCATGACTTGAATTCCCGGTGCGGCATCAAACAGCTGAATTGCCTGCTCGACGGAAATGGGTTCCTCTGTTTCGATTAAAATAGATTCGCTGTGGCAGTTAGAAACGGGAACTCTTACGCAAGTTGGACAAATCTGAATTGAGTCGTCACCAAAAATCTTCTGAGTCTCCCAGACCATTTTCATTTCTTCTGAAGTGTAGCCTAGATGTTTCGCCGAGCCAATTTGAGGGATGACATTAAATGCAATTGGGTGGGCGAACGCCTGGTAGTCCCACGATTTATCTTCGAGTGCATTCCTTGTTCCCTCGATCAGATCTGCCTGTCCAGCGACCCCTGCCCCGCTAGTAGATTGGTAAGTTGAAACGACGACACGTTTGATTTTAGAGAAATCGTGGAGAGGTTTCATTGCAACAACCATCTGCGTGGTGCTGCAGTTGGGACTTGCGATAATGCCCCGGTGTTCGGTAACGGCATTCGGATTAACCTCGGGTACAACTAACGGTACGTGATCTAGCATTCGGTGATATCCACTTTCATCGACCACAATCGTACCCCGTTCAACCGCCCAAGGGACGAAGGTCGCGGCGACGTCGTCGGGGGTACTGCCGATGACCAGATCAATGTTGTCAAAAACGTTAGGTTCCAGCAATTGAATCGTGTGCGTCTCGCCTTTAAATTCAAGCGTCTTACCTGCCGACCGTTGAGATGCTAGGAATGTGATCGTCTCGTACGGGAAATTCCGCTGTTCTAGCATTTGTCTTACGAGACGCCCAACGGCCCCGGTTGCTCCTGCAATGGCAATTTTTTTGGCCACGCCTAACTCCGAATCAACTGATTGTTAACGGCTGCGCGAAATTGTCGCGCGTGTTTCTTGAAACCGATATTATACGAGGCGGAATCAAATTCTGAAATGACTCGGAATTAATGAAATCTCAATTCGAATTAAACCGCTGAAGCCTGGAGTGATGGGCCTGATTCAACGCATGCCCTCGGAGAGAAGCTCGAGTTCAGCAGATGAGGGGGAGCAGTTTGTTAAGTCAGCGAGGATCAACGAAAGCTAGATTCCCCGCCAACATTACAAGTCCAAAGGAGAGCATTCCCATGCAAGCTCCAATGCCAAGATGGATTGGGATTGAAAATAGCAACATGATTGGCCGTGTAAATTTGAGCCAAATTAAAGCTCGAGCAAATTGTCACTGAGTTTGCCAGCGAAGTTGTGCAAATTAACTATCAATAAAAAAACAAACCCCCGATATATTTGGCGGTTTGTTTTATTAGAGCTAAAGTCGTTGTTAATTTTCATTTCTTAGCAAATTGTGATGCCAAGGAAGCGTCGCCGTTGAACGAAAACGAGTGTGATTTTCCAGCAAAGAGATCAACTATTTTTTCTTGAGTAATCATCTCTCCGTCGCGCTCGAATTTGACTTGGATTTTATAGTCTTTCCAAGTTTTTCCCGAAGGCAGACGGTTGGTAGTGAAAGTTCGCAACCTACCACTTTTCTGCGTTCGGTTGCCGCAAAGGGTGACGATTGCGTCCTCTGGAACTTCTAGCTGAAGCGTTGTCGCAATCGCTGTTTGTAAGGGATTAGTCTTCTCAAAATTAAATTGAATGGTCTCGTCTTTACCTGGTGTCAATTTGACCAATTTAGTTTGGGTTGTCTCGATTCCATTGCGATTGATGACTGCTCTTACACTGTAACGGTGCGCTTTGCCAATGTCCAAATTAGTAGAACGGAAACTGCGAGCTGACCCTTCTGTTTTGGTTAATTGCCCGTTGATGAAAACTTTAGCGTCTTGGGGTAATTGCACATTTAGGATCGAAGAACCGACTGCCGGCTGATCACTTGAATTAGCGTCAGTATCATTTGGTTGAATGGCACCCGCGGGCTGAGATCGTTCAGCGGGCCCAGGGCTGTCGAGCGTTGAGTTGATCGAACCGCCGTTGGGGATACGTGGTGAGTGCTCAGGAAATTGGTCCAAAATAGAGTTTGGACTCAAGGATCCTGGCATGGATTCACCGTAGCCGGGCATCATTGAGAGGCTTCCAGCGGCCGCATCCCAGCCGCCACAACAGCCGTAATTCCCCGTTCCCCACATTATGATCGGTGCACGATAAAAACCTCCACAGCAGCCGTCGGAATAGTGGTGACCAATGCTGGAAATACGATAGCCAATTCGGCCAAGTAGGTTTCTTACCGGTGTTCGGTAGACACGTTGTGCGCTACCACAGCATAAAAAGCCACCGCTTGCACTGTAAGCATTTGTAGAACCACCCCAACCACCGCTGTCAGCCAATGCTTCACTGGTCGTGATTGATAAAAGACTGAGTGACAGGGATGCGAGTACTGCTAAACCCTTTAAGGAACTGAAACTATTCATCTTTATTTTTTGCTCCGAAGAATTCTCGTCATGATGAAGAAATTGAAATGTCTTGAGCGATGGTCACCCTAAAGTTAGGCTCAAAAAATCAAGGATCCCTACTTTCGTTAGGATAACAGGCAGACTTGGTAATTCAAGTCGTCTGGGTTGCTTTCGTTAAATGGGTGGAGTTTGTTGCTTGAAATGCGTGATTTCTAGGTCGAATAGGCCAGAATCCCAGCCCTACCCCCCCCATTTTGTTCCCCTTGTATAGCGATCGTTTGTTCGGCGAGGAGGGGGGATGTGAGTCGGTCCTTGGTTGGGGAGGGGCTCGCCCAAGTCGAGTGACGAGAAATCTCCCCGATTATTTTTTGACCGCTTCGATCGCGACGTTGTCAAATCGGGCAGTGCCGGTTGCGCCCCAGAGGCCGATTCGCACAATCCCCTCTCTTGCTGAACGAGGGATGCGGATGACTCTCGATTGGGTGAACCAGTCTTTGGTGCCTTTGTGAGCACCTAAGGAGAACATCCCTAATTCCTGACGATCTTCGTCGTAGAACGAAATTACGGCTGTCGGTAGATCGTTTTGCCGGGGGCCGACGACAACGTTTTCACACGAGAATGATGCGGAAAATTTGATAAGCGGAACTTTACGGCCATCGCATGCAAAAGCCTGCATCACCTGGGCTAGTTGCCCAGGAATATCGTTTTTGAATTGCACAAAGTTGTTAGCTCCATCTTCGGGACTTCCTGTTTCGAGTGTTAGTTGACGTTGGTAATACCAACCTTCGGCAAATCCTTTTTCGTCGAGCCCTTGTTCAAATCCTGAATTGATAAGTTGCGGCTTAGCCGGATCGGGAAGAATTTTTCGATTATCTTCGGCTGTGCCGGTCATCGGAACAAATAATGTTGGGCGCAAGGCGAAGCGTTTCATTTCTCCGTTAGTTTTCTTCATGAGGAAAAGTGTCTGTTGATGCCGTTCTCCCATGGGGACAATGATGAGTCCACCTTCGACGAGTTGATCAACGAGCGGTTGCGGAATATCCTCCGGTGAGCAGGTTACGATTATTTTGTCGAAGGGAGCATTTTCTTCCCAGCCTTTGTAGCCATCCCCAATTTTGGTAAAGACGTTATTGTATTCGAGCTTTTTCAAAACTTTCTCAGCGGATTTGCCAAGTTTCTCCACAATTTCAATCGAATAGACTTCCTTAACGAGCGGACTCAATATGGCCGCTTGATATCCACTCCCAGTGCCGATCTCCAGAACTTTATCAGTTGGCTGAGGATCCAATTCCTGAGTCATGTAAGCAACAATGAACGGCGAGGAAATCGTCTGGCTCTTGCCAATGGGCACACCAGCATCAAGGTACGATTGGGTTTTACGGATCTTTTTTGGAACGAATTCATGTCGGGGGGTTGAACGCATTGTTTTTAAAACGCGTGCGTCAGAAATACCCGCTCCGACAACGGCAATTTCAACCATTTGGTTTCTGAGTTTTTCGAACTCCGCTTCAGTCTGAGGCATGGCTGCTATGCCGAAGGTTGTTTGCGCAGTCACTGCTGCGAATAGCGAGCAACAGATCCAAATTCGTAGATAGCTCAATTGCATGGTTCAAACCTGATCAAACTAGTGTCGGTGGCAAAAAAGACTTTGTCTCGTTAAATCTTGTCCAACAATGTGACAAGTAACAGGAACGCAGGCTATTATAAGCAGGTTGTTTTGATCAAGCCGAGTTTTTGATCACCGGTGAATGCAATCGGACATGACTTTTCTATGATTAACCGCCGAGATTAACTAAATCGAGTTATAATTGGGTATGGCGAAGAAAGAATTGCAACAAGAAACTGCGGGGAGCCGTCCCTCATCAAGCCCATTACCCTTTGTTTTGCCACTTGCGGTATTCCTGTTGATCGCGAGTCGTTACCCGGATTTTGCATCCGAAGATGAACCGGATGCGATCTTGAGGTCGGCCCAGTGGTACCTAGGCATGATTGCTTTACAGGTCGTGTTGGCAGTTGGTGCTTTGGTCTATTTTTGGAAAATTTACCTTCAGCATTTTCCTTTTCGAGTTTCCTTGCTGTCGGTTGCGGTCGGAGCATTGGGTGTCGTTATTTGGATTGGAATCTGCAGCTTGGAACTTGAGCCAAAGGTTTTAGGGTTATTGGGTTTTGATTTTAGTCGGCCTTCTTTTGACCCTTTCACACTCCATGATTTAGGGGTTCGAGCCGCTTTTCTTTGTTTCCGAATGTTGCTGCTGGTGATTCTTG
>CALKNI010000193.1 GCA_938091115.1 uncultured Pirellulaceae bacterium | reverse complement strand
CTCTTCACCCAATCAAGAGAAGGGTTCTGGCGAACTTGATTATCGCGCACTGGCTGATTTTTCGTTCACTGACGGTGTTTCCGCGCTGGTGGAAGCAAAGCAATCTTGGCGATTGCAGCGCAATTGTATCAGTTGCCATACAAACGGCTGGGGCCTTGCCGCACAGCCAATTATCGATCCTCGCTCCGATGAGGTGGTTGCTGGGCGTGTTTTCGCCCAGCAATATTTGACAAAATATATCGACGGAGATGAAAAGCCCCACAGCCAATACGGAAGCGTTGAAGGAATGGTTGTAACGGCGGCGTTTCTCGCCATGAGCGATGCCCGGAGTGGCAAACAAATTCATCCCGCGACCCGAAAAGGGCTTGATCATGCATGGCAATTACTGGACCAAAGTGGAGCTTGGGAAGATTGGCTGCAATGCAACTGGCCACCGTTTGAATCAGATGCCGAATTTGGCCCGACGCTAATGTTGGTTGCTCTTGGAGAACTGAAAGAGATTACCGATCTCAAGCCGCAAGACAAGTCCGCTGTCCAACGGCTGAGCAACTATTTAACCAATAACCCACCCCAAAGCCTACATGCAAAAACCATGCGACTCTGGGCAGGTCACTCTTGGCCAAAACTCGTTCCCGAAATAGATAAAAACATATGGATTCAAGAACTGCAAGAAGCACAAGCTGTAGATGGCGGCTGGTCAATGGCATCACTTTCAGGTCCTTCTTGGAAACGGGATGGCGGGGAAGGGCAGACCACTTCAAGCGAAGCGTACCCAACCGCCTTCGTTACTTACGTTCTCCATAAAACCGGCTTGGCCACCCAAAAATCAGTTACCGACAAAGGACGTCTTTGGTTAAAAAAAAATCAACGTAAGAGTGGTGACTGGTACACGCGATCTCCAAGACGCGACCGCAAACATTACATCAGCCGCGCTGCAACCTCGTTCGCTTTAATGGCATTGGCTGAAAATAATTTGGACAAGAAAGGTCAACCGGCAAGGTAATTTTGAGTACTGCTAATTCTTCAAATATTGCTTCTCAATAATTCCGCAAATTCACCAACCTGCAGGCCAACAAGCACGCATTTTTTCGACGATCACAGACAGCGTTAAAGTGCGAGAAAAATTTCTTTGTTTTTCAATAATCGAAGAATCGACGAGTCAGTTTATGTTCGATCGCTCCATTTCCCATCGTTATCAAGACCCCGTCGACCTGATATGGATTCAGGCTGCTAAAGATCTGGGGATTGAGATTGTTCGCTCACCCGACGCGTTTGCATCCTACGATGGAAAAGGCACACTCACGATCGCCGAAGCGTCTTACTTCGACGCTGATGACTGTTTAGCTCAAATGATTTTCCACGAACTCTGCCACTGGCTGGTTGCTGGACGTCGCGGTCTGCACTTGGCAGATTGGGGCTTAAGCAACGTAGACGATCGCGACTTGACACTCGAATATGCCACCCATCGCGTTCAAGCAGCACTCTTGACTCCTTATGGCCTACGCGATTTCATGGCCGTGACTACCGATTGGCGACCTTACTGGGATGCATTGCCGCCAGACCCTCTCAAAGAGGGCGATGATCCTGCTATCGCGATAGCGCAGTCCGCTGCCCACTTGGCTCGGCTATCACCATTTGATTCCGTGTTAACACGAGCTCTGCAAGCTACCGCGACAATCGCCGATGTTGTTCGAAACGTATCGGACGGATCTTCACTGTGGAATGTTACGCACGCACGCCATCGACTCGGCTCGTTACTATCCGACTCTGAAGGTCTTCAATGCGGGACGTGCGCCTGGGCAGTTCCAAAAGACATGGATTCGTCAGGAACACCATCTCTTCGCTGTCGCCAACACAATCTAGATGAAAACAACCTCCCCACCGTTTACCCTACCGAGCAAGCTTGCGAACGCTGGGAAAAGCGATTCGCGTTAGAAAACTGCGGCTCCTGTGGTGCATGCTGTCGTCACGGATTTGATGTTTTGACCGTTGCTGCAGAAGACCCTTTCATTAACTTACACCCGGAACTCATCCAATTGCGAGACAGCGGAGAGTCCTGTGTACCTCGTCCGAATGGTGTATGTATTGCACTGCGTGGAGACGGGGATGACACCCATCCATACCGCTGCGGACACTACGACACACGTCCTCAGAACTGTGCAGATTTTGAGGTTGCGGGAATAGCCTGCCTAGTCGCACGCCGGCGAGTAGGCCTCAGTCGCTAGAGCTAATTCAACACCGACACCCTAGTCAGCTTCCTTCGTCAAGCATTATGATGCAGAAGCAAAAATCTTCCAACTTTAATAAATAAGCACTTTATATATGAATCATCTACCAGCCATTCTAATTGCGATTGTTTTTGGTCTTCTGCCCCTTGATTCACTGTTTAGCCAATCAATTTCGCAAGATGCAGCCCCACCCCAAATTGAATTTATTCAATCCCAACGGACCGCACTGAATGCTGATAGTTCGATCGACGAGCAAGAAAAGTCGGTCCTTATCAATCACTACAAGGCAGCAATTCAATTTCTTCAGAATGCTGAGCAAAGCAAAGCTCAAACCGAAAAATTCAACGCAGAAGCAAAGAGCTCGCCAGAGAAAACAAAAAAGTGGTTAGCAGACCTAGATTTGCTTGAATCGAAAAAAAAGACGGACACTCCAATTAGCTTACCTGAGGACGCTAGTAATCTTCAAAAAATAATTGATACCCGAAGCGATGAATTAGAAACCTTGACAGAAAGAAAATCTTACCTAGCCAATGAAATTGGCCGAAGCAAAACGAGACCCATTGAAATCAGAACGCGCCTTCTTGAAATCCAAACGCGTCAAAGTCAGTTAAATGAATCTCTCTTGCAACCGGCAGCTAGTGACTCGGCACAACAAACTGCTCAAAATCTGGAGTTTTCGTCAGAAAGATATGCGTTAACCACCGAAGAGAAAATGCTCGCAGCAGAACAGAAAAGCATACCCGTTAATCTGGCCAGATTCGAAGCCGAGCTGAACTACAAGAATCAAGCTTGGGACATTGATTTTAAAATTTTGGAAAACCTAAAAATTGAGCAGAGCAAAATCAACCAAAGTGAAGCTCAAAAAACATTATTTAACATTCAGAAATTCAACTTCCCAAACAACCCCGATCTCGTTGAGGCTACCACCAATCTCGAAGCACTGATCAAGGAGTACGAACTCGCTGTCAACCAGCGGAACCAAATTGACGATTTCTATCGCGCGATTGATCAAAAACTGAAAAAGATCACAGTCGAGTACGACAGTTTTGCGGCTGAACTAGAATTCGGAAGCGGTGGTCAGGCAATGGCGAAGAGTCTGTTTTACCTTCAGACGGAAATCCACAGTGGTTTTCTTGAAATCGAGCAGAAGCAACCGGAAGCACTACCAAGTGTTGATGATACGTTCGCGAAAGATCGTGAGAATTCCTTTCAAATTCGACAGCAGAAAGTTTTGGCGGATGAGTACAAAGACACTGACTCCTCTG
>CALKNI010000192.1 GCA_938091115.1 uncultured Pirellulaceae bacterium | reverse complement strand
GACGTCGGTGTTTATGGCTGCCTCATCGCAGGTACAGGGATACTCCTTGCCGGTTTTTTGTCCGCAAATTCCTACTTAATACGAAGTGACAAGATCTTACAGCGGTTAGCCACATTCGAATCTTTCATTCTATCCTTCGTGGGCATCTGGATCTTCAGCATGGCGATCGGCCAAACGATTCGCGGCGATTTATTTGCGCGATTTTCCCTACTTGAGGAGGCAGTTCGTTTTGCCGCACCAATGGCATTGATCTTTTTTTTAGAAAATAAAAAACTCAAACGCAAACATCACCTTTGCAATGCTGGCTTAGTTATCTTGTTAATCGCGACCTCGGCAACATTCGCAGCCCATGGTTACAAGGCGATTCAATTGTATGGAACTTTTGTGGATTATCTTTTGCTTTCCCGACCATTTGGCTTCTCTTTAGTCACTGAACAGCGAACCGCTGAGACCATGCTTTGGATCATAGGCTGGATTGATATTGGATTGGCAATCGGCCTCCTTGCTACAAAATCGCCGTGGGCTGCACTTTACATGGCAGCCTGGGGTTTATTAACAGCTTTTAGCCGAATCACCGCCGGTGGGATCGATGCCTGGCCTGAAGTATTAATTCGAGCAGCAAACGCGGGAGCACCGCTTACACTCTTTTTCCTTTTCCGCATGAAATCCTGTTCTGAAAAGACTATAAAGAAAAAAGATGACACCAATCGTTTTCCTCAACACTGACGCTCATATGCTTAAATTATACGTTAGACGATTAAATATCTTATTCTTCATTTTGATCACCCCAATTTTTGGTATGGCGGCAAATTCTGCCGAAACCCGCAAACCAATCATACCAAAACACCTTCGCATTAGCTGGACATCCGATCCCGCTAGTGCAGCGGTCATCTCATGGTCGACATTACAACCGACAGAAAATCCGGTCATTCGATTTCGCATCAAAAATTCGGATGTAGATTTTTCAGTAACGCCGACAGTCCAAGGCCGTTTTCAATCTGTTAAATCAGAATTGTATTACCATCATGCAAACTTGGTTGGCTTGACCCCTGGCACTGCTTATGAGTTTCAAGTTTTGGAAAATGGAAAAACTTCCAGCACCTTCTATTTCCTTACCGCTTCCGCCGTTGACCGATCATTTAGTCTTTTGCATGGAGGAGACTCCCGTTCGGATCATGATACTCGTCGAAAAATGAATGTGTTAATCGCTGAATTGGTTAAAAACTCTTTCGAGGACGACGATTTATCGAATGACATTATCGCCTTAGCGCACGGCGGTGATTACGTTGCCGATGGATCAAATTTAACGCAATGGTCTAAATGGCTGGACGATCATGAATTGACCATCGGACATGACGGTCGAATGCTTCCTGTAATTCCTGCTCGCGGAAATCATGACAAAAGCGAATTATTTAATCAGGTGTTTGGTTTTAAGGAAAAGAATAATAATTATTACGCGCTTAATTTAAATCCAACCGTTCGGTTTGTCACGTTAAATACCGAAATCAGTACTGCTGGGGACCAAGCTAAGTGGTTAACTCGAGAGCTAAAAAAGTCACGTCCAAACTACCGATGGCTTCTAGCTCAATATCACCGACCGGCGTACCCCGCAGTAAAAGCGCCCGGAACTGCACTTCAAAGCTGGGTTCCGATTTTTGAAAAATATAACGTCGACTTAGTATGCGAGGCCGATGGACACAATATTAAACGCACGCTTCCGATCAGAGGAAACGTCATGGACTCAACCGGAGTCGTCTATATCGGCGAAGGCGGACTAGGAGTTGGGCAACGAACGCCCAAGACAGACCGATGGTATTTGCAATCACCCGGGATGTCCGATTCTGCTAGTCACGTATTTGTACTTACTTTTGAATCCGAACACATCAAGGGCAAATGCATCCGATTAGATCAAACCCTTGCCGATGAATTCAGTTTAACGCCCCGTAAAATTGGAAAAACTCAAGCCTTTGTGGTCACGGGAGACCCACAGTACCTCGCAGAAAACGCAAATAAGCCGGCTAAATTAGATCCTTATTCGGAAGAAGCGAATTCGCGCTTTATCGAGTTAATTAAGAAGTTTCCCGGGCAAACGATCCCCAAAAATAATGGCGGCGGTAAGGTCAGCACAAACCTATTAGGGGTTCTAGTTACGGGCGACCTCATCGATAGTGCCGACAAATCCGGGGAAAACTATTCAGCAATGCAATCTTTTGAATGGGATCGTTATCAGACCGATTATGGTTTGACAGGCAAAGAAGGAAAAATTCCTTTCCCAGTTTATGAAGTTCATGGAAATCACGATGGACCACAAGGAGATACATTTATTGTTAAAGACATTATCAAACGCAACAGATCACGGCCGGGCGTTACCAATCTTTCTGAAAACGGTTTGCATTACAGCTGGGACTGGGGGCCGCTCCATCTCGTTAATTTAGGAATGTTCGTCGGTGCTGGCTCTAACCGTCGCAATCAATTCCACTACGCTCCGATGGGTAGCTTGGATTTCCTCATTTCTGACCTTAATGAAAAGGTTGGTGACTCCGGTCGGCCGGTTATATTGAGTTTTCACCTCCACCCCAATGGGCCTGCCTACGATTGGCCACCCCAGGATCTTAAACTGTTCTGGCAATCCATCAAAAAATTTAACGTAATTGCATTATTTCACGGGCACACTCACGGCTCGCCGCCAAGCCGAATACAATGGAATCAGGAAAAGTTTGGGTTATCCGTAGACGGCGGACTCGATATTTTTAACCCGGATGATTCGGGGGCTGCAAAAACCAACCCGAATGATTCAAAAAATCCGGTTGGCGTCCGTCATGGGTTTTTATACGTCGAGCTGACCGATCGCCCAGGGACGAAACGTGATGAATTTATCGTCCGATCTATCTACACAAAAGACAATTGGGAGACTCACAGATGGGGCGAAACTTGGACAAAAAAGATTTCTATTCCAGAACGTTAAGAAAAGCTATTTGGTCAGATTTCGAATCAACCAAATTCAAAATTTGCTTATCAATCTTAAGCACTATGTAATCGTTTTTTTTTGTAAATCGACCTCACAATTCCAGCAAGCTCTAAGCTCTGAAAACTAACTTTTTCGTTAAGTTTACCGATAGTTAACTAGAGCTTTGAAGTCACATTACAAGGAAAACATTTACGACAACAAACCAACAGATAATTCCCCCGACTACTAGCAGCACTGCTAAAACTGA
>CALKNI010000191.1 GCA_938091115.1 uncultured Pirellulaceae bacterium | reverse complement strand
AAGCTATTAAACAATTGATTCGACTGTTTAGTTTCGTTGAAGTCAGATAATTTGGCTTAATTAACGGTGGATGTCAAAGATTGCTTTGGCAGCGGTTGGTTTTTGATAAAGCTTTCGGTCAGCGGTATCGCTGGCGGCGGTATTGCCAGTTTTACTTGTCGGTTGGCTTAATAGGACTCTCGACATTGCAGTTATTGGTGTTGGCGACAGCGGTTGGTATCATGGGCGCGTCTTCGACTTTAATTTTGAAATTCTAATGCAATCTGTAATCCCAAACGCACGACTGGGCCTGATCTGCGCGGTTGCAGCGCAAGTGCTTTGGGGATGTTTTCCCATCTATGTTTTTGCATTAAGAGCAATTGCTCCATTTGATTTTGTGGCTCATCGCGCCGCATGGTCGTTTTTGCTGCTGGTGAATCTCGTGTTGCTTTCGAAGTGGTATCCCAATTTTGGTCTACCAGAAAGGCAAGAGATCCATTGCGGTCTCTGTTCTCGAAGGACAATCATTCTTTATGCTGCTGCAGCGATTCTGATTGCCTCTAATTGGGTTGCGTTTGTCTGGTCAGTTATGAACGATCATGCCATCGATGCGAGCCTTGGTTATTATATCTGTCCGCTGATCGTCGTTTTATTGGGCGTTGTTTTTTTAAAAGAGAAGCTGTCGAAATTAAGATGGATCGCGGTAGCATTTGCGACGGTTGGTGTCGTATATACTACCTTTGCAGAGGGGACGTTGTTGTGGGTGTCGATGGCGATTGCCGGAAGCTTTGGATTTTACGGGTTAATCAAAAAACGAGCACCACTTTCGGCTTTGGCAGGTTTGACGTTTGAAACCGGTGTTCTGTTTTTACCTGCGGTCGCCTATCTGGTCTGGCGGGCCGGTACATCCAATATCGTCTTGGGTGATTATTCCTTTTTGGTTTATTTACTAATTATTGGTAGCGGTGCAGCGACCCTTTTGCCGCTGGCGTTTTATGCGACGGCAGTCAAGCACCTGCCGCTTTCCACCGTAGGGTTTCTCCAATACATCGCGCCCACAATTCAATTTTTCCTCGGCATCTTTTGGTTCAATGAATCGATGGACTATATCCGCCTTACTGGATTTGTTTTTGTTTGGATTGGGGTTGTTATTTTTGTGATCCCACCCAAAAGTTCCACCTGATTCTTTAAGGTTTTGGTCACATTTTTCCTGCTTAGCCCATTATTTATTTAAGAATTCTGGAGTATTGACAACCGCATGAATTAGAGACCGAAAACCATAGTCGTCGTTTTTGGTTTCGTTAACGCATTCTACTATCGAAGCCCGATCGGCAAAAGCGACCGGAGCACCTGTGGCATAAGTTAAGAGTTTGTTGGCAACATTTTGGGCAATTAAATGTTTCTGTGTGCGTAAGATTTCCTTAAAGGTTGATATCCCTTGGAACGATTCCCCTGTCGACATTTTTGAGCTGGCGTTGATGGAGGAGCCTCGAGTTCTTTTTCGTCCAATCCGCGTTGTATAAAAATCTCGCCAGCGTCCGGAGGGGTCATAATTTTCTAATGCAAATCCGGGCGGGTCAATAATGCGGTGACAAGAGGCACAAGTAGGGTCGTTTTGGTGTTTTTGAAGTTGTTCTCGGATAGTGGAAGCTCCGCGTGTGTCAGGTTCAATTGCTGGCACATTGGCTGGCGGAGGAGGAATTTCAATTCCCAAAATCCGTTCGGAGATCCATGTGCCGCGAGTAACTGGAGATGTTTGGGTACCGTTAGCTGTGACCTTGAGTACTGAACCGTGAGTGAGGATTCCTCCTCGATGGTCTTGAGGGTGGAGTGAGACTTTTTGAATGTCGCCTCCATTCACATTCTTGATGCCATAATAGGATGCAAGGTGGCTGTTTAGGAAGGTGTATTTAGAATCGATGAGTTCTCCAACCGACCGATTGTATTGAATAAGGTGTTCGAGGAAGGCGTGGGTTTCAGCCAGCATTGAGTGTTCGACGATTGGATCAAATCCCGGGTAGAGCTTTGGGTCGGGCTGTGTAAAAGCAATGAGTCGAAGATCGAGCCATTCAGCTGCAAATGCCGACGCAAATTTTTGGCCATTAGGATGATTTAGCAAGCGTTCGACCTGTTGGTGAAGCACTGATTTGTCCTCAAGACGGCCTTGGGCAGCGAGTTCAAAAAGTTCCTCGTCCGGCATCCGATTCCAAAGAAAGTAGCTGAGTCTGGAGGCTAATGCATATGAATTAAGTTTCCCTGCCGGGGCCGAGAAAAGCAAAAAACGGGGCGAACACAGAATGCCACGGTAGCCTATTCGAATTGATTGTTCAAAAGACTGCCCGGATCTTAACGCCGCAGAAACCGGAGCAAAATAACGCGTGATAACATCAGGGGAACTGGGGGCGCGAAAGGCGGATTCGGCGAATCGCTGAATCAGTTTTTCGGCTTGTTCCAATTCGGAAACAAGGTTCTGCTTATCATCTGTTTTGTGTTCTTGATAAGAGCCAAGTAAAAGTTTTCTTATTTTTGCCTCGGATGTACCTAAGTGGATTTTTTCCAGAACAAGCGAATCGATACCGATTCCGGGAACGTTCTGGCGCTCACCTTCGCCGGTACCCACTTGGCCACCCGCAAAACTGGCTTTCTTTAGTTTTGCGTCTGCAGGCTTAACTTCAAACATATGGCCCGCTGGTAGCCAGGCGATCACGGTCTTGTCTGTTAACTCGGGTGTTACCTCGAAAGAATCTACCCAGGTCATCAACGGGGCACTGGATTGACATTCACCCGAGCGAATGGAGCACCAGACATTTCCGTTCGATGGAGGTCTGACGGATTTCGCACGGATGGTCATTTTATACCAGCCAGCGCGGTTGGCAGTGGTGACGGGTAGCCTACCGTAGAACACTAAATTTGAAGACCAAGTGGTTGCTAGACCTTGTCGCATCTCCGGCTCCCGGCATCTTTTGAAGGGATTTTGCCGAGCGATTTGTTTTGAATTGAATTTCCGCGTCCAGGTGCTCCGCTGATTGGGTGTTACGCGGCGAAACGCTTCCTCCAAAGCGCGGTCTACGACCGATACGTGCTGTTTAAGTTGGTGGTGTGAAATCGGCTGACCTTCACCAACGGTAGTGAAGCCATGTACCAACGGTTCCTCAGGGATCATCTCTGCTAGAGGAATATCAATTCCCAGTAAATCATGAAGAGTGTTTTCAAGCTGGATGCGTGTTAATCGTTTTCCGCGCGAGCGGCCACGGTCACGATATAGTTTTTGTTGTTCCTGAGTAATCCAGGCTGAAGTCTTATTCAAGAACGTCTGGCGTTGCTTCAGATTAAGATTGGAGTCCGCTGGAGGTGGCATCTCACCGCTGAAGACACGGTCGTAAATGCGGGTCCAGGTGTCTGAATTGATTTCATTGGCTGAGTCTTCCACGAGTGCCAGATTAAATCCCGCTTCCGCATCGTCGCCTAGATGACAATCGGAGCAATTCGAATTTAAAAACTTGAGAATGTCTTTTGGCGGGGCGTCGCTGTCGGCAAAAACAGCGGAACCGCTAGCAATCCAGATAACCAAATAAATCAACAAGTAAATTGGTCGAGGCATGGGTTTTAAAACGTGCTGAAAGGAATGGTTAACGCGTTAACAGAGTTGAAACAGAAGTTGATTCTAAATTGAACATACCAGCAACTTAGGGAGGAGATACTTGGTAGATCGATCATATTGTGCAATATTAAGAGTGATCAAAATTTGATTAAAAAATCATGTTGGTAACAAAATAGGTAAATTTACATGTCAAGACAATTCGGAATCGCTTCTTTGGTTGCTTTTTTAGGTGTGTTTATATGCGGTTGGTCATCACCATTGCATGGGGAAGAAAGGCCCAACATCCTATTTATTTTTTCCGATGATCACGCGCCCCATGCGATCGGTGCTTATGACGGATGGTTGAAAAGTGTCGACCCAACTCCCAATATTGACAGTCTAGCTCGTCAAGGCATGTTGTTTAAAAACAGTTTTTGCACCAACTCGATTTGTGGTCCGAGTCGAGCTGTAATTGTGACCGGCAAGCACAGTCACCTTAACGGCTTTATGAACAACGGCAATAAGTTTGACGGATCGCAGCAAACCTTCCCCAAGCTATTACAAAAAGCGGGTTATCAAACGGCAATGATTGGCAAGTGGCATCTGAAGTCAAATCCTCAGGGTTTTGACTACTGGGACATTCTTCCGGGACAGGGCGATTACTACAACCCAAATATGATTTCTGAAAAGGGGCGTCGGCAGGTAGAGGGTCATTGTACCGAGATCGTAACGGACCTAGCCGTCGAGTGGCTCGATAAGAATCGCGATAAAAGCAAGCCATTCTTACTGATGTGCCAACACAAGGCGCCCCACCGATGTTGGATGCCTGCACCGGAGCACTTAAATCTCTACGACGATATTGAGATTCCCATTCCGTCGACTCTGTTCGACAAACATTTAGACGATGCACCTGCGGCGCGAAATCAGGAAATGGAAATTGATCGGCACATGCACATCGTATTCGATTTATTTACTGATCCGCCGGAGGGTTGGGATGGAGACCCAGATTTGAAAACGGATAAATCCGGTGTAAGAAATATGGAGAAGATGACCCCGGAGCAGTTGGCGGTATGGCATGCGGCATATAAAGATGAAAACGAAGAGTTCGCTGCGGCAAACTTAAGTGGGGACGATTTGGTTCGCTGGAAGTACCAGCGTTACGCGAAAAATTATCTTCGCTGTGTCCGGGGCGTGGATGACAGTGTGGGTCGTCTATTAAAATACCTTGAAGACAACGACTTAGAAGACAACACCGTTGTTGTTTATTCATCGGATCAGGGTTTTTATGTTGGTGATCACGGTTGGTATGACAAACGCTGGATGTACGAAGAATCGCTCAAGATGCCCTTGGTCATCAAGTGGCCGGGGAATACAGCACCGGGAAGCGTAAACACAGACCTTGTTCAAAACCTGGACTACGCTGAGACATTTCTCCAAATGGCGGGTGCGGCGATACCAGCAGACATGCAAGGTCGATCACTGGTTCCCTTCTTGAGAGGCGAAAAAGTGAGCGATTGGAGAACATCTCTTTACTATCATTTCTACGAATATCCAAGCGTCCACATGTGCCCAAAACACAACGGCGTCCGTAACGAACGTTACAAATTGATTCAGATATACGAATTTGGTGAATGGGAATTTTACGATCTCTTAGTGGATCCGGATGAGTTGAATAACGTTTATGATGATCCATCTTATCAACAGCAAGTGGCGATGATGAAGTCGGAACTCGAGCGATTGAGAGTCCTCTATAAGGATGAGACGGTAACCGGTATGCGTGATGAAAATTGGCGTACAAAATACCGAAAATTCAAATAGATGCTGGGTTGGGTTTTGATCGGTCTAACATTTTTGGTTCCAATTCTGAGCTGTGAGGTTTGACATGCGTAACGTATTTGGTTGTTGTTTGACAGTATTCTTGCTCGGTTCGGTTGCGAATGCCCAACTGTCAACTGGATGGAAAAGTCACGATCTTAGTCGGCCTCAGCCCAAAGTTGTAACGCCAAGTATTCTACCGGGTGGACCACCAAGTGATGCTGTGGTCCTGTTTGACGGAACCGACTTGTCGCAGTGGGTCAGTTCTAATGGTGCTGATGCTAAATGGAAAATTGTTAACGGCGCAATGGAGTCCGTACCTCGAAGCGGATACATTGTATCGAAACAAAAATTTGGAGATTGCCAGCTTCACGTTGAATTTGCATCTCCTAAGATCGTCAAGGGAAGTGGGCAGGGCAGGGGAAATAGTGGCGTTTTTCTTATGGGGGAATTCGAGGTTCAGGTGCTCGATAGTTACGAAAACCCAACCTACTCCGATGGAAGTGCCGGTTCGATTTACGGACAGTATCCTCCTTTAGTCAATGCAAGTCGAAAGCCGGGTGAGTGGCAATCTTACGACATTGTTTTTAGGCGCCCTCGGTTTGACGATCAAGGAAATCTGACGACCGCAGCGCGGTTAACCGTGTTTCACAATGGGGTTTTAATTCAAAATGGCAACGATGCGCTTGGCTCCACGGATTGGATTCGGTACAAGCCTTACGAAAAAATGGCAGGAAAAACGGAAGGTCCACTGAGTTTGCAAGACCACGGTAACCCCGTTCGTTATCGAAATATTTGGATTAGAAATCTTGTGGAAACGGGAAAGCCAATAAGGAAATCTGCTGAAGGGCTGCGGCACGAACTCAAGCAAGTTGAGATGGACCGACTAGTGGGACGGTACGGTGGGCACCGTGTCAAACAATTAAAAGATGACTTGGTGTTTATGTTTAATGGAAACACTCCGTTAACTTTAGTTGCTACTAGTCCGATGGCGTTCGAATTTAAAGAGTCAGCTGGAACGCTGCAATTTGAGAAAGGCGAAGACGGAAAGATCTCCGAGGTTGTCATTCGACTCGATGCGGCTGGAGTTCAGAAGGCTAAAAAAGCGAACTGAGCCTCGCCAATTGCGGTTTTATCGCCGTAGCTCGACGCCAAGTCCGTATCCTTGAAAACCAAGAAAACCAAGAGTTGGGGCTCCTGCCTCGGCCCACAATTGGCCATCATAAGTTCCCGTTACGGCAAGTTCAGCGCCGGTTCTCATCGTTCTAGCCCACTCGATACCGAAACCAAATTCGCCAATTCCTACGACTTCGTCTGCCTCGTCGAGCATCAAAAATGGACTTGCGGGTGGACTGCTGACGTCGCCGAAAACGGTTCGATCAATCGTTTTGGTTCCGTAGAGTAAAGCGCCACTTCCTTTGGCAATCGCGGATAGACCCCGACAGCCGATGCGCTTTTTTAAATCCAAAGCAACGCTTGGCCCGACGCCATCGTAGGCACGCTCCCAATTCAAACTGCGGGGTATCAATCCTGAAACCGAGGCCGCTAAGGTTTGACGAAGTCGAGCATAGCGGAGGCCGATGCCTCCATTAATTTCAATGTCGTGAGCGTTTGTAGAATAGGTTGCGTATAGATTAGTGATTTGGGCCTGGAGGTTACTGCTTGTTTGGAGCGTGTCTCCCGGGGCAAAGGTAAATATGTTTGCTGGAAAAATGACAGTAACTGCATGGGCTCCGAATAAAGTAATCCCATCGGAGATATTGTTCCTAGTCTCGCCATCAGCGTCGAAGCTCCAGTAAGAGGCTTTGACTCCAATACCTTCGGAATTTTTAAAACCAATCCAGATCTTCGGAGTCACTTTGTAATCGAACTGAAATGGGTGCAAGGTTTGCTGGCCAGTTGCCGTGTTGGTTTCTGAGTATTCGAAGGCCTCTTTGAAATGAGGTTTGGACCAAACTGCCGCCGCACCAGCGTAAAAACCTCGGCTTGCCTGTTGTTGGATTTGATTCTCATAAGCTCCGGCTGAAATTTGTAGGGTTTTGATTTGTTTCTCCAACTCCATTACGCGAGACTCAAGGTAGTTACCCGCGGAACCGGGGTTTTCTCTCAGGAGAGGTTGGCTGCTATTGGTATTGCTGCGGAAAGAAACGTTGGTTGCTGTCGTTTGCTGAGCCTGCAAACTGCCGCCTAAAACGACAGCCAAGGCAGTCGTAAAACACGCGAAGAACTTCACCAACCCATGCAATTTTAGTCTCCGAATTTGAATAATTTCCATGGCTCTTCCTGACGGGTTCCGTGTGAATTGAAGTTCTATGGCTCTTTATCGGTTATTCCGGTGTTGTCGGTTAAGTAAAGACTGCGTTCGACCTCAGTTGTCGGGCATAACTGCGAAAACTGCGGGAAAGACAGGGAATAAGAATTAAAAACTTATATTGAACCTTGCCACAATTTGCTCTCAGTCGTTTCTCTTTGGTTGTTAGGGGGGAATGGGTATTCAGGGCAGCAAGCGTCTGAATGCGCTCGTTCATTTTCTAACCATTTTTCAACAAAGTGCGATAGGGAGATCAGACTTTACAGGTACGGTTAGAGCGGGATCGTTTAGTGCAAATGATCAGTGTATTTTTAACCTGAACGATTTTTCTCAGTCGATGGGAAAGCCAGCAGGTCGTGTCGCGTTCCTGTAAGACAGTGCTTGCTCAGTTGAGAATGCGGTTTAGAACTTCAGCAATCGCTTTTTTATTGACTGGTTTGGTTAAGACATCATCCATCCCGGCGTTGCGATATTCAGCGATATCCTCTTCCGCGCAGTTGGCAGACCACGCAATAATTTTTGGAGCGTCTTTGCCAAACTTGTTTTTGATGATTCGAGTCGTCTCAAGTCCATCTATATGAGGCATTTGAATATCCATCAGAATGATGTCGAATTTAGGATCGGCCATAGCTGTAATTGCCGCCTCGCCGGAGTTCGCTTCTTCGATCGTAAGTCCGAATTTGGCAAACATCAAATTAGCAACTTTTCGATTGACGCTGTTGTCGTCGACAATCAGCAATTGGGCCGTGTACTGTTTGAGATCTGTTTCGTTTGAGAGTTGATCTTCGTGATCAACTTGTTTGGATCGGTTTAACGTTAAATCAAACCAAAAAATAGATCCGTTTGTTGGTTCGGCTGGTCGCATTCCAATTTGTCCGCCCATCTGCTCAATCAGGCCGCGGGTAATTGATAATCCTAGTCCGGTGGATGCGATTTTATTTGTACCAGGCGCATCCTTGGTCCAAAATTCACGAAAAAGAAGTGGTCGATCTTCAACTGCAATCCCAGGTCCTTGATCTGATACCGAGAACGACAATTTAATTGCATTGGCATCTTGCTCCGTGGCCATGATTGCAACTTGGATTTGCCCTTCGTTGGAATACTTGATTGCATTGCTGATTAAATTAGTGAGTGACTTTCGAATTTTAAACACGTCGCCGTCTAGCCATTTGGGAACATTAGGACTGATGAAGACGGACAGTCTTAATCCCTTAGTTTTTGCTTGAGGCTCGAGAATAGCGACAGTCGAGTTGACTGTGCTTTTAAGGTTGAATGGTTCAATTTCAAGCGTCTCGGCACCATCTCGCATTCGCGAAAAATCGAGAATTTGGTTCACCACATGCATCAGGTAGTTCGATGAAGTCCGAAGCGTCTCTAAGAGGTCAAGCGATTCCTCATTCAGGGGTTGTTCTTCCATTAACTCAATTAAACCGGTAATTCCGGTCAACGGTGTTCGGAGTTCATGAGAAACATGGGAGACGAAAATTGATTTTATGCGATCTGCAGCCTGAGCTTCGTCGCGGGCACGCATGAGCTGTTCAGTCAGCCGTTGCATGTCATCGAGCATTACTGTTTGCGTATGAAGGTGGAGATTAAAATCGAGTTGAGCATCCTGCACCGAGAAATCAAAGAAATTTGGTTGGTAGTGTTCGACGTTTTCGTTTAACCATGTCAGCCAAGGCGAAGCCGCGATTAACGTTATTGCCTTATCTTTTAGGATGCCGGGGATGACCTGTCCGCGCAAGCCAAATGTCCCACTTAGGTTCGAAAATAGAAAAAGGTGAGCTCGATAGTTGGTGAGATCGAGTGAAGAGTCGTTCCAGTCCACTCTTGGCCGATTAAGTTCAAAAACCTTATCGAAGCGTTTTCCAATATAGCCTCTCTTTAATTTGGCATCTAAACGCTCACTGACGTAAACGATTTTATTGTTCTCGTCTAATCCAATTACGAACGGATAAAATAATTCGCACTGAGATGGTGTGACCAAATCCACTAGTTGTTCCCTTCTGAGATTCGAAACACCGTGTGCTGGCCGTTG
>CALKNI010000190.1 GCA_938091115.1 uncultured Pirellulaceae bacterium | reverse complement strand
CTCGAAAAATCAGAATTTTTTTGTTGTTTTGGTCTAAAAACAGCCTCACCTACGGAGCAAATGCTCAGGAATCACGGAAGATCAAGTATTGAGGAATTGGGATGTATCGAGAGCTGCCTGCAAGTAGAAGCTGACTACCTTGCGACTTCGAATGTTGACGAAATAGCTGTTGTAGCTACTGAGTTTTCGAACCGCAACCGCCAGAAAGAGCGCACGATTGGCATCCGCCAGAGGAACACTTACTGTCGCCTGTTCCGCAATCAGGGCCACAGCCGTTAGCGAGTGTTTCGGCAAATTTTTTAAATCGAACTCTCCGTTCGTAAGTCGTGGCTAATTCATCCGTGATAGACTCGAGTCGATTGTCAACTTCACCAAGGAAGTAGAAAAACACAGATTCGCCATCAAACAGGTGCTCCACGTCAACGAGGATTCCCGGTAGTTCTCTTTCGATGATTATCTTTTGGCAGGCCTGAAATGCCTTGTCGCGGTGTTTTTCCAGTCGCGTCAGGATCATATCGTCGTCGGGTGTAATCTTCCGAAGAATCTCTCCGTCGATTGATTGATTGGTTTGTTGAGATCGGTCGCCAAATTCATCTTCGATTGGACAGATGACGGTTCCCTGCTCAAGCCCTCGGTCGGTTCGGCAAATCACCCGTGTATCACGAGGGTATTGATTGAAATCAGCAGAATCCAAGTTTCTGACGACTCCCATTAAACCAATTCGAACTAAGTGCGAAACGCCCAAGATTTTTCTTTTTTGTGAGTAGGAAGAATAGTAAACGGAGCTTATTTTTTGGGATCAGCGTCGAGCCCCTGGATCATGACGAGTTTGCCATTCGGTTTGCTGGTTCCCTCAACGGGGGTGCCAGCGAGGGTTATATACAGATCCCCGTTGGGATGAAATGCAAGTGCCGTCGGTTTCTTGAGGCTGACGATTTTCTGAGGTTTGCATTTTTCGTAATTATCTTTGATGGCAATGATTTTGTAGAGGCCGCCCTGGTCTGTATCGAGCCATCGGAAATCGGTGGCAAACAATCGACCTCGTTTGGGGCCGTAACCGAGTCCCGTAATATCAAACAGATCGGTTTTGAAGTTCTCGAGTTTCTCGCCTTTCTCATTGTAAAAAGTAAGAAGACTGTCGCCGGCGAGACTGATTTCTCCCATTTGCCCAACTGCAATAAAACCTTCGGGGCTAATGGTGATTGCGACGGGTGCATCTACTTTGGTCGCTTCTTTTGTCGCAATTTTTCTTTCGAAGTTAGCGATTTTTCCATCCGTTATTTTGGCAAGTGAAATCCAGCCTTTCTCATCATCACCGTTGCATGTCACAAAGATTCCTTGATTGCCTTTCGCCAATCCATAGAAGTTCCCTTCACCAGCGACTTCGCCAACGGCAGGAAGTGTTTTGGGATCACCATGCATTTGAGATGCGTCAATTGGAGCGGCACCCGTGGCGGGGATTTTGTAAACGCGAAGCATTTCTTCGCCATCAATTTTCCCCCCTCCCCCAACAGCGAGGGTCTCTTTATCGATAAAAACTAATCCAAGTGGGCCAATGTCATAAATCGGGCCTTTGCCATAAGTATCTTTGGGGAATCCAGTAATGACAGGTTCGGCCTTGCCGTCGACGATTCGAATGACACGAAGCCCGCCGCTGTCTGACACAAAGACGTGCCCGGTTTCTGGTTGAATGGCGACTCCACAGGGATTGTTGAGACGTTCGACTACCGTTTTGACTTCAACTTTGTCCTGACCATGAGCGGAATTAGGGATTGCAATGCCCAAGTTGGCAATCAAAACGCAAGCTAAGCTGATAATAGTTTTCATTGTTTCCTCGAAGTGATTTGTTGATCGAAGCGGAAGTTCGTTCGATCAAACTGCCCAGTTTACATTGTGACAATGTTATCAAGCGTTTTCCAGTGTCCCTCTGGTGAATTGGACATGTGATTTTTCGCACAAGGTAAGTTTGGCAGGAATGCTTCGGTTAAACCGAATTGGGTAGTTTTTTAAACGAAGAATGGTCATGGTTGCAGATTTCGCAATTTTTCAAATTCTTCAATTTTGCCAAGATGTTGAAGCGTAATGGCGATATGGTCGAGTCCTTCAAGAAAGCATTCGCGGCGATAACTGTCGATTTCGAATGCGGCTTTGAATTCCTTACCATCGCTAACCGTTTGGGTTTCGAGATCTATAATTAATTGGAAGCCTTCGTTCTCAGAAACAAGTTTGTGAATGAGTTCGACTTCCTCGGTTTGCAGGCAAACCGGAAGGACTCCGTTTTTGGAGCAATTGTTGTAGAAAATATCAGCAAACGATTCCGCGATTACGCATCGAAAGCCAAAATCGTCGAGAGCCCAAACCGCGTGTTCCCGGCTCGAGCCATTTCCAAAATTTTTGCGGGCGACCAGAACGGACGCGTTTTTAAACTGAGGTAGATTCAATTCAAAGTCGGGTTGAGGGTTTCCCTGCTCGTCAAAACGCCAGTCAAAAAAGAGGAACTGCCCAAAACCGGTTCTTTCAATCCGTTTGAGAAACTGTTTAGGGATGATTTGATCTGTGTCGACATTTGACCGATCCATGGTTGCCACCACGCCGGTGTGTTTGGTAAATGCTCTCATGATGAACTCTGTTGAATAAATGTTTAGCAGATCAAAGTAGGACGAGTAAAAATGGCTTACGTTTCACGCGAGACTACGGCAATCCGGCTTCTTCAAGCTCATAGTCCCAGCCTCGAATATCGACAAAGTGCCCTTCGATAGCCGCCGCCGCAGCCATTTCCGGAGAAACTAGATGGGTTCGGCCTCCCCTGCCCTGTCTTCCTTCAAAGTTGCGATTGCTGGTCGAGGCGCATCTTTGGCCTGGTTCAAGTTTGTCCGGGTTCATCGCTAGACACATGCTGCAACCGGCTTCCCGCCATTCAAATCCCGCGTCGATAAATACTTTATCTAAACCCTCGGCTTCGGCTTGTCGTTTAACAACTCCGCTTCCCGGCACGACCATCGCGCTTACGCTAGGGCTCATTTTTTTATTTCTGACGACATCCGCAGCGGCTCGTAAATCTTCGATTCGAGAGTTGGTGCACGATCCAATGAAAACCCGATCCACAGAAATCTCAGAAATTGGAGTACCTGGAGTGAGTTGCATATAATCCAATGCGGCTTGAATTGATTTCTGCTCTCCCGAGTCAGCACCGTCTTCCGGTGAAGGAACAGTTGAGTCAACCCGTATGACTTGTCCTGGATTTGTTCCCCAAGTGACTTGAGGGGCAATATCGGCGGCATCGAAAATTTCGACGCGATCATAGACAGCACCCTCATCGCTTGGAAGTTCTTTCCATTTTGTGATTGCTTGATCAAATTCTTCGGGGACAAACTCTTTGCCGCGTAAGTATTCAAAAGTGGTTTCGTCAGGTGCGATCATGCCAGCTCGAGCTCCCGCCTCGATGGACATGTTGCAAATGGTCATGCGTTCTTCCATAGATAGCGATCGAATTGCTTCTCCTGTGTATTCAATCACGTACCCCGTTCCCCCGGAAGTAGAAATTTTCCCAATTAAATAAAGAATAAGATCTTTAGAGGTGACACCGCGGGCAAGTTTTCCGTCGATCCGGATTTCAAATGTTTTGGGTTTTGACTGCAGTAGCGTTTGCGTGGCCATCACGTGTTCAACTTCACTGGTCCCAATACCAAACGCGAGTGCTCCAAAAGCACCATGGGTCGCTGTATGAGAATCGCCACAAACAATGGTCATGCCAGGCTGGGTGAGCCCCAATTCGGGACCTATGACATGGACAATTCCTTGATTGACGTTGTCAAGATCGTACAGGCGAACTCCAAACTCCTTGCAGTTGGTTCGAAGGGTTTCGATCTGTTGTTTTGAAACTGGGTCGACAATTGGCAGGCTGCGATCCGTTGTAGGGACATTGTGATCCTGAGTTGCTACCGTTAGTTCAGGACGTCTCAAAGTCCGACCGGCGAGACGGAGCCCCTCAAAGGCTTGAGGGCTGGTTACCTCATGAACAAGGTGCAGGTCAATGTAGATGATGGTCTGCTTTCCCGGTTCCTGGTGGACGACGTGCTGCTCCCAAATTTTTTCAAACATAGTTTTGGGTGCTTGGGGATTCATAACGTTGCCTTGGTAAATAAACTAAATGAGTTGCTGATCTAGAGTTGCTGAATTATCGTGAAAGCGTGTAGAAACCAAAAAGTTCCATCGCCAATCAAGCGAGGCTTCGATTCGGCAAGCGGTCTTCGCAAACCCTTATTTTAAGAAAATGAGTCCCAACCGGAAGGTGTTAATTGGGAATTGCGAGGTTTCTATCAGGTTCTTTCCTTACTCTGGGCTGGCTCGGTTTACTGTAGTGATCTGGCAAGTATTGCAAGAATGTTCGGTGAATGACAAATTTGTTTTGGGAAAAGTAAACCAATACCTTGGTTGTATTTGATAAATGGGCGAATTGATCCAAGCTGTAATTTTAGGTGTGATCCAGGGGCTTACCGAGTTTTTGCCGGTCAGCAGCAGTGGCCACCTGGAAATCGCCAAATATTTACTTGGCGATCAAAGTGTTGGCGAAGCCAGCATGCTGATGACGGTTGTTCTCCATTTTGCGACAGCATTAAGTACTGTAGTGATTTTTCGAGTAGAAGTTCTGGATTTGCTGAAAGGCGTACTGCGATTCCCTCGGGGGAATTGGAGAGAAAACGAAGAATTGCAGTTCTGTTTAAAAATATTTCTCTCGATGGTTCCGGCCGCCATCGTTGGGGTGTTACTCGAAGATCAAATTGAGACGTTGTTTGGTAGCCAACTGCTACTGGTGGGAATGATGTTGCTCGTAACGGGCGCGCTCTTGATGTTGGCGGATCGTGCCAAGGAAACACAGAAATCAGTTGGATTCCGTGACGCCATTTTGATTGGGATTTCACAGGCTGTTGCTATCTTGCCGGGAGTTTCTCGCTCAGGAGCAACAATATCGACTTCGGTTTTATTGGGTGTTGATCGAGAGAAGGCCGCGAGGTTTTCTTTTTTGATGGTGGTTCCACTGATCTTTGGCAAAATCGCCAAAGATCTAGTTGATGCTCTGAGAGCGGGTGAACCGCTTACTTCCGAAGGGTTCGAGTGGCAACTGTTGGTTGGGTTTCTGTGTGCCTTTGTGACTGGGCTAATTGCTTGCGTGTGGATGATCAAGTTAGTCAAGTTTAGCAAGCTTTCCTATTTCTCCTATTATTGTTTTGCCGTTGCGATATTGGTCATCATCGAGTCGAACTTTCATTTCTTGCTCTGAAAACCGTGACGCTGAAGCCTCGACACGAAATTTTTAAGTGGATGCCAAATCATTCAAGAAAACCCAGATAAACGTTCGCGTTCAGCACTCGATTGCATCGCCGGTTTTTGAAGGAATACCTTGGATTTTGAAATGCCCCTTGTCAAACTGAAAGCTTTTTTAATCTGGTGACCAACTGATAGCACTCTTTACGAGTCAATCCGACCGCATTCACGTTGACCGTTGATCGCTGATTTTCTAGTGTCCGGCATGTACCGATTTTTAATGACAGCAATGATCTTCGTCCTGACCACCGGAGCGCCCGTCGACACTGTGAATGCGCAGTCGCCAGTTGGCGGAGCGGTAGAGCAGTTATTAATACTTAGCAATGGCGAGATTCTTCGTGGGCGGGTAAGTCGTAACGCGGAGCAGGTGATTGTTGTTACTCATCAAGGAAGTCGTCTAGTGCTTCCTGCTGAACGCACGGAATTTGTTTGCAATACATTGCAAGAAGCCTATTGGGGAAAAGCGGCTCGAATCCGGGCGAGTGATCTCGCCGGTCAAAAGAAGTTGTTCCATTGGTGTCTTAAAAACCAATTATTTGATCTAGCTCAAAACCAAATTGATTTATTACTGCAATCGAATTTGAAAGCAGTCGAACTTGAATATCTTGACCGTCAGCTAAATGTTGCTTTGTCTCAACGCCAAAGCAGTCAAAAGCAAGAGATGATGTTGTTGCAGCAGCGTCAGGGTGAATTGGCTGTTAAGGAGCAATCCATTGTGGTTGCTCAGGGTAGTACTAACGTTATTCCATCAGACAAGTCAAAGCCTCTTGCAGTGGAGAGGTACGTTTTTCGCCCATTACCGATGTTGGATGAGTCTATCGGTACGGCTGCTTGGTCCGATAATGCAGTGGCAAAATTGAGTGATTTAAATTTAAGTGATTTGGCTGGGGATTCAGTTGAGGTGGTGGACTTGATCAAGCAAGTCGGATTTGAAGAAGACGTTGAAATTGAATCGGTACTTTTAAATCGTCCATCGATAGCTTTGTCCAATGGAATCGAACAACCAGCTGCATTAAAGACGGACGACAGGGTCATGGTGCCAGTCGCTGAGCTGGATAAGGAAACTCGGTCGATGCCGGAGGGGACTTTGGGCTTGTATCGAAGAAGGATAGAAGGCTTGTTGGTAACTGGATGCAGCGCTGCCAAGTGCCATGACTCCAACTCTCCCGTAATGCCCTTGATGCATTTAGGCCGCGCGGTTCCTATTCCAAGACGGCAAAGTCAAAGAAACCTCCATAATATTTTGAAATACGTTGATCGGGAAAACGCGTTCGACAGCGCACTGTTCCGCGCTGCAACGCTGCAGCATGCGGGCAACAGTGAGCCCTTTGTTAAAAAAGATTCTGTGCAATATGAAAATTTAAGTCAGTGGTTGATTATGCTTAATCGCGATCCTCGTCAAGCAAGCCTTGGATTTTCGAGATTGAAGAGTGAACCATCGAGTCCGAGTGCCGGCGATAAACAGGTTCTTCAAGTAGTGCCTGTAAAGCCAGAACCACTTAGTTTGTTGCCGGTTCCGAAGTCAATGCCCGGCTCCGAAGAGACTGAAGATGAACTACCGGAATTGGATCGCCCATCAACTGAGTTTACTCCCGAGGATCCATTCGATCCCGAGATCTTCAATCGGAACCATGGCAAGTAAATGAACCAGGGTGGCTGTGGCCAGCGTCTGTTGCTGTGAGTTGATTTAAAACTTGGTTGTCCATGTTTTAGATGTGCTACGAAGCCCGGAGATGCCATTCTTTAGGCCGGTCAATTTCTGTTTTACTTGAACGCTGCCAATGGGTTATCATTGGAGATCTCTCAAGTGAACAAGTATTTTTGGAATCAGGAATTCAACGATGAATAAGGCAGTATTGCTCCCGTTTTTGCTTTGCTTTTTTTTGAGCAATTTTGGTTCGGTCGAATTGAAGGCTGCGACCAATGATCAGCAAATTTCAAGTCCAAACATCGTTGTTATTTTTATTGACGATCTTGGGTATGCGGATATTGGTCCCTTTGGTGCTGACGGTTACACCACTCCTAATTTGGACCAGATGGCCAAGCAAGGTCGACGGTTTACGGACTTTGTCGCCTCTACGGCCGTTTGCTCGGCTTCCAGGGTTGCATTGCTGACAGGTTGCAATCATCGGCGGGTTGGGATTTCGGGGGCGCTAGGCCCGAATTCAAAGCTGGGGATCAATTCTGAAGAAATTACCCTCGCCGAATTATGTAAACAAAAAGGGTATGCGACTGCGTGTTTCGGAAAGTGGCACCTTGGTGTCCAGCGGCAATTTTTACCTCTCCAGCATGGATTCGATCAGTATTATGGTTTGCCGTATTCCAACGACATGTGGCCCTACCATCCTAATTTTGTTGATCTCCCTGCTGATTCACCAAAACTTAAAAACAATTACCCACCTCTGCCTTTGTTTGATGGTAATGAGGTGGTCGATGACGAGGTTGACCCGGATGATCAAACTCGACTGACGACCGCCTATACAGAAAGAGCCGTCGATTTTATCGAGAAGAACCACGAACGTCCGTTTTTGCTCTATCTTCCGCATTCAATGGTTCACGTCCCTTTGTATGTTTCTGAAAAATTCGCAGGCAAGAGTGGAGCGGGATTGTTTGGCGATGTCATGATGGAAGTGGATTGGTCGGTTGGCCAAATTAATGCAGTTTTAAAAAAACACGGACTTGCAGAAAATACGCTTGTGATCTTTACCTCTGATAATGGGCCATGGTTAAGTTACGGAAAACGAGCTGGTTCAGCGGCACCCTTGAGAGAGGGGAAGGGAACGATGTTTGAAGGAGGTTATCGCGTGCCGACGCTCATGAAATGGCCTGGAAAGATCCCGGCCGATACAACGTGTCGTGAATTAGCTTCCACGATTGATATTTTTCCTACGGTAGCGAAACTTATTGGCGGTCAGCTTCCCGATCATCGAATAGATGGACAAGACATCCGACCTCTGATGTTCGGCGAGTCCGACGCAGGTTCTCCACACAACTATTTCCCATGCTATTATAAGGGAGGGGAGTTGCAGGCGATTCGTGACGCTCATTTCAAGCTTGTTTTTCCTCACAAGTATCGTTCGCTCAACGGCCGTGTTGGGAAGGATGACGGAAAGCCAATTAAATACGATCAGAATCAAGCGAAGTTTGCGCTTTATGATTTGCGAGCCGATGTCGGGGAAACAACCAACGTAGCGGAGCAGCATCCCGAAGTCGTTGCCAAACTGGTCAGGTATGCCGATCAGGTTCGCAAAGACCTCGGTGACAAGTTAACTAATACGACGGGATCGGGAATCCGACCCGCTGGCCGTGTGTCTGCTAAATAAAGCGGTCAATGAATCTCGGATCGAGAGGAATGTCAGCGACTTCGATATCTGCAATCAAGTCTTGATGAAGTTGGGAATTTTTGTCCATCATCAATTGCCCAATTTCAGCCCAAGCTCTTTGAAGTTCGACCGAAGACTCCTGTCCCTTGAGTCGTAACGAGGCTTCAAGGTCCAAAGCATTGGCGATTTTCAAATACTCAGAGTTCGGCTCATCCATGGAAAGGGCGAAACAGAGTGACGCGAGATTGTGGCAAAGTTGGTCAAATACACCCCCTTCATCGCCGAGAAGAAATGACTGATCCATAAACGACTTCTGGTATTTGGCAATGATCAAAAGAATCCGCCGTCCAAGGACACGATTTCTTTTCAAAGCCCGTTCGGCGTACTTTCTCTTTAGCATAAACAGGTTGCTGACGCCATTTAAATTGCCCGGAGAGGGCATGAATGACCCCAGTACAGTTTTGGCGACAAACCAACCAAACTTCGCCTTCTCTCCCAAGCCAAATTTTCCATTGACCTCGGCAATCCCGATTGGCACTAAATACTGACTCCGAATGTTACGAGTCATTGCATTGGGTGCACCTACGTCGGAGAGAACAGGATTCGGTCCTTCGTAAACCGTGGCAATAGTAAACTCGTGCATGTTTTCACCGATATAGTTTTCAATCGGATTTTCGGGCATTCCCTGCGAAGCAGTCTGAGCGTTGAATCGGGTATACTTCCGTCGTTCATCAGTATGGACCGAGCGCCCACCCTGAATTTGATAACAGTTGATGGCTGTTTCCAATAGAGTCTTGGTTGCGTAGACTTTGGCAATCATTCCCTGAGTCTCGTCGCGGACTCCATTCGCAGCGAGTCGGAAACAAAGGTCGCCAAGCACCCTTGCGGCAAGCCCGTGAGTTGTCGCACGTCCAATCCAGGTTTGAATTCGCGGAGAACTGCCAATCGGTTTTCCGAAAGTGCTGCGGAAAGATGTCCAACCGCCGGCATTGGGCTCCCCAGGTTTAAAGGCGTCGGCCGTTGATTCACCAGTCTCAGAATTGGTTTCCGGGTCGCTGATGAGGTGGGCGAGCAGTTTAAATGTTTTAGCTGCGCTGTTTACCCCAATGCCACCACGCCCTTTTGCGAGTGAACTGAATGCTTGAGCCAGTCCTTTTCCTGGAGGTCCAAGAAGGCAATTCTTTGGGATCGGGCAATCCATTAATCGAAAGCGAGCATTCCACAGGTAATCGAAAGCGGTAAGGTCGTTCCGCTTCATTCGAAAATTTTCATTGTCAGTTGGCGGGACTTCAAAAATGATCATTCCGGAATCTCGGCCGGGTTGGGTGGCATGGCCTTCCAGTTTCACCACTAATACGCAGACGCCCCCGTAAATTACATTGGTGATCGGCCATTTTACGCCGTTAACAATGTACCGGTCTCCGTCCAGACGGGCAGTCATTGACAACTTGCTAGGGTCTGCCCCGACCCCAGGTTCAGTGAGTGCGAAAGAACCAAGTAGTTCACCTTTGGCCATCTTGGGCAGAAAGTATTGCTTCTGTTCGGGCGTTCCAAAATCCAAAATGGGCGTTACCGGGCCAAGGAAATTGTGAACTTCAAACATCACGGCGAGGTCTGGATGAACGAACGTCAATGCTCGAAGTAACGGACCGAGGTCGCCAAGTTTCGCACCACTACCCTCGTACTCTTCGGGAATGGCAAGACCGAAAAATCCTTTTTCAGCAAGACCAGTCAGAATGTCTTCCCGGAATAACATTTTTTGATTATCAAAAAGTGTATTTTCTTTCTTTCGCTTTAGGAGGAACTCCAGCGATGCACCCATCACTTCAGCAACTTTTTTCGAAGGTGCAAACGTGCCCGCTTCAAACTCATGGGCTTTACCCGTTCCGAATAGCGAAGCGATAGTAGGAGCTTCTCCTGAGAATTGATTCTCAGCTGTTTGGTCGGCATCATCGAGAGTAGAGAGCGCCGCAACTTCGTCTGATGATTTACCCGCCTGCTGTAGAATCAACGCCATTGCGTCTTCTCCACCAGATGAATTTTGGTTTTCGTCAGATTGGTTTTCGATTTCTTTCAACATGGCTTTTGAACAACTTTAAATTGAGGAAAAGAAAAAAGAAATACGTGAAAATTCGAACGAAGTATCAGAAACGTGGTTGCAACTTTAATTAGCCGACCATTTAACCGAATCCTTAAATATCTTATAACTTGTGGCGATCAGCGGTCCAAGTGCTTATGTTTGAATCATGGAGAATCGAATGATTTCAGATTCGATCGTCCATATGCTGAACTAATGATCTCGGTGGAATGCGATTGCTTTGATGGAGGTGGGGAGGTTATTTACCAAGCACTAGTGGTTGGATGATGAGAATGTAGGGTCACAAAAAAAAGCCGCAACCCAGAGGGCGCGGCTCATTGTTCGTTGTGTTTTGAATTCTGAGATTAAATTACTTTAAGCCCATCGTCTTAATCAGTCCCTCAGCTCCAGGGGTCAATTGGCGAATCTTCGCAGCAAGAACTTCTTTTTCTGATGACGAAGCTTTCTCTGCCCGCTTGCGGAGCAGCCCCATTTTCTTCTTGCGTTTGCGACGTCGACGTAGTTCTCGTTCTCTTTCACTTCCCATGGGACTTCCTGAATACTTATGCGGTTTAAATTTAAAGATGTTCTTGTTTGAAAGCGTTACTTCTTTGAAGCTAATACGATACTTGATAATCGAATTTCATTCAACGGCTCTGCGGAACTGCCTTTCAAAAGGGCCGTTCTCTTGCGGCATGATTAGCTGTGAAAAGGAAAAAGCCCCGCGATCAGACGCGGGGCTTAGGAGTAAAGTCTCGATAAACACGAGCTTTGGCCAATTTCAAAGTGAATGAGAGTGATGCGGTTTTCTACAGTACCCCGGTTTTGCTGGGGGCTTCGTCGGTTAAATTTGATTCATTCAAGATCTCTTCGATGTTGCTTTGTATGCCTGCGGTTCCATATTCAATGCCGATGCATTCCTCGAAGGAGGCTCCCGTGCAGCCCCAGCGCTCTTTGCTGCAATCGAACAGTCCGTGCTTGCTAAACTTACAGCTTTTGAATGGGTGGCGAATTTGACAGCCTGATCTACAGCCGCATTCCGTGTTGGCAGTACACTCGACGTTGTGGTAGACGTTGCTTTGTTGTGGCAAACCGAAACAGTTGCCAGCTTGACTGTTGCACTTGTCTCCGAATCCCGCGAGGCGTTGTTTTAACTTGCAAGAGTGACCGCACCCGCTATCGCATCCTTGGTCGCGACTGGATGCCTTTTGAAAACGGCCATGCAGCTTAGCTCCGAAGCGGCATTCGCCGGAGCATTCCTGTGCACCGCAGGAATTGCATCCGCCAGCTGTAATGCTGCAATCCGCATTGCAGTAACTCGCCCATAGCCCAGCTGCTTTTTGTTGGCTAACACCTCTTCCGCAATTCCTCAATCCCCATGTTCGGGATTGGCTACTGTGATTAACCGCTGGAACACTACTATTGCACGCGCAATCCTGAGCTGACGCCAAGCTGCAAAGCGAAAGGGCTGCTGAGAGGACAAAGAATTTTAAAGCTGATCGAAACATTTTTAGCAAATTCCAGATGAATGTTTTGGCACAACTCCTGTTTAATTTTTCCATCTGATTTTGCATGCCTCGGGGTTGGCGTCATTGCGGTTAGGAAGGAGCTTCCCTGCCGCGTGATCATTTAGCCCCATTTGAATGAATCAAACGCGTTGTTTTTCTTCTCTGCGTCTTAAATTTTTAATCGACGCTTGAACAAGGGAGGGGAATTGAAAGGTTGCAGTTTTGAAAAAGTTTAACCTGACGAGCTGCAGTAATAGGGGAAGCACCGCTCTCAACTCTCGTATCACTAAATTTCATCAGAACAAACCCATGCATTGTTCTCGGTTTGGCGATAATCTCAGACGAGCGGGTTGTAACGGGGATTGGGTTAACGAAGCCGAAGTAGTGTACTTCTGATTCACGTTGGTTACATTTGTGTCGGTCAGGTAAAAAAGAAAAGAATAGGGCCCGGCGGT
>CALKNI010000189.1 GCA_938091115.1 uncultured Pirellulaceae bacterium | reverse complement strand
CTGAATCTGAATGTTCCACGCAACGAAGTTGTTGGATTTGCCGTTTATACTCACGACCACGGTGTCCTCAAGCTCTCGGCACAGCTTTTCCCTCTCAAGCCGGATGAGGCGAGGTTGGCTCGCTTAGAACTGAAATTACCTTCTGGCGAGTGGCAGGAAGTTGCTAAGGAAGAAGTTATTGAGCTCGGATGGAGTGCTCATTTTAGGATAGAAGACTGGGACAACACAAAAGACGTTGCTTATCGTGTTCGGCACGGTGCCGAGGCGCAGTTCGAGGGTGTTATTCGAAAAGACCCCATCGAAAAAGACGTTATTGTGGTTGGTAATTTATCTTGCAACAGCTCACGGACGCCCGGGCCGCGACCTAAAATGATCGACAATTTAAAAAAGATAGATCCTGACTTTTTATTCTTTGCCGGAGACCAATCCTATCATCATACGGAACACACCTACGGATGGTTAGAATTTGGAATGCAGTTCCGTGACATCTTGAAGGATCGCCCTGTAGTTACCATTCCCGATGATCACGATGTTGGCCAAGCAAATATTTGGGGTGAAAATGGCAAACAAGCAAGTAACCCTCAGGGTCCCAGTGGAGGTTATTTTTATCCCGCAAAGTACGTCAACATGGTTCAACGTTGCCAGACATGGCATCTTCCGGACGCTTATGACCCAACCCCCATCGAGCGTGGAATCGGTGTTTACTATACCGATTTAACAATTGGCGGAATCAACTTTGCCATTGTTGAGGATCGAAAATTTAAAAGCGGTCCTGAAGGGAAAATTCCAAAGATGGGACCTCGTCCTGATCATATCAACGATCCTAAGTATGATCGCGCTGCAGTTGATCTTTCGGAATTGAAACTGATGGGAGATCGACAATTAGAATTTCTGAATGTCTGGAGTCAGGATTGGACTGGTGCTGACATGAAATGTGTCCTTTCCCAAACTGCCTTTTGCGGGGCGGTTCATTTGCACGGCCAGGAAAGCAACCGCTTACTCGCGGACCTGGATAGTAACGCGTGGCCGCAAAAAGGTCGCAATAAAGCGCTTGTCGAAATTCGACGGGCGTGGGCTCCGCATTTATGCGGTGATCAACACCTCGCTGTTTTTGTAAAACACGGGATCGAAAATTTTGGGGATGGCCCTTATGCGTTCACAAGTCCAGCTATCGTCAATACGATTTATGGTCGCTGGTGGTGGCCAGAAAATGAAAAGCCGGGTCCCAATGCGATAGCTGGGAGCCCGCTTCCCTGGACGGGAGACTATCTAGATGGTTTGGGAAATAAGATCACGATGTTGGCCTATGCCAATCCGCCGAACCGTCAAGATGAAAAGCAGCGGGGAGATGGATTCGGGGTGGTTCGGTTTAACAAGAAGAACCGGAAAATTACCGTAGAGTGTTGGCCACGGTTCGCAGACGTTGACCAGGGGGAACAAGCTCAGTTTGCGGGATGGCCAATTACATTTGATTACCGTAATAACGACGGACGCAAGCCAATCGGCTTCTTACCGGAAATGGTCGTCAAAGGTGTAGAGCGACCGGTGGTGCAAGTCATTGAAGACGCGACAAGTGAAATACTCTATACCGTTCGAATGGATTCAAACCGCTTCCGGCCTCCCGTTTATTCGAAGGGTAATTACACCGTAAAAATGGGTCGAGAAAAACCAGACCTTTCGAAAATTAGCGGCCTCAAGCCGGTGCAGCCGGGTAGCAATGCGACGCTTCAAGTTGATTTAAACTAGTCCGCAAAGAGCTTAATTGCATTCAGTCTTAGAATTAGAAGATATATCTCGATAGCCATAATTATCGAGATTACCTTCGTTCTGAGACCTGATTAGGTGTCGAGATTTTTCAATTTTTAGAGGAATTCGCTAATGTCCCAAACGATCAAGTTTGTCAGCTACATGGCCGAATAAAACGTTATCGAGCTGCTCCATGAAACGACATCTAGGTTGGTGTGTTGCGTTGGCATGGAGCGGGACATCGAGAGTCTCCTTTACTAATTGTGATTAGGTCATCAAGCATGGGTTTTCTTTCAGGCAGTGTTACTTTCGAGCGTTTTCGAATTGAAAAAGATCCAAGTGGTAGTTTTGGCGATGAACACTTAGAGATTTTGAAACAGCATCGAATTGGAAAATCGAACGCCCGCCTACACGAACAACCCAGTATTGGATTCACCGGTGGTTCGCATCTTCTCGATACGGAATTCGACCGTGAGAAAAATATCCTCGGCGAAGCGTTGCATTTTGGAGTGCGGATAGACACATGTAACATTCCCGGTCCAATCAAACGTGCGTGGATGCAAATCGAGTTGGTGGGGATCATGGGTGACCAGCTTGGCAGTCGGCCTACTAAAGCTCAGCGTCAGGAGGCAAAGGAAGCGGTCGATGCCCGCTGCGAATTGGAAGCTCAAAAAGGGAATTTCAAGCGAATGGCGGAAACATCCGTCCTCTGGGATGCCGATACAGAGACGGTCTTTCTTGGAAGCGCGAGTGAAAAAACAAATGATTCCTGCATCGACCTGTTAGAGCGAGCTTTTGGATTGGAGTTTAGTCGGGTATCTTCTGGCAAGCTTGCTCTCGAATACGCACATGAAGCGGGAGCTAATTCTGAACTCTTCGCGATTGAACCGACCGCTTTTCTTCCGGGTGAATCGGCACAGGTGACTTGGTGGAATGGCATGTCAGATAATTACGACTATTTGGGAAATGAGTTTTTACTTTGGTTGTGGTGGAAGTGGGACACCGGGCCAGACACACTCGTGCTTGCTGATGAGTCGGAGGTAACCGGAATGTTTGCCAGATCGTTAAGCCTCGATTGCCCTCAGGGGGAACATGGAAAAGAATCAATCTCCTCGGAGAGTCCAGTTGCTCTACCTGAGGCTGGAATGGCGATTCGCATGGGAAAGCTACCGCGGAAGGCGGGCCTTACCTTGATTCGTAATGGTGAGCAATACGATTTCAATTTACAGGCGGAAACAGGTATCCTTGGAAGCGCGAAAATCAGTCACCCAGGTGATAGCGGTACCGAGATGAAAGATACGGACGACCGTATTGAGAGCCTGCGAACGATGGCAGAAACATTTGATTTATTATTCGAGTTGTTTTGTGCCAAGCGAATCGGCAAAGCCTGGGCTTCGGAATCCAAGAAGTTGAGCCAGTGGCTGCAATCCGACGCAACAATAAGAAAGCGAAAGACTGCGGCCTGAGTTTTTTGTGGTACTAAGCGTAGATTTTGCACACCGTTTTTTTGGCTGTGAGAATGGTTTAAACTACCTGTCAACTTAATGAAGTTAGGCGATCGTTTTTGCACTAGCAACGGCTGGTCTAACAACTTTTTAGATGGGGAAATTGATGGATGGAAAAATAGTTTTCTGGCTTGTATTCTTGCCAATTGCGTGGCTCAATTGTCCTTCGGTGACTGCCCAGTCCGTTGTTCCTTCAGATTCAGGAAAGCCTAACAAACCAGACGGGCGTTTTCTTCGCTGGGATAAAAATAAAGACAATCGCCTGACGCGCGATGAATTGCCGTCAGCCATTCGCGGTAATTTTGATCGTGTGGATACCGATCAAAGCGGATGGATTTCACTGGATGAGCATTTCAACTTTTTAAAGCGTACTCCAGACGAATCTGCTGGCTCGCTTGCAAACATCAAGAAGTTGAAGAACCTTGCCTATGTGAATCAGGGGCACGAGCGTCACCGACTCGATCTTTGCCTACCTCAGTCTCAGCCACCTTCCACTAAGCTGCCATTGATCATTTGGGTTCATGGGGGTGGCTGGAAGAATGGGTCAAAAGATCGATTCGCGCATTTGAATCCACTGCTTGAACGCGGATTTGCAGTCGCGAGTATCAATTATCGGCTAAGTCATCACGCGACATTTCCTGCGCAGATTCATGACTGTAAAGCGGCAGTTCGGTTCCTTCGAAAAAATGCTCAGCGATTTGGTTTAGATCCTGAAAAATTTGGCGTGTGGGGATCCTCTGCGGGAGGTCATCTTGTTGCACTTTTGGGAACGAGTGGAGAGGTGTCTGAACTGGAGGGAGATCTCGGAACGGTCGGTGTGTCCAGTCGTGTTCAAGCGGTTTGTGACTGGTTTGGCCCAACAGATTTTCTAAAGATGAACAAGCAAGCGGGAGCTACTGGAATAATAAATCACGATGCCCCAGGTTCTCCTGAGTCCTTATTAATAGGTGCGTCGATTCAAGACGTGCCCGAGAAAACAGCAAAAGTTAATCCAATTGAATACGTGACCGCAGATGATCCACCGTTTTTGATTATGCACGGTGATCAGGATCGTTTGGTTCCATTTCAACAAAGTCAAATGCTCAATGATGCGCTCAAGGAGGCAGGCGTATCGACAACTCTTGTATTGGTTCAGGGTGCCGGTCATGGTCTGAAAGATCAACGAGATCGTCAGCAGTCCATCGATTTTTTTACAAATCAATTTTTGGACCAGAGAAAGACAAACCAATAAAGATCTGTTGAATGTCCAAATTATATTAACGGGACGAAATACGTTCGCGTTTGATTTGGTTCTCGTACCAGATGACATTGTTGTTTTGGTGTCCGGCACTGAGGAGGTCGAGGTCGCCATCGCCATCCATATCGATCGCACGAAGATCATAACTTCCTTGATTTCGGTCGATGACGGAAGGATTAAAATTACCCGCTCCATCGTTTTTATACCACATGGTGGTGCCATCGGTTGAGCGTCCACAAACGGCAATGTCGATGTCCTGATCGCCGTCTAAATCCGCTGTGACCAGCGTGTGCGGGCCTTCAATTTTGGGGTCAATTTCGATCGGCCGAAAATCTGGACCTTGGAACCAAAAAACTCCGATGCCGTGACCGCGGGTTGCCACGATATCAATTGTGCCATCACCGTCGATATGAACGGGATGAATATTGGATGCCCCCACCTGATTTTCCGCGAGCAAGTGTTTTTTCCAGGGACCACGAGGATCGACGGGTTGCTCCCACCAGGCAAACCACTCTCCATCAGTAAATGGCTGGCCTTTTGCACCACAGGTGATGTCTCCACGTCCATCGCCGTTTAAGTCACCAAATCCCATGTAATGTGATCCGCCGGGAGCATCCTGATTGGCAAAAACATGACGTTTCCATTGTTTTGCTTCCCGTGGATTGGCGGGGATTTCCAGCCAGGCAATGGAGCGAGGCACGTTGGTTTTTTCCTCGCCGTGGAATGAGTTGGCGATCAAATCCATGACGCCATTCCCGTCTACATCAGCGGCTAACACACAATGCGAACCAAGCATCTCGTCATCGATGGTTCGATAAACCCATGGAATACCTGAAAGAGGTTCGTCGGGGCATTCAAGCCAGAATAAGGTTTGATTAGAGCCAATGAAATCGAGATCGCCATCTCGGTCGACATCGATTAAACAACTGTGAATGCACGCTTTCCCCGGTTTGTTTCGGGAATTGCCAGGTTTGAAAGAATGAATTTTGATGGGCTGCCAGTCCGTGCCGCGATGAATGAAAACACTGCCCTGATAGGAGGCGATTATGTCCAATTTACCGTCGCGATCAAAATCGTTGGCGACTGCAGAATTGATAGCTGATTTTTGACGGTCAACGATGGTGTGCTTGACCCAATTTGGCTTGTTGCGATCGAGCGAGTCTTGGCAGTATCCCGATTTTGCATTGGCTGTCAGCAGGACCAATAATACGATTGCGAGCTGCCACTGGTTTGCGCACGATTGACTAATTGAGTTCATGAATATCACTGTTCTAGATTAATTTCAAAGGCTCAACCGTCGATTTTGGTTTTGCCGAGGCGATTTATCGAGATCGAAAAATTTCGCTGCTCGCGACAGATTTTACAAGGTCTCGGAACCCATTGTCTGTAGTGTCCATTGACTGGGCAAGTTGTTCAATCTCGCGATGATCTCGAAAGGAAACGGTACGCCCCGTTCCAAAAATTAGTAATTTTTCAACGAGAGTTTTCGCAAACTGTTTTTTTCTGGACATCAGAGACATTTTAAGTTCGAACTCGTTGTTGAAGGAATCTCCGTCGGGAAAATTTCCGGATCCGTCGATCAGTTTTCCCTTTCCTCTAAGTCCCTTGGCAGGGTAGTTTTCTCGATAGCTTCCGATCGGATCGTAAAATTCTAAGGCAAATCCGAGAGGATCAATTTTAGCATGGCAGTCGGCGCAGGCGGTGACGTGTCGGTGTTTTAGCAATTGCTCACGAATCGTCGTTGTGCCGCGAGTATCAGGTTCGATGGGTTCAACGTCTGGCGGCGGAGGGGAAGGAGGTGAACCTAGTAGATTTTCTAAGATCCAAACACCGCGCGTCACCGGCGAGGTTTCAACGCCATTCGCGGTGACTGTTAAAACGCTGGCTTGACCTAGAAGGCCGCCCCGGTGATGAGATTCAGAAAGCGAAACTTTTTGAAAGTTTTCTCCAAATTCTCCCGCCAACCCATAATGGGTGGCGAGGCTATCATTGACGAAAGTGTATTGGCTAGTGAGCAACTCAAAAATTGAACCGTTTTCGTTTAGTAAATCCTGCAGAAAGTGATAAGTCTCCTGCTTCATTGCTGATTCAAGTCGATGTCGATAGTAAGACTTAAACGTC
This sequence comes from uncultured Pirellulaceae bacterium, assembly GCA_938091115.1. Taxonomy (GTDB): domain Bacteria; phylum Planctomycetota; class Planctomycetia; order Pirellulales; family Pirellulaceae; genus Mariniblastus. The sequence goes on along the minus strand of CALKNI010000189.1, from coordinate 8,179 downwards.
TTACTGTCGGGAGGCATGGATCCAAGTTCGTTTAACCGAAGCCAACTATCTGCCAGGTTTTCTATAAATACGGAAGACTTAGGGTCTTGCAGCATTCGTTCGACCTGGTCGCGAATCACGTCGGTCTTATTGAGTTGGTTCTTGCGAGCAAGCTCGAACAATTCGTCATCGGGCATTGAATTCCAAATGAAATAAGACAATCGAGATGCGAGTTCGAAGGGCGACAATTCGGTGTCTTGATCTTCGTCACCTTCATCAAGGTAAAGGAACCGCGGAGAGGTGAGGATCGCAGCAAACCCGAGCTTGATGGCTGCCTCAGCAGACTCTCCATCATTGATTTTTTGTTTTACAAACTGGATGTAGTGCTGGAACTCTGCAGGTTTTAAGTTTCGTCGGAAGGCTCGTTGAGCGAATTGTGAGATTGCGGGTTCGAGATTCAGGTCTTCCGGTCGCATTGTCTTGCCATAAAGTTTCTGATGACTTTCCGGTGGCCAGCTTGTGTAATGCGGACCTTCAATTTCCAACGAATAGATTCGAACCCGCGGTCCATCATAAACTTCCGAAAGGAGCCGATTCTTGCTGTTTTTGGCGCGATCTTTCAATTGTTGGCCCGCCTCAATGCCACCATTTTTTGCCATATCTTCGGCGTATTGTTTTGGCCGCATGACTTCTGGGTGATACTTTTCTCCGACTTTGCGTATCGTTCCTTTGGAGCTAAAGCCATTTACCCAGTGAACAAAGGGGGTACTTCCTTTAGTAAGCCAGACTGTTGCTGAATAAACCTTTGCCTCCTCGTCAACCAGGTCAAAAATTTTAACCAAACGTCGACCGTCCGAAGCGCCTTTTACCAGTAAATTTGGTGTTGGGGCAATCCACATCCCAAGCTTCATTGGTTGTCTAAAATCGTATTCAAAATCTTTATTGGAGTAAGGATGATCGAGACGATTAATGGCGGAAGCTCTCACACGAATGTCATAGTATCCATCGTGAGGAACTCCTGTTTTGCTGAACGCTTGGGGGTAAGTTGCGTGCCGTTCGACCGGTTGTCCGTGTCCGATATCGAGATACTCGTTGTTGACATTTAAAATCCACAAAACGGGTGCCCGGTCGTATTTGTCTTTATGAGACATCTGCTCGGGCGTAAACTGAAGGAGCTTGGAATCGGGTTTTTCGTAGTTAAAATAAGATGCTTGCTCCAAGACACCCTGGGCAGCTTTCATATATTTTTTAAGCTGGAAATCTGAAAGAACTTGGGATCTACCAATGTTTGCAAATCCGTCTGTTCTCGAATCACTTGGAAAGTCGGCAACTGGATCAAAGGCATTGGTGTTGAAATCGAGAAGATCGCGAATGGTATTTCGATATTCATCGCGTGTCATTCTTCGGAAAATGGTGGTGTTGTTCGACGAATTTACTTGTTGATTTTTAAGCGCTTCTTCTACTGAATTCACAAACATTCGACGTTCAGCGTCTGAGGGCTGAGGTGATTTCGAGGGCGGCATATCACCGCGATTAATGGCGTCAATCGCTTCCTCTAAAAGCGATAAATCCTGCTCAGTGAGTGCGGTAAAATCAATGCCGTCAAACTGGCGGTCCCCTTTTTGGGCCTGGCCAGCGTGGCATTTAAAACAATGGTCTCTAAGAAACGAGCCAGCTTTGAAAGCCGGTTCCTGAGCCCAGGATTGGCCGGCAATAAAAATTATTAAAACAGTGGCCAGCAGGTGTTGGTATGTCATTGGACCGGCTCCATGCCAGCAAGCGTTCCTGTTGATTGACCGAAGCGGTTGGCTTCCATTCCAAATTGTTGCAGCATGCTAAGTAATAAATTTGACGCCGGGGGTCGATTGTTTTGATTTTCAAAACTGATGTGCTGTCCATGTCGAAATCCCCCGCCGGCGAGAATTAAGGGGAGACGTTTGTTGCTGTGAGAACTTGCGTTTCCCATGCCGCTACCGAAAAGAGTGATCGTGTTATCGAGCAGGGTCTTTCCGTTGGGTTCTTCGATAGAGCTTAATTTATCCAGGAAGCCAGAAAATTCCTTTACGAGGAAAGATTCGATAATGGAGAGTTCTGCAATGTAGCCGGGTACTTTGCCGTGATGAGTTAGTTGATGGTAGCCACGAGTGACACCCAGTCCACCGCCATCACTGCCAATGTCGCCGGTTCCAAACGTGATGACACGTGTCGAATCGGTTTGAAGTGCCAGTGTGATTAGGTCGTAGTAAAGTGGAATGCGTTTTGAGAAATTTAGATTCGCAGCTTCTTTGGGAAGTTGGTAATCGACGGTTGGTTTGGGGTGGTCAATCCAAAGTCGCGTTTGGTTAAGTTGTTTTTCTACGGAGCGTATGGAGGAAAAATATCGGTCAAGTTTTTCCCGATCACTTTTTCCAACTTGTCTCGTCAAGCGGTCAGCATCTGTTTTCACCAAGTCAAGGATGCTGGTTTGTCTATCCAGGTTACGCTCTGCGTTGCGCTTGCTTGCGGGGCTAGATTTTTGAAATAAGAGATCAAAAATTTGATTTAAATTTGTAATTGAAGGCAAGGCAACGCCAGCATTGGACCACGACAGCTTGTTGTTTTTTGAATCAGAAGATGAGAATTGAAGCGACGAGAAACGAGTTTTGGACTGGGTCATTTCCGCAGCTTTTTGATCAACAGATATGTTTCTTTCTTTGAAGCCTTTTGAATTTTTTGAGAGTATTCCCGAAAGGTAGGCGTGAATGCCGGAGTGCCCACCCTGGCCATTGGTGCCATGATCTAAGTGAGAAAAAATAGTGAAATCAGGCTGGTGCTTCTTGAGAGGTTTCAAAAGATCCGGAAGGTCGTACTGTTCTCCCGTTTTCTCTGGGAAAAAAAGTTGTGGAACGAAACCAAAGTTGTTACCAATACATACCATTCGCTTGGGAACGGATGAGTCAATTGACTTCACGGGACCAGTGACTGCCATTGCATCTAGGTGAGGAAGAAACAGGGCAGATCCCCCGAGTCCCTTTAAAAAATGACGCCGCTCAAGTTTGTTGCTCATTAATTCGCCAACTAAGAGAGTTATTATTTCAACCAGCTATCTAATCCTAGCACTGATGTGACTCAATATAAAAGATAGATTTGTTGAATGAAGGCTTTAAAGAAAATGAGTTGCTGATTTCTGATAAATCGTGACCAATTGTAATATATTAGGGAAACATAATTTTATGCACCAAGTCAGGTACAAACGATCAATCATTCAGAAGTTGATTCCATTGCTTTTCTATATGGTGCTTTTCATCATGGCTCGACCGGTGGAAACTGTCGCAGAGCAACCGAATATTTTGTTTATCTACACTGATGATCAGAGTCATCGAACAGTGAGTTGTTACGATGAGGCCTATTCCTGGGTGAAGACACCTAATATTGATTCGTTGGCAAAACGAGGTGCTCGATTTACACATGCCTACATTGGATCGTGGTGTGCTGCTTCGCGTTTGTCAGTATTGACGGGTCGTCAGCAACATGCGATCGAGTCCTTTCGGGCAACCGGTGAGTATCCTGGAAATGTCTACGATCCAGATCAGTGTCAGTTCTTTCCAAAACTGCTTCGTGAACGAGGCTATTACACGGCTCAGATTGGCAAGTGGCACACCGGTGATGATTCGGGATTTGGCCGAGACTGGGATCATCAGATTGTTTGGAACCGAATCAAGTTCCCCAAGAACTCTCCTAACTATTACGATAATCAATTGATTGTGCGTGATGGCGGTGACCCAGTTTTGACAAAAGGTTATTCGACAGATAACTACACCAACTGGGCGGTTGATTTTATTAACGGCAACACTAGGGATCCTCAGAAGCCGTGGATGTTATGGCTTTGCTATGGTGCAGTTCATGGACCATTTACACCGGCAGGCCGGCACGAAAACGCCTATCCCGATGCGGAGATTCCGGAGCCTTCGGATATTTATGGCCCTCGACCTGGGAAACCAAAATACGTTCGAGAGGTTGGTTTTTGGGAAAAAAATGAGATGGGGATACCCGTTGAAAAAAAAGTCCGCGATTTGCCTCCAGTCGCCATGGTTGATATTCCTGGAAAGCCCCTCAAGGATTGGGTGCGGCAATATCAGCAGGGCGTGTTAGCCATTGATGAGGGAGTAGCACGGCTGATAAAAGCTCTTGAAGCGACTGGCCAGTTAGACAATACCGTGATTGTATTTACCTCAGATCAGGGTTTTGCATGGGGCCAGCATGGCTTCAAAAACAAGGTGGCTCCTTATGATGCCGCAATTCGCGGGCCACTGATTATTGTTAAACCTGACAGCCAGCCAACGGTGATTCGAACGCCGGTGACCGCTGTGGATTTAACCGCGACGATCATGGCTCAAGCCGAAACAAATCCACAGTGGAAAATGCATGGTCGTGATCTCACTTCACTGATCGAGGGTGGCAAAAAGTTTGCAGGTAATCAAGCGAGAATGCTGTTGACGCATACGGCTCGAAATTATGGAAAAAACACTGCGGTTATTCCAAAGCCCGGGGATAAGGCGTTGACACATGGGCCGGGCGTCCCGTGGTACGCAATTCTCTGTGAGGGCAGGTATAAGTACGTTCGAACTCTGATAGAGGGTGAAGTTGAAGAGTTATACGACGTTAATAATGATCCGGAAGAGTTAGAAAATTTAGCACTCAAGCCAGCTTTTGAAAAAGTACTTGCAGCTTATCGAACTAATACAATAGAAGAGTTGCAACGAACCGAAGCACCCTTCGTTGGCAACTTGCCGCCCGTAAAAAAGGCTGGAGAGTCAGAAGATTGAATTGGCTTGGATGTCATTCAACCGCTGTAACAATTTTAATCTTCGAGAGCGACTTTAGTTGAGGGGATATAATTTAAAGTGTAATAACCGACAGGGTGCCAGAGCGGATTTCCCTCCGCGCAGCGCACGCCGTCGAGGTGAAGCTCATGAACATGGCCTTCGTGAAGTTGATCTACGGTTAGGCGAACCGTCAAGCCGTCATCAGACACGGATGCGGAAGTGACATTACACTCGACATGATCGACCTCTGGGCTACCGTAGCTTTCCTGATAGATATAGGTGTAGGTCGGCATTGAGTAAGATTCAATTTTACTCGCGGTGTCCCGATCGACAGGTTTTGTGAATTGAAGTTCAAACCCGTCTGGCTTGGCTTTCATGCTGAGTACTTCAAACGGCATTTTTCCTGTCCATTCGAGTCGTTCCAGAGCGAAGGGAGATTTGCCACGAGAACCCCAACCTCGATTAGTTCCACCGACAAACAGCATCCCGTTGGGCGCTTGTTCAATTGCTAAATTTCCGGATCCGAATCCCTCGGTGAATGGGAAGCAGGCTCCCTGATAGTGACCGTTTACTTTTTCAAGGTCGACACGCATCACCCAGCTAAAAGTTTGGTCGCAAACAAATAGTTGTTCCTTGAATGGTCCAAATTTTCCGTTTGATAGATCACACACGATTCCAGCGGCCGACTGCCCCATTTTTTTATAGGGGAACAGGATGGCGGTTGGTTCGAGCTCGGGCAGCTTTTTAGCTTCCATCATAATTCTGGAACCACTTTTCGGATCCTGAGGTCGGGGCCCGATTGCATCGGTTTCTTCGTACCAAGAATTTCCTTGGGGATTCCCCTGAAAGGAGCCAGGGCGGAGCCACTTTAAGCCGCAGGTTCCGTTCCATGGGCCTTGGTTATCAGTGTAAAAAACATCGCCTGCAGCATTAAATCCAATGCCTCCAGGAGAGCGAACGCCACTGCATGTGGGCGTTACAGTTCCATCGGGTGAAACCCGCAAGCACCAGCCCCGATACTTATTTTGGCTGGTAAAGGAGCCGGTTAAACAGAGGGTAACCCAGATGTCACCGTTGGAATCGAATTCAGAACCAAACGCATATTCATGGTAATCGCCGTTGATTCCCCAGCCGTCTGAGATGGTTTCGCAAATATCGGCTAAGCCGTCTCCATTTTGATCTTGCAGTCGCGTAATTTCTCCACGCTGGGTTGCATAAAGAGAACCATCGCGTTCAGCGAGACCAAGGACTTCGTGAAGTCCGTCCATAAATAAAGTCGAGGTGATTTTAGAGGCATCTGGCTGTAATGGATTGTGGAACATGTAGATATCCCCACGCCGCGAAGAAGCAGCAAGTCTGCCGTCGGCCATGAACTCAAAATCGCCAACCTCGAGGACTACCCCAGCGGGAGTTGGGACTTTGCTAATCTTGTAGTATTCGGATTGAGTCGTCTGTCCAAATAAAACTACTGGGAACACAATCGCAAGCATGAATGCGGTTGAAGCAAAGTAAGTCGTAATGTATCGATGTTTCATTTAACAAGGTTCCGGTGGGAGAAGGTGAGTTCCGCAGGAATTCGTTCAGTCTAAATTAATTGATGGATAGCATATTCGTTCACGAATTTTACTACTGAAAATTTACCATTCATATTTTTGTTGAAAGACAGTTTGACCTTTCGGCAAGTCTATTTCCGCGACAACGTTCCCGCTATCATCTTTCGATAACTGGACTTTCATTGCCCCAGAAAACTGGGTGGTCCATCGATCGCCGAAGGCAATAGAATTGCCATCAATCGTTGCCTGCTCAGATCGTCCAACGAGATAGTAGAGCTTGCAGGGCTGATCAGCTTGGACAGTAAATTTTCGTGTGATTAGTGCACGGTCTTCGTCGAGGACAGGAATGGGTTGGTCCTTTATGGCGATTCCATCCAACTGGTAGTTAAAGACCGGCCGACGATTCTCATCGAAATGATATCCTTTAAAAAGTGGAGAATCGGAGCCTTTGGTTTTGTTCCACTGGCTGGGTCTAGAATTTTTGGCAAATACGATTGCCTCGGGTAGTTCGAGAAGATTTTCCCCTAAAGGTGCTTCAAACCCCTGTCCGCGACCCGTCCAGTGTCGCGACGCATCGATAAAATTTTCCTGCCAGAGTAACGCCAGTCGGCACAGTTCCGCGTCAAAGGCGAGGTTGACTTCTTCGGGGTAGCCAACGCCGATCGCGCGTGCACCGGCGCCTTGAATAAAGTTACGATAGATCTTGGGTGTATCACCGGGCTTCAATTCCATTTTCGAACGCACTAAGCCTTTCGGTTTGGCGGCTCGGTCACCATCTTCGAGAAATTTCCAAATCGAGTCGATTTGCTGATGTGTATCGCCGTTAAGAATATCGGGGTAGTACGACTTTCCGCCGGGCCAGGACTCTGGCATTCTTGTACCGCGGCGAAAATTGGATGGTTTCAGCATGTACATTTGAAACCAATCGCGATTCAATCGCTTCGTCATCGTAGTTAAGTCGATTGCCTGGACGCCGGTCGCGGGATACTTTCCAAAGGTATGACACTTGATACAGGACAAAGCTTGGTCGCCCGCAAAGAATCGGCCGTGAGACTTAATTTTTCTTTCAGTTTCAGAGTGCGCCACCGTTGGTACATTTTTCAATTTATCGAAAGCCACTAATTCATCTGCAAGTGTTCCGAGGTTATCGGCTCCAAATTTCGGCATACGGGTTGACATGTAGGGGCGATCTTTTGCGCTTTCCAAGAGCACCTTGTCGAGCCATTTACGATTGAGTTTCGCGCCAATGGACTTTAAGGCGGGCGGGTGTTGTCCTTCGTCGCCCATTTCAACTTGGGTTCCGGTGAACCATTTCTTTCGGTCGTAGATCTCTAGAGAGTCCCCTCGCATATCGACGACACCTCCGCGAATCGATCGGTCGCTCATTTGGCGGTTATGGCATGCATAGCAGTTCAGAGTTACCAGTTTTTCATGAATGAGTTGTTCCGGGTTGCTGTCTTGTTCAATTGAGGTTTTCCCTGCCTTAATTGCTTCGGCAATACACTTACGCTGGAATGGATTGAGTCTAAAATCGACGGTGGATGGCGTTGTAGAGAGGCAGCCAGCGAGAGGGTTCATTTTTGAAAAGGGTGCGGGAGTCGGCAGCGTAGAATTCAAAATCTGTGCTTCGCCAAGATTACTTTTTTGCAGTTCCATTTCGTGGCAGGATGCACAGCCGACCGACTCAAAATAATTTTTGCCTAAGGCGGCTTTTTTAAAGTCCAGAACAAAAGGCTGGTTGTCTGGATCAATTACGATGTCCCGGGTTGGGCGTAACAGCGACTCCAAGCTGATTTCTTTTAAGCCATTTCCATTGACAATAACGCGAAGATCTTCGCCGCC
>CALKNI010000188.1 GCA_938091115.1 uncultured Pirellulaceae bacterium | reverse complement strand
AAACCAAACCTGATACCGAGTCTGACGAGCCTAAAGAAACCGAGGTGGATGAGAATCCGGATGCTGATAAGCCAATTAGATATGAGGCGCTTCCCGTCGAAGTGATGCGACAAACCCAGTATAATCGAGAGAACTAGGTTGCCAATCCAATAATTCTCGAACTCTAATTGGGTTGAGTTATTGCGTTGGTTTCAGGATGCGACCTGTTGGATAACGCTTCTTGTCTGCGCCCAAGAGTTCTGAATCTAAAAAGCGAACCAGCAGTTGAGAACTCGTGGAAGCCTCTGAATGATTAAAAAGCTCGCGATCTTTGGAGTCGGCCTAATTGGTGGTTCGCTTGCGCTGGCATTGAAGCGTGCTGGCTACTGCGAATTGATAGTCGGTTGTGACACCAATGTTGAACGACTGCAATACGCGGTGGAGTTGGACGTTATCGATCAATTTACTGTCAATCCCTCGGAGGCTGTGGCGGGCGCAGATATGGTCGTCTTGGCCGTGCCGATGCTTGCAATGGAGTCGGTCCTTCAGGCGATCTCAAAGGATCTTGCTGACGGCGTGGTTTTAACCGATGTAGGAAGTTGCAAGGCAAGTGTTGTTGCCGCAGCGAGTCGAGTATTTGACGGAATGCCGCCTCGATTTGTACCAGCCCATCCGATAGCTGGTCGCGAAAAAAGTGGTGTGGAATCTTCGCTAGAGGATCTATTTGCTGCTCATAAGGTAATTCTAACGCCAGTTCAGACAACCGACCCGAACGCCATCGCTGCGGTAGCGCAAATGTGGGAAGCGACCGGCGCCCAGGTGAAAAAACTAGGAATTGAGCAACACGATTTGGTATTGGCGGCGACCAGCCATCTACCACACGTTTTAGCTTATAGTATCGTCGACACGATTGCCGAAACTGATTATGTGGAGCAAATATTTCAGTTTGCAGCGGGCGGGTTTAGAGATTTCTCAAGAATCGCATCGAGTGACCCGGTCATGTGGCGAGATATTTGTCTTGAAAACAAGGACGCAATTTTAGACGTCTTACAGACATTTCAGGCCAATTTGAAGGAACTCGAATTGGCAATTATAAAGAGCGATGGAAACGCGTTAATGAATACATTCGTTAACGCGAAAACAATTCGCGATGCGAATGTAATGAAACATCGTGTTGAGACCTAGTGAATTTGATGGGCGAGCGGCATGTCAATTGAGAACTCCCGAAACCAAGCTGGCGGCAATTCTATCGTCGTTGCCGGTGTGCCTGAGCACTTCAATTTGCCGTGGCACTTGGCGATTGAATTAGGTCAGTTCGAAGATCGTGGATTGCGCGTGAGTTTCGATGAGGTGCATGGTGGTACCGGAGAAATGTGTGAGCGGCTCAGCAAAGGTGATTGTGATGTAGCCGTGGTTCTTACCGAAGGGTGCGTTGCTGCTCTCTTGAATGGGGTTCGCGGCCGGATCGTTAAGACTTACGTCGACTCACCGCTTCTCTGGGGCATTCATGTTGCGGCCGAGAGTGAGATTGCCCAGGCCGATCAGATTGAGAATTTGCGATACGCAATTAGTCGATTTGGATCGGGTTCGCACATCATGTCAATCGTTGATGCTGCGGAACGTGACTGGCCAACAGAGTCCATGAAATTTGTTGAAGTGGGGAGTCTCAAAGGTGCAAGATCAGCACTCGATAAAAAAGATGCAGATGTTTTCTTTTGGGAGAGGTTTACAACGTCGCCATTAGTGAGGTCGGGTGAATTTAAATGGCTTGCCGACAGAGCCGCAGATTGGCCTGCGTTTGTAATTTGTGCAACCGAGGAAATGGTGCAAAACAGATCAGTTGAATTGCGTTCAATGTTAGAAATAATGAATTCTTCCTGCAGAAACTTGATGAGTTCGACGGTTGCTTGTGAAACGATTGCGAGGAGGTACAACATCGAGCTCGATGCTGTAAGAGAGTGGTTTCAGATGACGCGCTGGAACACTGGGTTCGATATGGATAGAAGCTCATTTAAATCAGTTAAACATTATCTTTACCGTCTGGGCATTGTTACCGGCGATTCCAGGGAAATAGATGAACTGTGTTGCGATCTCTCAAATGTGAATCGTTGATCGATGTTTTACCGCGTTGTTTTGGTTTCTGTTGTTCAGAGAAAGTGAGTAAACTAAGTGATTAGGCATACCGTAATGTTTACGTTGAAACATGATTTTGGCTCGCAGGAAGAAACTGAATTTCTGGAAGCAGCTTTGGTTCTTGGCACGATTGAAAGTGTCCAAAAATTTGAGCGTTTAAGACAAACCAGTACGAAGTGCCAGCACAAGTTTGGGTTTTCGATGGAATTTGAATCGGAAAAGGACTACGAATTTTATAACCGGCATCCAGCGCATTCGCAGTTTGTCGAAGAACATTGGATTCCGGAAGTGTCCGATTTCCAAGAGGTTGATTACGAGTTGTACTCCATCGCTTAAGTGGTGCTAGGTTCCCCGATTCAGCAGGGTAGATTTAACTAACGTTTACTCTTTAAATATGGTGAATCCATTCAAGTCTGAGGCAGGCGTATGTTTTTCAATATGCGTTTAGTTCGCCGGTTTTCTCTTTTTCTTTTGTTTGAGTGACAAGGCAGACCGCTGGATGCGAGTGTCCAATGCTGCCCTAGCCTCTGCTACTCTATCCTTGGCTTTTGGATCATTCACGAGATTTTGAAATTGATGCGGGTCCGAATTCATGTCGTAGAATTCTTCAGAACCGTCGGTGTAGCGAATGTAAGCCCAATTGTCACTACGGAGGGCAAATCCATTGTTGATTGATAGGGCTGTTTCCCGTATTCGGAAGTCAGGGTCTTTCAGAATTGGGGTGAGGTCGGTTCCTTCAACTTCAGTTGGTACCTTAACGGCGGCGAGTGATGAGAGGGTAGGGTAGAGGTCAACCAGTTCTACGGGCGAAGAAGTGACGCTAGGTCGGTAGCCGGGTGCATCGATTATTAAGGGAACGCGAGTGACTTCTTCGTGTAAGTTCGATTTTAGCCAGAAATCGTGTTCGCCTAAGTGGTAACCGTGGTCACTGGTAAACACGATAGCTGTTGAATCACGGATTCCCAGTCGATCAATCTCCGAAATGATCTTTCCAACTTGATCATCCATGAAAGTCACGGAGGCATAATACCCGGCCCACATTCGTTTTTGGTTGTCTGGAAAATCCGCAATGCCAGATTTTTGAGATGTTGATTTCGCCCGGCCGATTGGGGGAATGTCAGCGAGGTCATTGGGGATTTGAATTGGGGGTTTAATGGTCTGCCATGGATAAAGATCAAAATACTTTTTGGGAGCGACCATGGGATAATGTGGCCGTACCAAGCCCACAGCTAGAAAAAATGGAGTGTCGCTGGCTGATTTTTCGTTAATAATTTCGATCGCTTTCGCAGCCGACTTTGCGTCAGGTTGATCGGCGCCGTCCCCGTCGATTACCACAGTAACATAAGGGCGATGCGGCATTTTTGTAGATTGTCGGTTCGCCAATTCATCGGTGAAAATGTTTAAGTTCAGACATGCGTAATCGCCAGGCGTGTGTGCTTCCTGACCCGTTGAGTTATAGCGTTCGGTCCACGTTGACTTGATATCTAACCCATTGGTGCCGGCGATGATATCGCCGGGGACACGCATGTGATAAATTTTTCCAACTCGAGCCGAATAGAAGCCCTGATTTTGGAAGTTGGCACCTAAATTGATTTCACCGCCGTTTTGGTACCGGCTGTGCATGAAGGATTGGCGGGAGGGTGCACACCAGGTGCCCTGGCAATAGGCCCGTTGAAAGACCGTTCCGGATCGTGCAAGCGCATCAATGTGTGGCGTCTGGCAAACAAGATCACCGTAGCATCCTAAAACACTTGCCTTTAAATCATCAGAAACAATAAGAACGATGTTCTTTATTTGCCGATTCGTTCCCGAATTTTCGGCCAATCCGATACTGGCGTGCAAGGTAATGAGGGCAAGCACCAAAACAGATTTCATGTTTGGCAGGGCAAATACTTGTGAGCAGAGAGTCACCTTTGACATAGCTAAAAGATCTCAATCAATAGGAAATATCATTCGAATACGCACCATCCGGAGTGCTTCTCCCTTGCGGATTCTCTCCTGAATGAGCAGGGGTGACCTAAATTTTAGAAGGTTGGCTGTTAATTACAAACGATAATTACTCGATCCGAGAAATTGGCTCGGGGTCAATGATGTCGTTGACACACGCAAAGGAAAACTTAATAAAAACAATAAAGTCAGACGTGCGCCGGTGGGTTATAGAAAGACGACGCTCGTTCACGCGGCTGATGCAGGTGCCAAAAGCTAGATCAATGGCTTAGATGCCCAATAGTAAAGCGGCTTGTACCGCTTGGAACGTTGAGCCCACCTTGGATGGGCCTCGACGGAAATAATTTCTCCTCCGGATTCCTCGATAATCGCTTCTATTCGATGCTGTGAGATTCGATGGACCTGAACCTCGTACTTACCTCTGATTCGTTTATGGAACGGCCGGATTTGTTCGCGGTAAAACTTGTCTAAACGAGCGGGTAGGGAATTCGGGCGAAGAACCGGGCCGTCA
>CALKNI010000187.1 GCA_938091115.1 uncultured Pirellulaceae bacterium | reverse complement strand
CTTAGCTTTTCAAACATCTTTGGCGTTCGAAATTGACCACCACTGGACCAATAAGTTCCCATTGAATTCGCGGTCAATAGAAGTAATAAATTTTGAACCATTGCAGCAGCGGCAGCAAGATGCTCGTCATCGATCTTGGTTTGCTTAGGCAAGCCAATTGAATTTTGCACGCCTTGGAGCTGCTGAGCCTTACCACGAAATTGCGGCAGCCACGTTGTGATGATCAACGCGCCGCAGGCCGACAGCATCGCTGGAAGCTTGTTAGATGCTTTAACATCGGAAAACCAATCCTCAAAGCGACTGGCGATAATTCGGCAATCCTCATGCCAAATAACATGGACTCGCCAGGGCTCTGCAAGATCATCGTGGGCTCGATTGTAATGAAATGGAGCCCAACCCGCCGTCTTGATCGAATCGATCACTTTTCCGTTATAAAGCTCGACATTTGCTTTGGTAAATTGAATCGAATGGTCAACATCCCCGAGTACTTTTTGGGTCTTACGAGCCTTGATGATCCTAGTTAATACTTGCACATCGTCTTCTGCTTGCATCTCAAACTCCACCGCGATTAGAAGAACTGCTTCCAAAATGTTTGAAAATTCACACCGACAAATTCGTCTTTTTCGCCAGACTAGACTGTCAGCCCACGTTTTAAAACTAATCTCCGAAGCAATACAAACAAGCCCCCCTCGCTTACGATTGACGTCAACAGATGCTAGAATCACAAACAGTGGCTGGTCAGAATTAAAACGACTGCTGGCAATTCAGGCACAGCTGCCCCTCCTGCAGCAAGTGCTGCGATTTATGGCAGCCTCAGTTTAGGTTCAACCTTCTTCATTCAATGATACTTTTGGTTAAGGATTTCAAGTGATCAAACATTCCAAACTTCCTCGTTCTTGGCAGTTCGCTTGTCGTGCTCTTGTTGCGTTGATGGCCGTTTTGATGATCAGTCAGACGACTGAAGCGCAAGAGCCTAAAAAGATGTACGAAGTCGAAGGAATCACAGAGTACCGCCTCGACAATGGCGTCAAACTATTACTGTTCCCCGACAATTCAAAGCCACAATTTACGATGAACATGACCGTTAATGTTGGCTCTCGACATGAAGGCTATGGAGAATCGGGGATGGCTCACCTTTTAGAGCACATGCTATTTCGCGGAACCGATCGACATCCAGATATTCCGGAATTGCTGAAGAACCGGGGCGTTTTAAATATGAACGGTACCACTTCAATTGACCGCACAAACTACTTTGAAACGCTACCTGCTCCTGATGGGGATCCGAAGGTAGCTAACGAAAATTTAAAATTCGCCATTGAAATGGAGTCGGATCGTTTGATCAACAGTTGGATCAAGCCAGAGCATCTCGAAAAAGAGATGACAATTGTGCGAAGTGAATTTGAACGTGGCGAAAACAATCCACAGGGCATCTTGATCCAGCGCATCATGACCGCCGCATTCCAGTGGCACAACTATGGAAAATCAACCATTGGAAATCGCAGTGACATCATGCGTGTCCCGGCAACAAACTTGAGAGTATTTTATCGCAAGTATTATCAACCGGATAACATTACACTGGTCATCGCCGGTAAATTCGACAAGCAGCTCGCACTCGATTTAGTTGAGAAAAACTTTGGATCAATTCCACGTCCCGAGCGAAAACTTCCCAAGACCTACACTGAAGAACCTGCGCAAGATGGCGAGAGAACCGTCATCCTAAGACGCTCAGGAGACGTCCAGTTTGTTGGCCTAGGCTATCACATCCCTTCCGCATCGAGCACCGAGTATGCGTCGGCACAAGTCCTCTCCCGCATCCTCTCCAATCAACCATCGGGGCCGCTCTACAAGGCTTTGGTTGAAACCAAGATAGCAACGAGCGCTGGTGCTTTTGCCCGAATTGGCTACGACCCAGGCATCATGCTCGCATATGCAGAAGTCCCAGTCGACAAAAATCTTGTTGAAGCAAAAGACATCCTCGTCGATCAGATGGAAACGATTGGTTCACGTGGCGTTTCTGAAGAAGACGTGAAAAGAGCTGTGGTTGCAATTTCTAAAGGGAGAGAACAACAGTTCGCCAACACTGAACGTTTTGCAACGGCATTGAGTGAATGGGAATCCTACGGTGATTGGCGACTGTACTTCCTCCACCGAGACCGACTTGAAGCGGTAACCAAAGAAGACGTAAATGACTTCGCTAAGAGATACATGATTCAATCCAACCGAACCGTTGGTCTTTTCTTCCCATCCGAAGAAACTGAGCGAATCGCAATTGATGCCCAAAACAATGTCAAGAAAATGCTGGCTGACTATAAAGGCCGAGAGGCAATGGCCGCTGGCGAAGCCTTTAATCCTTCTCCTATGAATATTCAAAAGCGAACGACTTTTGGCGAACTGAATTCGGGAATGAAATACGCTTTACTCCCAAAGGAAACACGAGGCGATCGCGTAATACTCAGTGGAACCATTCACTACGGCGATGAAAATAGCCTGAAAGGAAAACGAGCGGCAGCCGATTTACTTCCTCAACTACTCTCGCGTGGTACCAAAGAACTTGGATTCCAAGAATACCAGGACGCTTTAAACAATCTTAAAGCAAGCCTTGGCTTCAGCGGGTCTTTAGGGACTTTAAATTTCAACCTCCAAACGGAACGGAAAAATTTAGTTCCTGCTCTCGCGATCATGCGTCAAGCACTCCGGGAACCAAAATTGGACCCAAACGACATGGAGATCATTCAAAGTGAATTGGTTACCAGAATCGAGTCGGGAATGTCCGATCCAATGAGCTTGGCCGTCAATGAATTCTCCCGCCGAATGGATCCTCAACCTGCCGACAATGTTCGGTACACACCGACGATGGAAGAAGAAATCAAGAACTTAAAGGCTGTGAGTATCGACGACGTGCGAAACCTTCAAGAAAAATTTCTCAATGGGGAGTTCGGCGAAATTGCAGTAGTTGGTGATTTCGATCCAACTACCACACTGGCGGAATTGAATAGAGTCTTCGATGGCTGGAAGACAGAAACACCTTACCGGCGAATCGAAGAGCCAGCCAACCTCGACATTAAATCAGAACGGATTAATCTAGACACACCCGACAAAGCCAATGCTATTTACATTGCGGGCGTTGCTACTGACATCAATGAAAACCACCCAGATTATGAAGCCATGCTGATCGGAAACTATATTATGGGTGGCGGGCCATTGTCTTCTCGGATCGCAGATCGGGTGCGTAAGAAAGACGGACTTTCCTATACTGCCATGACTCGCTTTCAGGCTGATGATCAAGACGAACGCGGGATGTACATGATGTTCTGCATTTCCAATCCGATGAACACAGAAAAGGTCGTTGAGACCGTCCAGGAAGAAGTCGACCGGATGCTCGAAAGTGGTGTAACTGGCGATGAATTACAAAAAGCCAAGGAAAGCTTTCTGATCAATCGTCGCGGTAGCCGAGCTCGAGACGGTCAACTAGCCAGCGAGCTGTTGTCCAACATGAAAACTGGGCGAACCATGGAATTTCAGAATGCGAGCGATGAGAAAATTTCGACGCTAACAAAAGAACAAGTCGATGCCGCGATGAAGAAAGTTATTGCTCCAGATCGCTTGCTAATTATCACAGCGGGCGATTTTAAAAAAGCGAATTCAGAAACCGGCAATAAGTAACTTCTGATTTGGTAAGAACTAAAAACCGCGACTGGCGCTGTTCCACTAAAAAAACAAGCCGCTCATTTGAGCGGCTTGTTTCGTTTCGATTTAAATCAACCAAATATTTCTTAAAACTGACCCTTGGGGTCTCACCCCAAGGATCAACTTTACATGGAAACGCACGGTAATCGAAGATCACCGTCGTTTTCCAACCATCGGAGTATCTTGTTCAATGTCTTGATAAACAGCTCTGACGGGCACCTTACCCTAGAAGCATAGGTCATAAATCAGCGCGAAGCCTCGGTCAAAAGCAGATATCCCTGAATGCCGATTAATCTTAGCGGAGCGAAAAAATAACGGGAAAGCTTGCAAATCCCGCAAATTCACAAGCCTTCACCCCAACATCTCGACTCACCAGCTCGCTCTATCCCATGAATCGTAATCGGCACGTGTCACGAGTTCGAAAGTTCCTATCCTCGAAAACTCGACATTGGTTTCCAATGCTGCTTTTGCTAACCTTCCGACAAGTTCAGCCTGACTGCCCACTGTAACCGTCCGTGTTTAAGCTCCAAAATACTTCAAGGATGATGTAGATGTATCGTAAACAACATTGGTCAATTTCGGTTTTTTTGATCTTGATCATCGGTTTTACCTTCTCGCAATCTGGCTGCTTGACAACTAGTCGCGGTAACAAACTGGATTTATTGAAACTAACCCCAAAAACACTAACGAACACGTCCACTGCTCTTAACCCAGCACTTTTAAACCCAGAGTTAGCAACAGCAACAGCGCCTGCCACCTTTGATGCAAAATTTGAGACAACCAAAGGGGATTTCACGATTACCGTTCATCGTGACTGGGCGCCACACGCAGCTGACCGATTTTATAATATGGTTCAGGTTGGATATTTCGAAAGTGATATCGCAATATTCCGAGCAATCGACGGGTTCATGTTTCAATTCGGCATCCATGGCGATCCTGCAGTCAATTCTGCTTGGCGCAATGCGACCATTCCAGACGATCCCTCAGTAGGAAAAAAGAACATACCGGGCACGCTCTCCTTCGCTCAAACGGGAAATCCCAACAGCCGCTCAGTACAAATGTTCTGCAACCTCAGGCTAAACGATTCGCTGGACATCCCTCAACCTGGTGGAGGAAGCCCATTTGTGCCTTTTGCAGAAATCAAAACAGGGATTTCCGTGCTTCAGAAAATAAATACCGAATATGGGGAAAACCCAAGAAATGAAAATGTTCAGGGGAAATTCAAGAAGCAGGGGAATGACTACATCTTAGAAAGATTTAAAAATATCGACCTCATTAAGTCAGTTACAATTATCGATCCCCCACCAAGTGAGTCAACTGAATGGACTTTGGTTGAACCGGATCGAACACTGCGTCGAACACCGAGTTACATGCCTATTCGGTTGCGACGCGAACTCCGATAGTTCCCCAGTGGTTCGCTAAACATACATTTTTATTCGGGTAAAAAATTAATCGACCATTGACCCTGGGTCGCCAGTGGGCAAGCTCTTACTATGTGGATTGTAGTCATCGATATTTGAGACATCGAGTTCTTCGCTAAATCCGTCATTGGGAACAATCTGTATCTCACTATGCAAATCGGTTTGCTGGGCGAGCACGTTGTGATGCCGAGTTAACTCTAAAACTGCCAAGAAAATGCCCACCATCGCTGACTTGTGCATTCCCGCTTCAAACAGGTCTGTGAACGAAACTCTTTGATGGGTCACAATTCTCGCGTGAATCCGTTTCATATAGATATGGATAGGGGTCTCGTCGTAGGTAATATTAGCCTGAGGAACTGGGCGGTTATCCCTCAAGACCCGGCCAAAAGCACTCACCAGATCCCACAATTCGACCTCGTGAATCGGCTGGTCTGCCATATCGACTTTTTGCGTTGGCAAATCATCCGCCATTCGGGAGTACCGCTTCTGCCAGGCAACCCCCTGATCCTCCAATAACGAACTGGCATCCTTGAACCGCTTGAACAATAACAATCTCTGAACGAGATCTTTTCGGGGGTCAACTACTTCCGCCTCCTGATCTTCCTCCGCCTCGGGTCGGGGAAGCATGGCTCTTGCTTTAAGTTCGATCAGAATACTCGCAACTTCGAGGAAGTCACCAACCGTATCAATTGAAATTTCTTTCAGGACATCAATATACTCGAGGTATTTCTCAGTAACTTCAGCCAGCGCAATCTTCGAAACCTCCACCTCGTGCCGACGCACTAAATAAAGTAGGAGATCAACCGGTCCCCGAAAAATATCACTTTCAATGCTAAAACTCAATCATCGTATCCCGAAAATGATTTACTAGTGTTCTCGCGATCTCAAATTCGAATCGCGACCAAAGTTGCGGCGATAACGATGCTAAAGCATGCGACCGCAACCTGCCTAAAGACAATCGATCTAATAGCAACAACCAACCAATATCATAACAACTTAAGGCAGCTTATATTTTTTCTATGGGAAATCATATCGGGTGTTCGTTTACAACGACCATGCCAAAATTAATCCATCCCCAAAAAAGATAGACGTCTAGTTTGCACCGTAGTACCGAATGGAACGAGCGTCCGGTAAAGCTTGCTTGATCGGATTATATTGGTTGTTTTCCCAAAGCTACCCGATCAAAATAAGCTACGAAAAATACGCATTTTTACATCCCGCAAACACCCCATCCTGCCGATACTTCCAACTGTCAACCTGATTTGTAAACAGGTTACACCATTCGAAGTGAATTTCGCCGCTCAAAATCAAATAGGGAGGAGAAGTGCCGAGAATGCAACAAGATCCAATACAGATCAAGAACATTCAGCAATTACGACAATTTGTATCTCACACATTGTGTCAACAAAACGATTTCGAAGAAGGTATTTTTCAGGTCACTGAGAGAATTCTCACCAGAGGCAACCGACCATGTGGCATTTTCTTTTGCCTTCATGGACCGAGAAGCGTCAAACTTACGGCCGTTTGGGAAACCGATAAAAATTCGATTCTGTTTTATGGCTCATCCGGTGAGCGATTTAAAAGAACGGTGCTCGCGATGGCACCTAAAATCCTGTCGCAATAGATTTCGCAATTATATTAACACTTAATACCAAGGATACTCGATATGCTCGTTCTTTCCAGGAAGGAAAGTGAAAAGATCATGTTGGGCGACTCGATTGTTTTAACAATCGTCCGAGTCTCGGGAGACCGAGTCCGATTGGGAATTCAAGCACCTTCTGACATGTTAATCCTCAGAAAAGAGCTTGAACCTATGAAGACTAGTGAACCTGAAAACTCGAATGAAAGGAATGATTCGGATCAAAATAAGGCGGCATGATGCTGGACTCTTATGCTTTTTTGATTCATCTCTGTTGAAACTCCTCGTTTTGCCACAGGATTTTCCATTATAGAAAATGGTAGTTGTGATCCCGCACAACTACCTTTTTTTTTGCGCTCCCCGAAACCTCGATTCGCCTCATTCCTACTTTCACAAGCAGTCTCAAAATTTGGTACATTTAAATTTATTTTGCCACTGCAACACCAACTGAGATTTTTGATGCGACATTTTGCAATTATTGCCGTCGTGGGCATCTTTGTTTCTATTTTGCTTTTTTCGCTCGACGGTACGCTACATGGGCAGGTCGAAACGAACTCGCTCAAGTTGCCCAATACGCAACCGCTGACAATCCCGCAAACGCCCCCCGAGGCAGCGCTCAAAATGTTGTCGCTGCCGAGCGGTTTCCAGGCAACCTTGTTTGCAGCAGAACCAGATATAAATCAACCGATCGCAATGACGACCGATGCCCGTGGTCGTCTTTGGGTAGCAGAATGCAACACGTATTCGGATCGCCGGGAAAATTTCAACACAGATTTGAATGATCGAATTTTAATTCTCGAAGACACTAATTCAGATGGCACCTTTGACAAAAAGACAGTCTTCTGGGACCAAGCGAAAAAACTCACGAGTATCGAGGTGGGCTTTGGGGGTGTTTGGCTGACCGCTGCACCGAATCTGATGTTTATCCCGGATACCAATCAAGATGACATCCCAGACGGTGATCCAGTTGTTCTGTTAGACGGCTTTGAAGGCGATGTAATTCGGCACAACATCGTCAATGGTCTCCGCTGGGGCCCTGACGGATGGCTCTATGGTCGGCATGGCATTCAAGCTACCTCCTTCGTTGGTGCCCCAGGAGCAACCGACTCCCAACGCACCCCCATGAATTGTTCAATCTGGCGTTTCCATCCCAGCGACCACACATTCGAAATTGTCGCTCAGGGGGGAACGAATCCGTGGGGTTTTGATTTTGATGAGCACGGAGAGATGTTCATGATTAATACCGTTATCGGTCACCTGTTTCACATCGTTCCCAACGCGCGGTACCAACGTATGTATGGTGCCCACTTCAATCCCCACCTTTACCAGTTAATTGACCAAACCGCCGACCATTTTCATTGGGATGTAGGCGAAGAACATTGGGCGGTTGGACGCAATCAAAAAATGTCTGACGGCACCGACCAGGCCGGGGGCGGTCATGCCCACACCGGTCTGATGATCTATCAAGGCAACCAATGGCCAAGAAAATTTCACAATCAGCTTTTTACAGCAAATTTTCATGGGCGCCGGATTAACTCAGACTCCATTCACCGGGACGGTAATTCCTATATCGCTCATCATGGAAAAGACTATTTCAAGTCTGCTGACCCATGGTTTCGTGGGATCGAAATGATCTACGGTCGCTACGGCGAAGTCTACCTCGCAGATTGGTCTGACATTGGCGAGTGCCATGAGAACGACGGAATCCATCGAACCTCCGGTCGAATATTCAAAATAACCTATGGCGATGTAGTCCCCTCCAACCTTGCTAATATTTCAACCGCTTCCGCTGACCAGCTAATTAACAATCTATCCAATCCAAACGAATGGGTTGTGCGAAAATCGAGACGACGTCTTCAGGAACTTATTGCCAGAGAAATTAAAAGCAGCTCTTTAAGAAATCCCAAATCCGAACTTGATGACCTGTCGATCCTTAAAAATCACCCATGGATACAAAAATTTAAAAAGGCGTTTGAACGGGCGAAAGACACGAAAACAAAACTGAGAATCATGTGGGCTTCTTATTCGTGTTTCCCAAATCAAGAATCCTGGCTTCTTGATCAGCTCTCCGAAGCAAATGAGCACCTGCGTGCGTGGGCGGTCCGACTACTCACCGATGGCCGTATTTCAATTTCTCCCCTGGGACTCCAACGCATCCTCCAAACCGCAAAAGACGACGAGTCTGGACTAGTTCGTCTGTACCTCGCTGGCTCGATCCCAAGATTCACGCCGGAATTTGGGCACCGTCTTGCAGCAGAACTTGCCACGAAATCGCAAGATGCCGAGGATCGAGCGCAACCGAAACTGATCTGGTATGGCTATGAACCGATCGCCAACTTATTGCCCCATCACGCAATCGAACTGGCTTTCGATTCACGCATTCCCTTACTGACGCAAAACATTGCCCGAAGACTCACTTTCGATATTCAATCCGCTCCGCAAATTGTTGACAATTTAACGGCTCAGCTCAAAGGGGCCGAGCGAGACAAAATTCATTCGGTTCTTCTTGGAATGACACAAGCCTTAAAAGGCTGGAATCAAGCTCCCACGCCACAGGACTGGACAGCGACCAAGACAGTATTGTCTTCCCATCGAGACCCGCAAATCGATCGCTTGTTAGAAGAGTTGGATGTCGTGTTTGGAACAGGCCGGACCATTAAGGAACTGAAGAGCATCGTTAATGACGGCAATAATGATACTTCCACGCGGCGCCGAGCCATCGTTACTTTGGCTAATTCACCCAAGGATACCGACCTGTTCAAATTCTTGCGTCCACATCTCAATAACAAAGCCCTCACCACAGCGGTAGTTAAAGCGATGGTCAAATGCGACACACCTACCGCTGCACAGGCGATCCTGAACCGATACCCTCATATGGATCCGGAGGGCAAATCGACTGCAATCAACGCATTGGCCACGCGGAAATCTTGGGCCGAAAAATTACTTCTAGCCGTCGAAGCTCAAAAAATTCCAAAATCAGCAATTTCTGCTTCACACGCGCGGCAAATTAGCAACTTTAATGAACCAGCTCTTCTTGAATTGCTCGAGTCGAACTGGGGTGCCGTTCGCTCCACTTCGATGGAAAATGAGAATAAAATGAATCAACTTAAAACAAAGTTGACCCCGGTACGATTAGCCACTGGAAGCCGAGAGCAGGGAATGAAAATATATAAAGAACATTGCGCTGCATGCCATATCATGTTCGGTCGAGGAGGAAAAATTGGTCCGGACCTGACTGGCTCGGATCGAAAGAATATTAATTATCTCTTGGAAAACATTCTCGCTCCAAGTGCCTCCGTCGCTCAAAACTATCAAGTAAGTGTGATTGCTCTCGATGACGGGCGGTTTCTAAGCGGGGTAATCGTCAACGAAAATCAACGCACCCTTTCTCTTCAAACCAAAGACTCACTCCTGACAATTGATCTGAATTCGATCGTAGATCGTCGAAGAACAAAAGATTCATTGATGCCCAATGGAATCCTCAATCCACTCACAGACGCGGAAGTGATAGACCTATTCTCTTTCTTAAATCAATAAACTGGTATTAGGCCAACTCAACCCTAGAGTTCACAGTAAGACGTATCGTCAGTAAGTCGACGACAAGGACTTCTCCATTCGTGCTCACTCTCAATTAGCTCGTCGGCGATCTCAGGTCCCCACGTGCCAGCCGGATAACCGTAAATTGGAATCGATGCGTCATGCTTCCAGGCATTGAGAATGGGTTCTACAAATTCCCATGTATATTCAACACTATCACCATGAGCATACAGGGTTGCATCGCCACGCATGCAGTCCAACAGAAGGCGTTCGTAAGCTTCAGGAACGTCGTTGTCTGCTAGGTCGGAATAGTGAAAGTCCATTCCTACATTTTTCACCTTGAATCCGTCACCTGGCACCTTCATCCCAAAACTCAGCAACAATCCCTCGTCAGGCTGAATCCTAATGATCAATTGATTGTGCTCCGAATGCAGCACCTCCCCCTGTCTTCGAAATAGGGTCTGCGGAGGTTTATTAAAAGTGATACAAACTTCTGTCACTTTTGTCGGTAATCGCTTCCCGGTGCGAGCGTAAAAGGGCACCCCAGACCAGCGCCAATTATCAATGTAAAACTTTAGTGCTGCGTAAGTTTCCGTTTTAGAATCATCGGACACCCCGGACTCTTCACGGTAGCCTCTGACTGGTTCTCCACGCATTTTTGATGCCGTATATTGCCCGCGAATGCTGTATTTCGAAACATCCGCTTCAGCAATTGGCCGCAACGATTGAAATAATTTTGTTTTTTCGTTTCGGATTGCGACCGCGCCCGGAGAAATCGGTGGCTCCATTGCAACATGCGCTACCACTTGCATTAAATGGTTCTGCAGCATGTCGCGTAACGCACCCGAAGTATCGTAATAACCGCCTCGTGAGCCAACTCCAATTGGTTCCGCGTTTGTAATTTCAACATGATGGATATAGTTCCGATTCCACAGCGGTTCAAATACCCCATTGGCAAACCGCGTAACCAAGAGATTTTGAACTGTTTCCTTTCCTAGGTAATGATCGATGCGATAAATATCTTCTTCGTCAAAATACTGCTTAAGACTCTTGTTAAGTGCCTTTGCCGAAGCAAGGTCAGTACCGAAGGGCTTCTCAATGACAAGGCGGCGATAACTACCTTCCCGACAATTCAATCCGTAGTGAGAGAGGAATTTCGGAATTTTATCGTAGAGTACCGGCGGAGTTGAAAGATAGAACATGACATTTCCCAATGTTTGAAATGCAACATCAAGAGTCTCCAACCTCTCCTTTACCAACACATAGTCATCGACGGAATTCGTATTAATTGGTTGATAGAACAATCGATCACGGAACTCTGAAACCAAGATTTCACTCTCTGAATCAAGTTCTAAAAATTCATTATCCAACAAGACCTGCTCTCGAAATGAATTATCATCGAGTTTGCTGCGACTAACGCCAAGGACAGCGAACTTTTTAGGTAGATAATTACGTTTGTACAAATCATAAATTGCTGGGATCAATTTCCGCTTGGCTAAATCACCGGAGGCCCCGAAAATAACAAAGATCAATGGTTCGATTGCCTGGTTTGGTTCTGACATCCAACAACATCCAAAAAATGGTCTAGTTAATGAAGAACTGGGAATATTATGCTGGGGCTGAAGACTTATTCAGCGAGCGGATCATTGACCTGTTTAGTCGAGTCACCTAGGTTGTCGGGAAATCAGAATGCCACTCAAAAAGCATCTGAAATTCGTCCACGCCGTCGACCGAAGCCAAACGGCTTAAGCGTTGTAAGTTGAGGACGCTGTTGTCCCGCCGCGCCCGGTCCAGTTCGTATGAAAGTACTCACCGCGTGGGCGATCGGTGCGTTCATAGGTGTGGGCGCCAAAATAGTCCCGTTGAGCCTGAAGTAGATTAGCCGGTAAACGCTCAGTTCGATAACCGTCAAAGTAGGCCAGTGCCGCACTAATGGCAGGCATTGGAATCCCAAGTGTGGCAGCAGTTGCGACGACCCTTCGCCATGCCGATTGCGCGTTCTCAACCGCCGATTCAAAGAAGGGATCCAACAGTAAATTTGTTAATCCAGCGTCCTTTTCAAACGCATCTCGGATATTACCGAGGAAGGCGGAACGGATAATACATCCGCCTCGCCACATCAACGCAATCGCACCGTAATTCAGTTCCCAATCCTTTTCATCAGAAATTGCCCTCATCAGTTGGTAGCCTTGGGCATAAGACACAATTTTGGAAGCGTAAAGTGCTTGTTCGAGATCATTAACTAGAGCCTCGGGATCGCCTGCAAATTTTGAATCTGGTCCTTTAAGAACTTTCGAGGCACTTACTCGCTCTTCTTTTAACGCTGACAAGCATCGAGCAAAAACCGCTTCACCAATCAAAGTTAATGGCTGACCAACATCAAGAGCCGAAATTGCGGTCCATTTCCCAGTTCCCTTTTGGCCTGCTTTGTCGAGAATCACATCGACGGTTGATGTTCCATCTTCGTCGACGTAACCAAGAATGTCTCGCGTGATTTCAATCAAATAACTATCCAGTACGCCGTCATTCCATTTCGAAAAAACGTCATGCATCTGCTGATTTGACATCCCAAGACCATCTTTCATCATTTGATAGGTCTCACAGATCATTTGCATATCGCCATACTCGATTCCGTTATGAACCATTTTTACGAAATGCCCTGCGCCTCCACGGCCTACCCACTCACAACACGGTTCGCCAGCATCAGTCTTGGCAGCGATCGATTGAAAAATCGGTTTCACGTGTGACCAGGCGGCTGGATTCCCTCCCGGCATAATGCTGGGGCCCTTTAATGCGCCCTCTTCTCCTCCCGAAACACCCGTTCCAATAAAAAGAATTCCACGAGCCGCTAAATCATCAGTCCGGCGTATGCTATCGGGAAATTCACTATTCCCTCCGTCGATCAAAATATCCCCTTCGTCGAGATGTGGGAGTAATCCCTCGATGACTTTATCAACCGCAGCACCGGCTTTTACCATGATCATCACGCGACGCGGTCGAGCCAATTTGGAACACATTTCTTCTAACGAATGAGCCCCGACAATCGTCTTCCCTGCGGCCCGCCCCGCGAGGAATTCATCGACTTTTGATGTCGTCCGATTGTAAACCACAACGTTGTATCCATTGCTCGCCATGTTGAGAACAAGATTCTCGCCCATGACAGCAAGACCAATCAAACCAATATCCGCGTCAGACAATCGAATTCTCCTTGTTTCACACCGGTTGAATTGGCATCAATCCCAATCGCTGTTGAGCCAATTTCCAACCAACGTATTTCTCAGTTAATTTATTGGGTAGAACTATCCACATCGTAGCCCATTTGAACGTTTTCTAACAGCGAGTTGATTAATTTGCTTGTGGCTTCAACTACGCCTCTTTATCCCAAAGGCAAAGACTCAAACATCTTCCTCTAGAATTCGGTTTGCGTTCAATGGCACATCGCCACAAAAAACTTAAGCTAATTTTATTCGACTGGATAACCTATCTAGCTATAGATTTGATCAAGGTATTTGCTCCAGCAACCTATTGAGCGGCGGCACTCTTCATCTCAAGAAGGTCCACGACTAAACGAACGAAGACTTTAATACCCTACAAAGGCATACTCGGACCAAGACTTGTGTTAAGTTTTCATCCTTTTTTTTGGAATTTCATATCAGAAACTATGCCGATTCAGGTATCTTGTGGCTCGAAGCCCCTGTCAACGATAAACATACCGATGCCCCAGCGGTAATGCCCCCGCCTACAGTGCTTCCACCGATACTGCTTCCCCCCTCCAACCGATTGCACCTTTATGTATCACTCTCTCCCAAATGATCTGCTTTCCTGTGTATTCCGTACTCGATCGAATCTTACAAACCGAGGGGTTGTAAATATTGGCCGCGTTTTCCTGCAGTTGACCCACGTGTTTTTGATCAGTTTGTGCGGCAACCTAACGCTACATGCTCAAACTTCACCCATTTCGAAGAATAACACAGACGAGACCAGCTTCACGATTTCAGATAACGCAAAAGATCTCGGCTTTGACCTCGAGAAGCTTTCCCTTATCGATGAATACTTTTCGAAGAATTTCGAATCCGGAAATATGATTGGCGGTTCTGCTTTAGTGCTTAAGGGGGGCAAAGAAGTTGCTTGTGGGCAATGGGGCTACAAGAATCAGCGCCGAGGCAAGCAGATGCGAAGGGACACAATCTTCCGCATCTACTCAATGAGCAAACCCATCACAAGCATTGCCGCCATGCAACTTGTTGAACGAGGGACTCTAAATCTCGACGCCCCCATCACCGACTATCTTCCAGAATTCAATAACCTGAAAGTCCTTAATGAAACATCCAATAACGGCATCTCCCCGCTCAATCGCCCCATGACAACCCGCGACTTAATGCGCCATACTTCGGGACTGACTTATGGCTTTTTCGGCAACACATCGATCGATCAAGCTTACAAAGACAAAGGAATCTTAGTCACCGATTCAAGCCTCGAAGTCACCGTCAAAAAACTCTCCGACATCCCCTTGCTTTATCAACCAGGCGAGACCTTTCACTACAGCGTCTCAACTGATGTACTCGGACGAGTCATCGAAGTAGTTTCGCAAATGAGTTTCCATGACTACCTTCGAAAAAACATCTTTGATCCACTAAAAATGAATGACACATTCTTCTCTGTTCCCAAAGAAAAACTAGATCGCTTTGCCCTGCTCTACACCGCAAAACAGGGTAACAAATTGAGACCGGCCAGCCATATCCAGAGCGTCCGCTTCTACGACCCCGACAATTCGTTCTATTCGGGAGGCGGGGGACTCTGTTCAACTCTCGACGACTATGCCGTATTTTGTGAAATGCTATTGAACCGCGGAAGTCACAACGGCGTCGAAATCGTCCAGGCCAAAACAATCGACCAGGTTTTTTCAAACCAACTCGAATCCCTCCCCAAATCAGGACAATTTAAATTTGGATTAGGATTTCGAATTTTCCCCAAAGGTGATTACGGTTGGGGCGGGGCAGCGGGCACAAGATTTTGGGTCAATCCAGAGAAGGATTTAGCAATCATTTTCATGACTCAAATCCTGCCCTACGGGAATCGCAACTTAGGTGAGTCACTTCGAGCTAAGGTCTACGATGCGCTCCAGTAACTTGCGAGCATTAACCTTCACACTTGACCTTCACGCTAAGCAAAAGGGGGACTATGTAAGCCCCCTCCGCTTAAACTTCTCGTCTCAGAAAGATTGACCGCTATTTTCTCGATTGAGATTTCATCTCAAAAGGGCCGTGTTCACTCGCGAGATTGACCGCCAGGTAATACAGTTTAGCTGCCGATACTAATTTCTTGAAATTGATGTCCCCTACCTTATCCGAAGGGCGATGGTAATCAGGATGAAACCCACCAAATAAAAACGAAACTGGAACACCTTTCTCGAAGAAATTGATCTGATCACTCCGATTCCAAACATCTTCTTCGTCCAATTCAAAACGAAAACCGACCGACTCATTGGCTTTTAAAACGATGTCATGGATGTCCGTCTCACCCTTTTGGCTACCCACCAGATGGATACTTCCCTCGTTTTCCTCGGAAGTTTCGTCTTTGGTTTCTTCGTTCCTTCCCACCATGTCAATGTTGAACATGCAGATCATATCTTCCAGCGGCTTCGTTGGATTGTCACAATAATGTTTAGACCCAACCAAGCCGATTTCCTCTGCTGCAAACCAAATGAAAAGCACACTCCGCTTGGGGCGCACCGGATTCAACGCAAACGCTTTGGCAATACTCAGGACCGCCGTCGACCCCGAGCCGTTATCATCAGCACCTGGGTATACCTGCCCACCCCGTATCCCTAGATGGTCAAGATGAGAGCCAAGAACTACGTATTCATTTTTTAAATCAGGGTCTGAACCTTCCAGCCAAGCGACAACATTCGGAACAGCCGCCTGCTCCTCCCGAAACCTCATCCGGATTGTTATTTCTTGTGGAACTCCTTCCTTCGTCTCTTCAGGTTGGTAAAGAACAACTCCGGGCTTCTCCGCAGGGTTGATCCAACGCGGCTTTCCACCCAGTCCGCGAATGAGTGATTTCGCTGCTTCGGCTTTGATAGTACCTGAGATCCCCGTCACGCGATTAGGAACTCCCTGACGTACTAATTGTG
Organism: uncultured Pirellulaceae bacterium; assembly: GCA_938091115.1. GTDB lineage: Bacteria > Planctomycetota > Planctomycetia > Pirellulales > Pirellulaceae > Mariniblastus. The sequence goes on along the minus strand of CALKNI010000187.1, from coordinate 6,928 downwards.
TGATCGACTTCGGTTCTTCATTTATTACCCGAATCGCACCAGAGGCTCGCTGTCGTGCAATCTGCATCGCAGCCGATCTAGACGCCTCAGCATCGGCAAAGTAGAAGACAATCTTATCCCGCAATTGAGTTCCCTTTGGTAGCCTAGTATCGGAACCGGTGAAGTTGATGAACACAACGGGCCCCGTTAATTCTTGGGCATCAGAGTACCGCTCAAACCCCATGTTTCCGACGGCATCGATCTTCAGCCCCTCCGGACCGGAAACAAAACACTCTTCGAGTATCGGCATTCGACGCTTCATCGGTAACATTTGAAAATATGTTCCGTTATTCCCAATTGGTTCAAGACCGAATTCCGCGAGTTTTCCGGCAACCCAGTGAGCAGCCTTAGCGTACCCCGGCTGGCCAGTGCCTCTTCCCTCAAATTTTGGACCAGCAAGAATTCCTAACCACTCCTGTGCCTGCTCGATGGTCATCGAGTCATACCCTGCCTTCAAATCGGTTGGCGGTGGGGACGGTGGCGAATACTGCCCCCAAACCGATGAACACCCCATTCCTGTAGATATAAAAATCCCAAATGCAAACCATCCAAGTCTGCCCGCCAGTGAACCATGCAAAACCATATCTTTATCCTATGTAATTATTTAAACCGCATTCATCGACAATCCATCCAATGATTAACGGAATGCATTACTACTAGACGTTAAACGAGGATGTCTTAAGGTTAGTGAGTTGATACCAACTTTTCCAGCACCAACCGAAGGAGCGGTTCGATTTGGCAACTTTGGAGAATTCTCGCGAGCCTACTGTTAGTGTTCTTACGGGTTCTATAGCAGAGCAAAGGTTTCATTACGATTATAACTCCCTGTTGCACCACCACCTAAATCGCGCAACCAAGTTCCGATAGACTACAATTTCGCTATAACACAACGGCTTGTTTATAAGCGATCTGTCAAGCATTCAATATATAAACCAAATCATGAAGCGGAGTGCTCCCATCGACCCTGTTAAATTTAACCAATCTGCCTGGGACAAAATGGCCGCTGCAGGCGACAAGTACTACCGCGGCATGACCCCTGAGCAAATTGAAAAAGCTCGAAATTCAGAATTTAAGATTAGAGTAACTCCAACACGTGCAGTTCCTGACCAATGGCTAACGCCGATTCAAGGGAGCTCTGTTCTTTGCCTTGCTGGCGGTGGAGGGCAGCAAGGACCGCTCCTCGCTGCTGCGGGCGCAAAGGTGACGGTATTTGATTTAAGTGAAATTCAATTGCAACGTGATCTCGATATTGCCGAACGCGAAAACCTGCAACTTGCCACGGCCCAAGGTGACATGCGTGATCTCAGCTGTTTTGAAAACGAACAATTCGACTTAATTATCAGCCCTTGTGCCACATGTTTTTGCCCAACCGTCGAAGAGATTTGGGCCGAATCATTTCGGGTCCTCAAACCCGGTGGCTCACTAATCGTTGGATTCATCAATCCTGTTTATTATATTTTCGATGCGGCAAAACTCGACCGTGGGAAATTCGAGGTTCGACATCAAATCCCGTATTGTGATTTTGACTTACCCGAGGAGACCAGACAAAAGCTTCTCGGACCCGACCGTCCCATCGAATTTGGGCACAGCCTCGAAGATTTAATTGGACTCCAACTCAAAGCAGGTTTTGAATTGACCGGATTTTATGAAGATGGTTGGGGAGACAACGACAAACTTAGTTCCATGATCAACGTCTTTATTGGGACGAAGGCAATGAAGCCCACATCTTGATCCCACCCAATCGGCATCGAAACTAAACAACACCCAACACGCGTTCAATGGCCTCCCGGTTCACCGGGGCGATTACGCCCGCCTCGGTTATAATTGCCTGAATGTATTCTGCAGGCGTAACGTCAAAAGCTGGATTATAGACCTCTACGCCATCAGGGGCAGTTTGACGGCCAAACCCATGGGTAATTTCTTTCGAGCAACGTTCCTCGATAGGAATCTGGTCCCCCGATTCAATTACAAGGTCAAAGGTAGAACTTGGAGCCGCGATATAAAACGGAATACCGTGAGCCCGCGCTAAAACCGCTAAAGAGTAGGTGCCAATTTTATTCGCAGAATCTCCATTAGCAGCGATGCGGTCAGCCCCCGTAACAATTGCCTGCACGCGTCCTTCGCGCATGACCTGTGCGGCCATCGAATCACAGATCAACGTTGCCTTAATTCCCCGCTGCATCAACTCCCAAGCGGTTAATCTAGCGCCCTGGAGAAGCGGCCGGGTTTCGTCAACATAGACATGAAGTGATTGCCCTCGATCTTGTGCAGTGAAAAACACAGAAAGCGCAGTTCCATATTCCGCAGTTGCCAATCCCCCTGCATTGCAGTGAGTCAGAACTCCCTCTACACCATTTAACAAATCCGCACCGTGCCCACCGATTGAATGACACATCCGTCGATCTTCTTCATGAATGGACTTCGCTTCGGCCAGCAGTGACTCACAGAGTTGCTCGACTCCATTAAAATCAGCGCGCTGCCTGTCAGCCACACGACGCATGCGATCAAGAGCCCAAAATAAATTGACTGCCGTTGGGCGGCTGGTCGCAAGATAATCAACGACCTCATCCAATCGCGCAAAGAAGGCTTCTTTCCCCTTCTCCGCTGATTGAAGCCCCAAGACTACACCGTAGGCTGCCGCGATTCCGATTGCAGGTGCGCCGCGGACACGAAGCATTTTGATTGCTTCCCAGACCGTTTCCACGTCCTTACACTCGATCCGAAATAACTCCGTTGGAAGTTTCGTCTGATCGATCAAGTCAAGGCATCCAGCGACGCCGCCCTGCCAGATCATCGTTTCAGCTTTTGTAGTCTCAGTCATTTTTTACAATCCGACTTTAAGCGAATGTAAACAGTCCTGCCAATACAAATTCTGGCGGACTGCCAACCGCAAAATCACCCGTTTGGCTACGACAAAGAAGCTTTGAAGTTAGCATTCTTCGTTTCAATCTTGCCTACCAGTTCCTTTTTAAACGTGTGAAAAGCAGCCCGTAATTCGGGGTCACCCGTTGCTAGGATTTGCACGGCAAACAAACCGGCGTTTCGCGGACCACCCATGCCAACTGCCATGGAAGCGACGGGAACATCTCCCGGCATCTGAACCGTTGCCAACAGAGAATCCATACCGCCAAGATCAGCCGTGGGTACCGGAATCCCGATCACGGGCAAAACGGTATGAGCCGCAACAACGCCGGCTAAGTGCGCCGCGCCGCCGGCCGCTGCAATAATGACACCAAGACCACGCTCTTCAGCACCTGTTGCATATTCAGCAACCGCATGGGGTGTCCGATGCGCACTCATTACATTGACTTCAAATTCGATACCGAATTCTTCAAGTGCAACGGCGACCTTCTTAATTTTTGGCCAGTCGCTGTCACTGCCCATCAAAATACCAACTCGTGGAGTTCCCATCTTTTCTCTCGCCTGTAATTGTTGAAATTAAGCTATTGTCAAACACAATAGTCTATCGAGTTCCAGCTAGATGTTAAGTCCGTCCGAAGGTCAAAAAATTGGAGAAACAGAATCGCCCGTTTAAAAACGAGACTACCTGAGTAATTCTTCAATTGACTCGTGGGGATCGGAGGATGACCTTTTTTCGAGAACCATTCGAATTGGAACTTCGCCAAATTCGAGTGAATCCCGCAGAACCCCCAGCAGATACCTTCGATATGTTTTGGAGAAGGCATCGGGATTGTTGCATTTCAACATAATCGTTGGGGGTTCGATTCCAATCTGAGCGGCATAGTAAATTTTTGGTCGTTTTTTATTGGAAGCCATCGGTGGAGGATGTTTGACGAGAGCTTCCTTTACGATCCGGTTTAACTTAGGCGTACCGACTCTTGCGCGCGATTGCTTGTAAAGCATCTGAGCATGATTCATCAAACGCTTACAGTTTTGGCCTGTCTGGCCGGTGACAAAGGCGATCGGGGCGTTCCAAAGCGTCGAAAAATTGTCGTGAATGTAGTCAGCCCAGCGCTCCGTCGCCATATGCTCCGCCATCAGATCCCATTTGTTAACTACAAAGATTACCGGCTTGTAAGCCGCCTCAATGTAACTGCACAATTGGCGATCCACTTTGCTGATACGTTGACTGCAGTCAAACATCATCAGAATTACGTCAGCATGCCGGATCGTACGATGCGCTCGATGAGTTCCATACCAATCAATGTCAGTCCGCACACTCTTCCCGCGCCTTAATCCGGGCGTGTCGATTGCAACCATCGTCTTCCCGTCCAGCTCAAACCGCACGTCGACACTATCTCGCGTTGTTCCCGCAACTTCACTGACTATCATTCTCTCAGACTGCACCAAGTTGTTGACGAAAGTACTCTTTCCTACGTTTCGCCGGCCAACTAGTGCAAATTTCATTTCTGGGCGACGGGTTTCACGTTGGTCGACTTCCTCCTGTGTCGGCAGCCGTTTCATGATCGCTGCGACTAAGTCTTTTTTGTGACGATTATTTTTAGCACTACAGCAAACTGGTTTCCCAAAACCGAGAGAGAAAAAATCATTTGCTTCCAATTCCCAATTGTCGCCATCACATTTATTTGCGACGATCAAAACGGGCTTGTCTAAACCTCGCAGGCGTCGGGTTACTTTTTCATCCAAAGCAACCTTGCCGTCGCGAACATCGACAACGAACATCAACAGATCGGCTCCTTGAATTCCAATCTCTATCTGTGCCTCAATCTCTTCATCGAGGTGGTCGACATCATTGATGCCGATTCCACCGGTGTCGACAATTTCAAAATAACGTCCGTCCTCTTCAAGCATGAACGTCATCCGATCGCGGGTTACCCCCGCCATATCGTCGACAATGGCCAAACGGCGGCCCGCCAGCCAATTGAAAATGCTGGACTTGCCCACATTTGGGCGGCCAATGATCGAAACTTGAGGAAGTGCCATGGGATGCTCAGGGTTGCTCAGACGAAATCGCCTATACAGGAAAAATAGTGAACAGTGAAGATTAGTCCGAGTTTGCCTTAAGGAAGAAGACTCAAGAAACGCAAACTTCGAGTTGCGACCACAAAAAAGGGTGGTATCGCTAAATTTTGTCGACAAATCACAAAAACAAGCCTCAATCTCCGGAGGCCACTTTTCATCTGACCTGTGATTCTTTCCAATAATGTCTGTTTGTCAATTGTTAAAGCAGATTCAGACGGTCAATCAATGCCAGAAGTTGGAAATCTTCCTAATAATCAGGGTGAATCTAACGGTTCACCACAAAATGAGAACCAATTAGCAAAACTGGTGGCGCAACACCTACTAAGCCTGCAGGCCGCAGGCTTAACGCATTTGCCCAAAAGCTCTGGCGACCCGACTCTTAATTTGCAGCAACTTCAGTCTGAAACTCAAACTGAGACGCCCCAATCCAATATTAATTCAGCCAGCAATTCCTCGTCAGCTGATTCCTCAGGTAAAAATTATTCACCTATAACTCTTGGCCAAACCGCAACCCAAATCCACGAGCCTCGTCGCCCGGATTACCTCAAAACTCCACCCCCGGATAAGCCGTTGGCCCCTTCAATTCACACCTCAACAAATTTTAGTGAATCCAATCGGTTACCTCCCAACCAACGCCAGGCAGCTCTCGACGTTCTTCAAAATGAAATCTCGCAATGCACAAAATGCGACGACTTGGCTAGGCTGAGAACCCAAACTGTATTTGGCGTAGGCTCGCCCAACGCCCGACTGGTCTTCGTCGGCGAGGCTCCAGGGGCTGACGAAGACCGAATTGGCGAGCCCTTCGTTGGCGAAGCAGGTAAGCTGCTCGATAAAATCCTTACAGCCTGCAAATTGCAACGAGAAAATATTTTCATTTTGAACACAATCAAGTGTCATCCCCCGGGGAATCGAAATCCTTCGCCGACTGAACTTTCTAATTGTTGGGGTTATGCCGAGCGTCAGCTGGAGATAATTCAGCCAGAATTCATTTGTTGCCTCGGATCGGTCGCCGCACGAACACTCCTAAAAACGACGCAATCCCTCGGGAAATTAAGAAAACAGTTCCATTCCTATCGGGACAGTCGGGTCCTCGTGACCTATCATCCGGCTTATTTGCTTCGAACGCCTTCTGCCAAACGACACGTTTGGGAGGATATGAAGATGCTGATGAAAGAAATGGGTGTGGAGTTGTCGAATTAGCCAGAAGGAAAGGTGCCGTTGTTGCGGCGGAATTCGGGTTTGGTAACACCAAAAGTGAGTTCCAGCCTTCGGATTGGCTGCGAAATGTGTCCGACACGCCAGCCGCCATTCGGAAAAACCGTTATTTCCTGCGTCTTGACTGGATTTGAGCACGAAGCCTTACCAAAAGGTTCGATTTTCTTGCTAATTTCCGTATACGCAACTAATATTAGACTGAACAAAAATTAGGCTTTAGGCAATTTAGCAAATTTAAATCGGCTAGATTCCACAGATAAAATCAGGCAACTGATTGGAGAACCAAATGCTTGGTCGTTACGTGAGAAATTTTTCAATTCTATTCGCCGCATGCAGTATGGTGCTGGCCTTCCAATCATCCGTAATGGCCCAAGGCGCCAACGGCGGCGGTAACGGCGGCGGTAACGCAGGCGGTAACGCAGGTGGCAACGGTCCAGGAACGGGAGGTATCGAGATCGATGCCAACGGCGTCCTGCTGAACCGAATGACCAAAGGCGATGCAGCATTATTGAGCCGGGCTCGCTACGAAGCAGCCAAGGCCTCGATTAATAAGGATCTTCAAAAGTCTTCAAAGCTAAGAAAGATCTCTCTGACTCGTCTCGAGAAGGAAGTTGAGAAACTTGTCAACGCAGGTCAGCCAGTTCCTCCAGATATGAAGTACCTCGCAGGCATGACGAAAATCAGCCACGTGTTCTTTTACCCAGAAACAAAAGACATCGTGATCGCTGGA
>CALKNI010000186.1 GCA_938091115.1 uncultured Pirellulaceae bacterium | reverse complement strand
TACTTAATTCATTGACTCACTTCACACTGAGACCGATCAAACGTCTTCAAATCCCAACCGAGCACGGACTTCAATGGTCATGGCAAGCGTGGAATAACTCATCGGCTTCAACTATCTTCCAATCCTAACATGGGGAATCACCGGAGCATGAATTTACACGAAAATTGTAGCTAGGAACGCTAAAACCGGACTTTAGTTATGCTAAATATGTGGGATGCCCCTCATAATTTTGAGTTTCCGAACCACTTGTGAACTGCTTGTTCGTTTTTGGAGACTTTTCGCAATTTCGAATGGGTTCCCGCCGTGCCTATTTTTAAACACGTGTTAACGGCTTCATTCTGCGGTTTCTCACTCACTTAAAGCTGATTAGAATTTGCTTGAATCGTTAATTTTTAGCTTGTGACGTCTAATGGGTCTCGACACAATAGACCAACAACACCAACATGTTTTGACCGGAGGCATCCCATGGATGATTCTTCACCTTATCGCTCAATTTTACTCTTTGGCCCCCCGGGAGCAGGGAAGGGGACTCAAGGGAAAATCCTTGGATCAGTACCTGGATTTTTCCACCTCTCCGTTGGGGATGTTTTTCGGTCCATTGACATTGGTTCCCCTACTGGCCAGCAAATCTATAAATACACGTCGAACGGACAACTCGTTCCCGATGAGCTTACTGTCGAGATTTGGAAGAAAACAGTCGATGCTTACGTCGCCCTCTCTACCTACAAACCGCGAGAAGACTTACTCGTGCTCGATGGAATCCCTCGAAACGTCGCGCAAACAGAGCTCGTCAAAGACCACCTCGAAATCCTCCAAGTTGTCAGCCTCAGTTGTGAATCCGAAGAAGATATGATTCTTAGAATGCGACGGCGAGCAATTCGTGAAAACCGAGCCGACGATGCAAATGAAGATGTCATTCGGAGCCGATTTCGAATTTTCCACGGCGTTTCCAAACCGGTGCTCGAGTGCTATCCCGATGAAATCATCTCGCCCGTCGAGGCCGATGGTTCACCGGCAGAGGTTTTTCAGAAAATACTCACGGCTGTGGTTCCCACTCAGAACAAACACTTCCAAGAGCAGTACGATTCCTAGAGATCTATTTCAGGCTGGTTAACTCGTGGGCGTTTGGCCAATCACTGATTTACCCACCCATGGCTGAAGGCATTCGGGGACATTAACGCTCCCATCCGCGTTCTGATGATTCTCAAGAATTGAAATGAGTGCACGACTCAAGGCAAAGGCTGTTCCATTGAGCGTATGAACAAAATGGGTCCCCTTCTTGTCCTTTATCTTGTATCGGATGTTCAGTCGCCGTGATTGGTAATCGGTACAATTGGAGGTACTGGTTACCTCCCCCCATTCTCCGCCTTCACCTCGGCCAGGCATCCACGCCTCGAGATCGTACTTCCGATAGGCCGGTCCTCCAAGATCTCCCGTTGCTGTATCGACCACCCGATAGGGGATACCGATTGCGTCAAAAAGATCACATTCGATCTGCCGTAATTCCTCATGCATGGCGTCACTTTGCTCCGGACGCGCAAATACAAACATCTCAATTTTCGTAAATTGATGAACGCGGTATAGTCCACGTGAAGCGCGACCTGCCGCCCCGGCTTCGGTACGATAGCAGTGGCTGATACCGCACAGTCGGATTGGAAGGTCTGTCTCCGCGATCGTCTTGCCACTGTACAGGCCACCCAGAGTAATTTCCGAGGTTCCAATCAGCGATAAATTCATATTTTCTATGCTATAAATTTGAGTCTCCGGTCCCCGCGGCATAAAACCGATCCCCTCCAGCACGGAATCCTGGGCCAGATCCGGGGTGATAGTCGGCGTAAATCCTCGCTTACTTAACTCAACCATCGCGAACTGCTGGAGTGCCAAATCAAGCATCACCAGATCGCCTTTTAGAAAATAGAAACCATTCCCAGTCGTTCGAGATCCACCTTCGAAGTCGATCCAGTCATGTTTCTCTCCAATCTGAAGATGGTCGAGTGGGGCAAAATCAAATTCCGGGCAAGTGTGCTTTCCACGGGCAAGCTCCAAATTTGATTTGTCATCAACGCCCACCGGACAATCCGCATGCGCCATATTGGGCACCTGCAATTGGAGCTCTTTAATCTCACAATCAATAACGTCGTGCTCCGCTTGAGCCGAATCCTTCTGGTCTCGTAATGCACGTGCACTGACCTTAAGCGATTCCCGCTCGTCGCTGTCCTTTGCCTGTCCAATTTTTTTCGACTCTGCGTTAGACTGAGTGTTTAAATCCTGGACTAGTTGCAACTTTCCACGCCGCTGCAACTCTAGTTCAACTAGCCGATCAACATCGACGCTTATATTTCGGTTAGCACAGTTTTGCTTTACAGCTTCGACGTTTTCAACAATGTATTTTCGATCAAGCATGGCGTAAATTTAGACTTTTGTTTTTAAATGTAAAACGGCAACTTTCCAACTCAGTCCGTTGAATGTCAACAATAAATCTCTCAGAAATCAATCGTGTTTGTCAACGACTCCATTCTGCCGCGTCAAATTGCGATCTTGGCAATCTCATCCCAAAGACAACAACTCGATTTGATTCCGCGATGAAAGTCCTCGAGAGAAAACTTTTCATTGGGACTATGAAGATTATCGTCGTCCTGCCCCCAGCCCAATAGCAGCGTATCAATTCCCAGCATTTCTGTGAATGCATTTACGACGGGAATACTGCCTCCAGAACGCACAAATACCGGTCGCACCCCGAAGCCTTGCTCAATCGCCTCTGCCGCAGCTTCCATGAATGGGCTGTCGAGTGAAAGCACAAACCCCGGCGCGCCATGCAAGGCAACGAACTCCATTTCAATTGACTCCGGGCAAAGCGCCTCAAGCATAGACTTCATTGCCTCTTGAATGACCTCCGGATTTTGATTGGGCACCAGCCGACAACTAAATTTAGCCCCAGCTTTGGCCGGCAAGACGGTCTTGGCTCCTTCCCCCTGGTACCCACTCCACAATCCGTTGATATCAAATGTCGGGCGAGCCCACCGTCGCTCTAGAGTAGTGTAACCTTTTTCTCCTGCGAGAGCCTTTAATCCTAATTCTTCTTGGTATTCCTGATCAGAAAAACCGAGCTGCGAAAATTGCTCTCGCTCCCGGTCACTTAATTCCTCGACATCATCGTAAAACCCGGGGATCTGCACGCGTCCGTTTTCATCGATTAACGCCGCCATCATTTTACATAAAACATTTGCGGGGTTCGCAACGGTTCCACCAAATCCGCCAGAATGCAAATCTCGATTTGGCCCGCTCAAATTAACTTGATAGTAAGTAATTCCCTTGAGACCGTAAGTGATAGCCGGTTGCCCCGGCCCATACTGGGAGCAATCACTAATCACTGCAATGTCAGCACTTATCTTTTCTTTCACCGGCAGCTCAGCATCGTATTCACCATTTAGAAATGCCTTGAGCCCGGCACCACCGGATTCCTCTTCACCTTCAATTAAAAACTTCACCTGAACCGGCAACGCCCCCTTTGTTTTCAAATATGCCTCCACCCCAAAAACATGTGTGATCATTTGGCCTTTGTCATCGGTCGCGCCCCTTGCAAAAACTTTGCCATCGCGCACCGTTGGCTCAAAGGGAGGCGTTTCCCAAAGTTCTAACGGATCGGGTGGTTGAACGTCGTAGTGTCCGTAAACCAAAACGGTTGGCGCTCCTTCAACCTTCGGCGATTCTGCGTAAATCAGGGGATGTCCGCAGGTTTCAATTGTCTCCGTCTTTAAACCCATCTCGATAAACTTCTGCGCCAACCACTCGGCAGTCTTACGAACGTCCACGTCATAGGCGCTGTCAGTCCCAATACTTGGCATTCGTAACCACTCAAATAAATCAGACTCAAACCGATCATGGTTCTCACTTAAGTAGCCGTCGAATTCGGACATAACAGACTTTCTGACTTAAATAGGGCAACTATTTTTCAGTTGCGGTTTAAAAAAACGATGCAAAGCTTAACCCTGATTCACAGCAACGTTAGCTACGCGAGGCAGATTTACAAATAGTTTGAAGTCGAATCGAACTCAAATATCAAAGTGAAATCTTTGTCTATGGCTCCAATATAGCCCTGAGCTGCGATTGCGACCACGGACCCTCGGCACAACTCGCCCCCACGCTCCCTGTGCACGTATGAAAAGTCAACAAATGATGCCAGTTTCTGCAATACGCAAAAAAATTTACTTGAATCCCGCCTGAATTTCAGTCAAAGTAGGCGAAATTCAAAGTGGAACGGTGTCCAAGAATTTAGAGAACCGATAATGTCCGACAAGGATTCAGCAACGCTGACCGCCGATCCGGTAGTAAAGCCAAAAAATAAAAAAGACGAACGACCAAAACGTCAGCCAAGATTTCACGTCATTCTTTGGGACGACGATGACCACTCCTACGAGTACGTTATCCTGATGATGCGACAAATCTTCGGGCACACCATTGACCGGGGTTTCAAAATTGCCAATGCCGTCGATTCCGACGGGAGAAGCATTTGCCTGACAACCACGCGGGAACACGCCGAACTCAAAGTCGAGCAAATTCATTCATTCGGAAAAGACTTCCTAATTCCCCGCTGCAAAGGGTCGATGTCAGCCACCATCGAAGCCGAATCGAGCGACTAACGGACGCTGGCTCAGCCTTTACAGCCAACCAACTTCAAAGTCCGAATTTCGCATTGCAGAAGTACCACAATAGTGTCCAATTAGTTGTCGAAGTATCTGATTCAATAAGAGACATGGCGTGGGCGCGAAATTAAAAACAGTGACTCTCGGTTGCAAAGTCAATCAGTACGAGACCCAACTGGTACGTGAAGGCTTGTTAGGTGCCGGCTTCTCGGATGCCGAATCAGACGAACCGGCTGATCTTTGCATCATCAACACTTGCACAATCACTGGAGAAGGCGATTCTAAGAGTCGCCAAATCATTCGTCGGATGAATCGCAAGAATCCGGATGCCAGAATTGTAGTCATGGGATGCTATGCCACGCGGGAACCCCAAGAGGTCGCCGATCTTCCAGGGGTCGCTGAAGTTGTCACTGACAAACGCGAAATCCCTGATTTACTCGGACGCTTCGGAGTAGTCGATATTCCCAACGGAATTTCAGGACTCAATAATCGTCACAGAGCTTATGTAAAAGTCCAGGATGGCTGTCTACTTCGCTGTAGCTATTGCATCATTCCCACTGTTCGACCTGATATGTTCAGCCGACCCCTGCCAGAAGTTCTCGATGAAGTTCAGGTGTTGATTGACAACGGATTTAGCGAAGTCATTTTGACTGGCATTCATCTCGGACACTATGGAGTTGACTTTAATCAAGGGAAACCAAAACGCGATTGGGTTAGGCTTTCTCATCTCGTTCGTGCGATCTGCGAACTCTCTCCAACGGTGCGGGTGCGACTCTCTAGCATCGAAGCAACAGAAGTGACTCGCGAACTGATCGAGGTCATGAAAGATTTTTCAACACAAGTCTGCCCTCACCTCCATGTCTGCCTACAAAGTGGAAGTGATAAAATTCTCCGCGGAATGAAACGAAGATGGACGCGGCGACACATCATTGATCGCTGTCAGCTTGTTAAAAACGAACTTCACTTGCCGGCATTCACCACCGATGTAATCGTTGGCTTTCCCGGAGAAACGGATGACGATTTTGCGGACACGGTCGATGCTTGTCGACAGATTGGCTTCTCAAAAATACACATGTTTCCGTTCAGTCCAAGAAAAGGAACTCCAGCGGCAGGAATGGAAGAACAAATCCCCAAGAAAATTAAATCCGAGCGTGGTGCAAAGATTGCCGACTTGGGAAAAGAGCTCAAACGTGAATATTTCCAGAGTCTTGTTGGCGAAGAATTACAGCTACTGGTTGAAAAAGTGAATGATGACGGAACAGTAACCGGCACTTCTTGCCGATATGCCACCGTTACCGCCATTGCTCCCAACGCCGCGGAAAACGAACTTATTACAGTTAAAATTGAAACCGCCGGCGACTCGCTTTCGGGCCGAGCAATCAGCAATTAATCCCGCTGGCCCACTTGCTTCATTCATTGCCACTGGGTGGCAACTGCCCGTGGATTCTCAAGCCCCAACTTCTTCATTTTCTTGTACAAAGTAGTTCGATTGACTCCGAGTTGCTCCGCTGTCTCATTTCGGTTCCAGTTATTCTCACGCAAAGATTGCAAGATAATCTGCCGTTCCGGCCCCTCCAATGCTGCTTTAAGAGTCTGCCGTTGAGCTAACGGTGAAATGGTCAAGGTCTCAACTTGGCAAGCATTAATATGGGACGGAAGGTCTTGAATTCCCAGTTGTGGACCATTACCCAACAAGACGGCCCGTTCAACAATGTTCTGAAGTTCTCGGACATTACCTGGCCATTTGTATTGCTGCATTGCCTGCAGCGAAGCCTGGTCAAATCCTGTAATTTGCTTTCCCTCCTCCTCACAGACTTTTTCCAGAAAATGTTTTGCCAATATTGGAATGTCTGAAGGGCGTTGGTGAAGGGAAGGCAATTCGATGTTGATTACATTGACTCGATAGTAAAGATCCTGCCGAAACCGGTCCTCAGCGACCGCTTTGGCTAAATCTTCATTAGTCGCCAAAATAATGCGTGTGTTTACACGAAAGGTCTCCGCACCACCCACCTGCTCAAATTCCAACTCCTGCAGAACACGCAACAACTTGACCTGCAGGGACGGCGATGCCGTACCGATCTCATCTAAAAATATTGTTCCGCCATCGGCTTGCTTAAATTTCCCAACCTTATTTCCAGTTGCACCGGTAAATGAACCTGCGACATGCCCGAATAACTCGCTCTCAAGAAGATTGTCAGGTAACGCTCCACAAGCTACTTCCACAAAGGGAGCCTTACGGCGATTTGACCGCTGGTGAATCGCCCTTGCAATCAATGATTTCCCAGTTCCACTTTCACCAGTAATCATCACGGTTGCTTTGGTATCCGCAATGTTGTCTACCATGTCAAACGTTTTCTGCATCCGGTGATCGTTACCAATGATGCTATGCCGACCGAATCGTTTATCGAGTTGTGTTTTTAACTGCTCATTTTCCTCGATGACTTTTTGCTGCGATAACGCGCGATCAAAACAGATTAATATCTCGTCGTCAATCAATGGCTTGGTCACTAAATCAAAGGCACCTGCACGGATGGCCTCAATTCCCGTATCTGCCGTCGCGTATCCCGTCATCAAAACAACGACAACATTGGGATGATGCTTCTTGCATTCGGCAAGTAGGTCGAATCCATCATCGTGACCAATCCGAACATCGAATAATGCCAAATCAAAGGTTGTCTCATTTAAACGCCGGCGAGCCGACTCCCCATCGGATGCAAGCGATACCTGGAACCCTTGGTCTGCCAACCAGTCACCCATTGATTCCAACAGGTGTTTATCATCATCTACTAAGAGGATTTTCGAATTTTTCGGGGTTCTTGTGTTCATCTTCAAATTCATTTCTTATCAATCTTGGCTGCTCGAATACCGCAGTAACAAACTTTTTGCAGGTGATTAAATACAACGCCTATGTTTATTTAGGTCACCGTTGCCGGATTTATGGGCGATTTTGTGAAGAACCCTGAATTTGAGGGATGTTTCTGATTATTACCATTTTGCGGTAGCTTTTGATAAAATTAGCGATTCACAAGATTTCTTTCCCCATCTAGGGTATAAAAGGAGAGCCGCAAGCCGATCCCACTTCCAATGAGCAATTCTTTTGCTAACAGTCGTAATTGTTACTTTAAACAGGCTGATCTAGGTTTAACTGCATCAAATTCCCTATGACGTCGAAAATATTGCTCGCGGACGATCACCCTATTGTTGGCCTCAGCCTCCATAATCTTGCAAAAGAATCGCGGATGGATCTCGTAGACCAAATTCGAAGCTCCGCCCAAATTGTGCCCTCGATCGAATATCATCGCCCCCAGATCCTGATCACGGAAGTTCGACTCGGGAGGCAAGACGCGCTGAAATCACTGGAGAAAATAGATCCTGAGTCGAACTTAAAAGTGATCGTTTTCACTTCTCATTCCAACCCAACCAATATCGCTCGGGCAAGCGCACTGGGATGCTTTGAATTCATTCAAAAAACATCCCCGATTGAGAATTTGGTTACCGCGCTTCAGAGTGCTGCGGCCGGTGAACCCACGCCTCCTACGAGTTTGCTGGCGACGACCAAAACGAGGATGAAACGAATCGGCTCAGGCCCTGCAGAGAGTCCACTTACCAAACGCGAGTCGCAGGTACTCCAACATGTTGCCATGGGCTTAAGTAACCGTGAAATTGGTAAATCACTGGGCATCAGTGTCGAGACTGTGAAAGAACACGTCCAAAATATTCTACGTAAACTAGACGTCAATGACCGCACCCAAGCAGCAGTTTGGGCATTAAAAAACGGGATGATCTAGGTAGCGATTCTAGTTTCCACGCTCATTGCAAACTGCATAAGTCTTATCGACCAGGCTGCTTCAACTCTTGATAAAAGCGATGCATACGTGCTTCCAGTTCCTTGAAATTGCCGCCAAATGCCTTCGCAAAGTCGGCCGACCGTTGCTTTCTCGAATAAGAAGAAAAATCGGTTTGCGCTGCATCGTTTTTCAGAAACTGCTTGTAATTATCAGGCATTGCTTCGCTAAAATAAAATGTCATGCCCCAGGAAATCGCAAAGACAGCCTGAGCATTCGTTCAAAACAGGTCGTTGCTGACAACTAATTCAGCCATCTTTCCCTGGACCTCTCCCTTTTAATACAGCTTCATCAATTGTGACAACCGATTCGCATGAATACGATCTTCTTGCCGTGGGAAATTCTGACTATTATTAACACCAAGGGCTTCAAAAGCATCGCAAGACCCACACTCACTTCGCAGACCGATTACTAAATGAAAGACAATCAAAGCAAATTTTTCGCCCGCGGATCGGACTCAATTGCTAAGATAATGAAGGTTATTGGACTCAAGGAATTAATATGCAACACTCACTCCTTCAATTTGCTTTCGTTTTACTAATGACCATTTGCTTCACCGGCCCTTCAGCATTAGTTGGTCAGGAAGATTCAAGTCAGGACACACCTCCGAGCAGTCAAGAGGAAGTTCTTGGTGACATGGAACTTATCGATCGTGTCGACATCCTCAGGCGACAACTTGAATCTCCCTCTATTCCCGAGCGAGATGAAGCACAACAAGATTTGATCGGCCTTGGCATTCGAGTCCTTGACCATCTTGATCCCGCCGAACCATCTGAGGCCACCGATCTGATTCAGCGAATCAGTAAGGTTCGAACAGCACTTGAAAAAGTAGTTGCTGCCATTACCACCAAGTCTTCTCGGGTCACCCTCGTTGGAAAGATGACCGTTGGCGAGGCTCTTGCTGAATTAAAAAAACAAACTGAAAATGATGTCGCTTTAACTGCAACGACGCCTGATATTTTTAGCAAACGGGAGATTGATCTAAAAATTCAAAATGGCACATTTTGGGAAGCGCTCAACAGCATTGCCCAACAGGGAGAAATCGCAATTTCGCCCTATGCAGCTAGCGCCGGCCAACTGCGTCTCGACCCAACTCAGTCAGCAATGCAGCAGGCCGTTGAACCCATTGAAAACAGAGCAACCGTTTCGACTATCCAGCCTCCGCAATGTGTCTCCGGAATTTTCGGAATCTCCGTTACCCAAGTAAATGCCTCTCGCAATCTTGTTAATCCCAAGCTCAATTATTGCAATATTAGTACCGTTGTTCGCTGGGAACCGCGAATCACTCCCATCTCCTTTCAACTTCCTGCCGCAAGTATCAAAGCCGTCGACGGGCAAAACAAAAAGGTCAAGCTCACCAACCGTGAAGCTGTATTTTATGGAACCGTCCAATCGGAAATTGCTGAAATCGAATTCTTTATCCCGATCGAACTCACAGATCGTTCAACAGAAAAAATCAAAACACTCACCGGTGTTGGCGAAGCATTGATCGCAGGACGCACCGAAACTTTTCGGTTTAAAAAACTTGGCCGTTTGAAAGATGGCTACCAACAAACCCGTGCTGGCGCCACCGTGACTTATCAAGGAATTGAAAAGAACGAAGAACTATTCGGACTCGCGATTAAACTTGGATTCGATGCCCAGCAAAATGCTCTCGAGTCCTATCATAGCTGGGTTTACGACAACAAGATCTATCTCGAAAACAAAACAGGGGAGCAGATCGTCCCAATTGCCTACGATGGAATCGGCCAAACCGAAAATGAAATCACCGTTCGCTACTATTTTGACACCGATCCAAGCGCAATGACTCTCGTTTACCAAACCCCCGCATCGATTGTCAAAGTTCCTATTAAGATTGAACTGACCGATATTCCATTGCCATAACAATTCCTGTTACATACTTTTCGCTTCCAACCCGGAGGGTGGATTTGACCTCACCTACCTATCGATCCATTTTTGTTGTTTCAACAAAATTAAAACTCCTCACCTGTTGGTTAACGATCGCCCTTCTGTGCCTCGATTCCCCTGACGCTTGCGGCTGCCAACAACCAGCTTCTGGCGATTCAACGACACAAAACATTCTCGCAACGATCAACGGACAGGCCATCACACGCGATCAAATCACTCGCGATCTACAACGCACTTTAGGTGACCGGCAACTCTCAGCGATCGAGAAAAAAAAAGCGATTGAACTGACAACGCAGAAATTGGTCGACCAGCACATCGCGTTGGATTTCCTGACAAAAAGAGGGTTAGCAGCCAATTCATCCGAGGTAGATTTACAAATCGAGAACTTAAAATCCGAGCTAAAGACGATCGATTTAAGTTTTGCAGAATTTCTTGAGGAGACCTTTCAGACAAACGAAGATTTAAGATTCCAGACGAAATGGCAGATCAGCTGGAAACGTTATCTTAGGAACAAACTCTCAGATGAATTTCTTCAGTCCTACTTCGAAAAAAATAAACGTCGCTTTGATGGGACTGAGATTAAAACAGCTCACCTACTAATGAAAGTACCCGCGAATGGTTCTCCAATACATGAACAGCGCATCAACAACGAATTGCTTGAAATTCGAAAACAAGTCCTTTCAAAATCGACGACCTGGCAAGAAGCGGTGAAAGATCACTCAGAGGCGCCCACTCGACGCTCGGGAGGCTCCCTTGGGTGGATTAGCCTTCAGGGTCCCATGCCTCCCTCGTTTACAAAAGCGGCTTTTCAACTCTCAAAAAACGAAATCAGCTTACCGGTAAAAACTAGATTTGGCCTCCACCTGATTCGCTGTGAATCTGTCCGTGATTCTGCATTAGGGTGGAAAGATGTCAGAGCCGAACTTAAAAAACAGGCGTCGCGTGACCTATTGCAGGCCATCGTCGAGCAACACAAACATGCGGGTGCGAATTAACCCTGCCCCTTTTCACTCCGTACCTTTTTTCCAAATATAAAGCTGCTGATTTTTTTGATTGCGAGGCCCTTTATTCACTTCCGCAAATCCACGGCCTTTTTCAAAAAAGCCAATCGCGATTTTTTCTACACCCGACAAATCGCCTCGGGCAATTTTCACCCGATCAATCACAATTTCTTGAGGTTCCAAATTAGAGAATACAGATTTGTTAGCGCTTCCCCGCTTTAAGATCTTATTCTCAACACTCAAAAGATATAAAAAACGAATCTCTCGTCGTTGTGAATTCAATTTCCAAACAGCCTCTATCTGTAATCCATCATTTTCTTCGCGAGCCACCCGTATTCCACGAAGAACAGCATCGCCACCAAATTGCACATCTTTGAATTCACTCGATGAAGCTGCAACAATCGCATCAGCTAATTTGCTATTAT
>CALKNI010000185.1 GCA_938091115.1 uncultured Pirellulaceae bacterium | reverse complement strand
TTTTCAGCAACCTATCGTTCGCGGCGGGATCAGGGCGTCTGGCAAATGAGTCGACGTTAATCAACCTCGAAGCCTGCGCTACGAATTCCATACCAACTCAAGCAACGATTCTTCCATCAAGCGAATCAATTTTTTTCGGCGCTTCTTTCATGCAACTGCTCCAATACACCCACCCTACAGCAGCTGGCAACATTGCAATGGATGAAGCATTGCTTGATGACGCAGAAGCAAACGAAGATCACCCCGAGCTCTTGCGACTATGGGAGCCCAATCAAACAATGGTGGTGCTTGGACGCAGCTCTCCTGTCGACACTGAAACGAACCGAAACTTTTGCACTGCAAATCAAATTAAAATTATCAGGCGGTGCAGTGGCGGCCAGACAATCGTGACCGGCCCCGGTTGTTTAATGTACGCCGTTCTACTTGACTACCGACGCAGACCTGAATTGCGCATGCTCGACCGCGCACACGAATTTGTCATTGGAAAAATGAAGGCCGCAATCCAAGAAACAGGGATCCCAGTGGAAATGAAAGGAACATCAGATCTCACCTTCCATGGTCGGAAATTTTCAGGAAACGCTTTGAGGTGCAAAAGGAACTGGTTTATCTACCACGGGACTTTGTTATGCAATTTCGATTTAAACCTGATCGACCAATGCCTCGGAAAGCCGATTCGAGAACCGGACTATCGCCAGGGACGCAGCCACCTCGAGTTCCTGACCCAGCTTCCAACAACGACCGCAAAACTGAGTGAGGCAATCGCCTCTCAATGGTCCTCAGGGCCACGCACTGAATCGTGGCCTCGAGACCTGACGACCCATTTAATGCAAACAAAATACCAGCAAGAACAATGGAATTTCAAGATCTGAGTTCGCTACTCCTCTCCGATGAATCATTTATTCGTCAAGGAAAGAGTTTTTAACATCACTTGTTTTCAACCAAAGTAAGCATTTACATCTTCACGCTTAAATACACCTCGTGCGTAAACATAGTAACCAGCCATTACTGCTGACAGGCAGACGCCGACTGCCCCCACCCCGATGATTAGCCACATTTTAGTTTGCTGAGCAAGTTGCCGAGCAACGGCTGCTGAGTCAGCAGTATCATACGACGGCATCGCATCACTCATTTCTCTGAAAGTGATGTAGCAAGTCAAAATCGTCAAAACGACTGTCAGAACCTTGTAAAATATTGCGAGTGCAAGTGCTCGACTCATTGCTTTAGGAGCTCCCGACTGACGACGCATTCCACTGATACTAGCCAGCATCAACACTATTGAAGTTACAAAACCTAGTAACAAGGAGATCGCATTGCTAATTCGTGAAATAGGATTGCGTCCGACCTCTTGAAGCTGTGTCCCAAAAGAAACCTGCCCCGTGTCAGCTGGACCTTCTTGTTCGCTAGATTCCCCTATTTCGATCGAAAAGCCACTATCATCACTTGTTACCAAAGGTACATCGACCGATTCTGCCAAATCAAGATTTTGCATCGCCTTGTACTGAACCTCGGCTAAGGCTAGGCCTACGGCCCCAAAACACCCTCCAAGTAGTCCTAAAATCGCAAGGATCAAGCAAATGGTTAGATTGAGCTGTACACCACTCGGTGCAGATTTAACGCCGACCGGGGAAATCTCGCCAGCCTGCATTGTGGTTTGTGCCTCAAACGGATTTTCACTCATAATTCACTTTCTAATTGTCTCGAAAAAACCATCGCTGATACCCAATCGCCAAGCGGCTTTAATTCTTGGCTAAATTATTTGTAAAACATTGATTTAAACCAAGCCCCACTTTTTCCTTAACCACCATTCTGTTCCGAGCAACCCAACAAATACAACAATAAATATTGTTGCATCTGGCATTGATTCACCTAGCCGCCGCCGATTCGGGATTTCAATTTTTGTCATCGGCGGATTGTCGATATACTCATCGAGAATTTCACTCAGTTGCTCGGGCGGAATCGCTCGACCGCCAAACTCTCGAGTTTGATCTGCCAAGCGTTTCATTTGCTCAGGATTGGCAACCGGATTAGCCTTCTCCTTATCGCGATCCATCACCACAAATTCACGGGCAGACTCTCCAACCGGATTACCATTCCTGTTTGCTGCAACTTGAACCCGATAGAGACCTGCTTCTGCCAGCAATTCAGGTTCCAAAACTGACTGAAAACTATCTCCAGACTTGGTAATCGAAATCAATTTTTCCTCACCGGAGGGCAAAATCAGTTTTGCATCAAAGTCTACGTCCTCAACGACTTCCCCGGCGATTGACTTAACAACCACTCCGAACTTCACAAGTGATTTCGCATTAAAACGTCGTTTAGGCAGTTCAATGGAAACAGCCTCGTCGTTGCGTGCGTCCCAAAACGCGAGCCACAACACAACCTGCCTCCAAAACCGGTTATATTCCGCCTCAAAACCGAGTCGTCTCCAACGCCAGGTAGAATCTCCGGCAAATACCAATACCCGCCCGCCTACCGTCGCGCTTGCCATGATCGGCCGGTTCGCATCATCATCGCTGACAAGATAAACCGTGGCCGTTTCTTTCACAGCAATTCGATTCGCACCAACCAGCGGCGGAAGTTCCTCCCAGGCTTTCTTGTAACTTTCCACATCGGAAATACGGGTCAAAAAATCGTTTCGCATCGGCTTTAACTTGAACGGGGAATTAATGTGCAACTCTCGGCGAATATCTTGATCGAATTCTTGTCGCTCACGCACGTCCATTTTGATTGGCAACAAATCAGCAAGCGCCGTCTTAAAATACCCTCCCGCTCCAAAACTGTGGGTTCCTCCCAACATCAACAATCCCTTGCCGGCTCCGACCGCCTCTGCCAACGCGTCCCAACTTGCCGTACTGAGCGCTCTCGAATCAACATTACAAAGAATAAATACATCATATTTTTTTGGATCGCGAAATTCAGCCTCTAGCGTTTTCAGCGGCCATTGACGTCTTGCATTCTCACTCGGATAGATCGGAAAAAAGTCCATATCTACAAAATCGAGTGCCGGCAGTGAGTATCGTAAAAATCGTTGTTCATTGCCTAATGCTCCGTTCACAAACAGCACGCGCATCCCTTGGTCACGCACCGTTAAGAATCCATCCAGCTCATTATTCCTGATTGCCTTTTCGTCCGGCATCGGCACTGCCCGAACTTTAATTCGAAACTCGCCAGGCTCCGTTGGCCGATATTTTAACTCAATGTTCGTTTCCTCAAATGGCTTAGTCGGACGGAAAACCTCCGTTGCCACAGTTTGTTCGGCCCCAGTTTCACCTGAAACAACAAGCTCGACTTTAACATTTTGGTTTACATAGCCACGAGTGACCATTGTGGCTTTGGCAATCAAATCATTCTTTTTATTTACCACCAACTGTTCAGGAAAATTAGTGATCGCGACATCCGCCAGTTGCCCTGAATCACCAGCCAAACCCAACTGCACTGCAAGTAAAGGGACTTCCATATCTTCCAAAGCTTCCGCGGCCTGTGACATTTCAACCTCAGGTTCCAACGCGTTTTGGTTTCCATCAGTCGCCATCACCACCGCCAACAACCGCTGATCACGAGCATCGATACTCGTTTGATAGAGTGCCGAACCGATATCAGTTTCGACACCCTCTGGTTTTTCCGGAAGATTGACAACGCCATCTTCTACACTCAACAACTGCTGACGGTTATCAAACGTATAAAACTTTGCCTCAATTTTACTCTCAGCAAGCTTGGCAATGCGGCCCTCATTTTCGCGAACCATTTCAACCATTGCTTTCCAACGGCTGGAGTCATCAGCAACGTGAGGCAGCTCCATACTCCGGGACGAATCCAACAAAAACAACAAAATCGCCGCCTGATTCTTTTCGATTTTCTCAACACAACCCGGCCTTAGAATCGCCAGGAATACGAGAAAAATTACTCCCAGTCGCAAACCGGTTAGCGTTATTCGCCGGGAGCGAGTCAATTCGACAAACGACGGGCCAACCAGCAGCATCAAGAGCGCAGCGACGAAAACGATCGCAAGTACGACCCAAGGCAACACTGGTTGAAAAGTGATTAATTCCAATTTACGTTCGTGCTAAAAATCAAGTTTAAATGTGTGCGACAAATATCTCTGAATGAAATTTATTTCGAGTAAAAACGGTTTGACATCAAATACTCAACAGCCAAAACGACTAACATCAATACCATAATCAAGGGATAGAACTCTTTACCGCGACGCATCGTACCTTGCTGCCTCCGGAGCTCCTCCTGCTTCGTTGCCAGTTGGTATTGGTCCGCACCAAGAAACGAATCTAATTCATCCATCTCAATCCGTGTCAGGTCGGTCACTGCATTGCCGATGTTTGCGCTAAAACCTCTCAGAACAATCTGCTGATCAAACTGACCTTTTAACCGATACTGACCGGGGTCATCGATAAACCGATATCTTACCTTGTTGTCTACCGAATTTAAGACAGTCGGAGGTTTCTCTGGATCAGGTGCAAATGCTTGATAGGACTCGGGAAATTTCCTCAGATCATTATTTAGGACTGCCGTTTGGGCAATGAGTACATTTAACGACTCAGCGTCACCCTCAACGAGATACGAAGCGATTCCGTCCAACAATAAAAAAGCTGGAACGGGATTCCCGGAGAGCAGCGAATTCCAACTTTCACGCTGAGTTACAAAACCATATTCCGTAATCGGAGTCGTCATGACAATCACGCGACCGGAGCCAATTGCCCGCTCAATCACGGCCGGCTCCCGATTGCCGTAACGCAATAAAGTTTGGGTCGGAATGCCATCTTCCATTCCTGGCTCAATCCCCCAGTGGATAAATACTGGAAAGCGATTCCAGAGCACCGTAGATTCATTGTCCCGAATCGAATCAAATACTGGATGCACCAGATCTTTGGGGCTCAAAAAAAGATCCGGCTCCTCGTTAAACCACTGCTGCTCAAGAGGTCCTGATAAAATACGAGCCGCTGCCGGAGTCGTAAAACTGGGATCAGCAATTCCCCCATTGGCAGCATTATGCCCGAGGAAAATGGCAAGACCGCCACCGTTGAAAACAAAACTCTCCAACCGCTCCCAGACCTCGTCTTCCCATGGAGACGGGTCGAGTAAATAGATCGCATCATAATCATTCCAGTCCTCCAATTGACTGAACGTCATTTGATCCATCGTGACGGATTCATACCGAGCCGTTCCAGCTTCAACCTTATCGCGCGGCGTCAGCAAACTTTCCATCACTCGCGGGTTTACGCCGTCGGGGTGCACGATCAACGCATTCTTTGTTTCTCCGACCCGAAATGTAAAGTAACGCTGGTTATCAACTGCCAATCCATCCTGCCCCTCCAATTCAATCCGGCCGTGATACACGCCCAGCTCAAGACGCTGGCTAAAGCTAAATTTCAACGGCACGGAGGCATCTTCCCGAATGTCAGCGGTAACCCGCTGAGCCTCAATAAATTCACCGGGGAAGCGACTGACACCATCTCTGACAACGGGAAGCGGAAGCTCTCGTTTCTCGATGACCATCTTCACTGTCCGCTGGTCAGCTGGACCAAATCTCGTCAGCTCCGTTGAAATAGAGAGCTTCCCTCGGCTAGAGATTTCAGCATTTGCAAGTTTCAAGGAACCCAATGAAAAATTAGTCGCATCCAGCACGCCTACATCAAAAACAAATGTGCTGATACCGCTGTCCTTACCCAACTGCTTAACCAAGAGCTTTGGATTTTCCCCAACCCAACTTTGCTGGGTTAGATCCGTGACAACGTAGACCTCCTTCCGAT
>CALKNI010000184.1 GCA_938091115.1 uncultured Pirellulaceae bacterium | reverse complement strand
AATAAGGATAATGACCTTCTTCGAGAATTGCCGCTTTTTTGGTTTCGTCCTCTTCCGCGACGATGTGGTAGCTGGGCGATGTATTGAATGATAGCACCACATCGGCTTCACCTTCTGTGAAAATTCGGGTCTAAAAGTTCAAGATTGGTTTGATAAATTCCAAAAATGATAAGTGGAGTCATGGGGTATTTTCCGCAATCTTGTAGGCAAAGATAAGAGGCAATAGTTCAATTTTTGAGAGTTGGACTAATTCCGAGTATTTCTTGGCGATTGCCTCAGTTATCATGATAGTCGAATGATCGATCAGCAAAATTAGGGATTTTCATTTGATTCGTCTGAATAATATGACTTTTGGTTTTGCCGCTGCGATCTGCTTGTTCTTAGTAGGGATGGTGGGGTTGGAGTGTTTCGCCCAAGAGGTGGATGAAGACTCATTCGAGTCGACAGCCAAACCGTTTCTTTCAAGGCATTGTTTTAACTGCCACTCTGGAATGGATGCGGAAGGGGGATTTGATCTTTCCGAACTAAATGCAGATTTTTCCGATGACGAAACTGCTAATCGCTGGATCGACGTGATGCAGTCAATTCAGTTCGGTGAGATGCCGCCAATCGATGAAGTGCAACCCGAGTCAGCTGAGAAAGCAAATGTCGTCAATTGGGTTTCTGGGGAGATGGTAAGAGCCAATCGATTCGAGGCCTATCAGAAGAAATTACTGGCGCCGGAGTACGGCAACTGGGTCAATCATGAAAAGCTTTTTTCGGGCGAAATCGATACGCTGCCGTTTTCCCCAGCGCGGCTGTGGCGATTTAGTCCAGAGATTTTTGCGTCGCAAGGTTTTGGAAACGCCAAAAGTCCTTTTACTTATGTGACCTCTGAACGGGGCATTCGAGATTACGCCGCGATGTCGATTGCGGATCAAAGCACGGTTCAGATGAAGATGATTGTGGCTGATTCATTTTTGAGTGAGCGAGAAAAGCGTGGTGAGTTTTCAGATCTCGCAATGGATCAAGCTGAATTTGACGAACAGAAATTGCAAGGGATGGTAAGACGAGAGTTCGTTCGGGTGATCGGTCGTGAGCCAACAAAAAAGGAGCAGGCAAAGTATTTGGCGTTTTTGAAAAAAAACATTGAAATCGGTGGCCTTTTAGACGGGTTTAAAACGACCGTCAAAGCGATGTTTTTAAGCCCGGAATCGACCTATCGAATGGAGTTTGGCTTCGGTGATGTGGATGCGTATGGGCGGCGAATGTTGTCACCTGATGAATTGGCTTATGCACTCGCGTACGCGTTGACAGATCATGGTCCTAAGCGTAATCGTTATTTGCGCGACTCCATGGAAAAGGGCCAATTGAAAACTCAGAAAGACGTGGCGCAAGTTGTCCAGACAATGCTGGACCAACAGCTCACCAGTGGGAACTGGAGTCGGAAAGACCTTCCTCGAATCAAACGGTTTTTTGAGGAGTTCTTTGGGTTTCATCGAGCGGGCACCGTGTTCAAAGATAACGAGCGAAAACGTGTTGAGAAGATTGCTCAGTGGAATACTGAAATGCTGATTTTTGACGCGAGCCTTGTGATCGAACATGTATTGAAAAAAGATGAGAATGTAATTTCTGAATTACTGACGACCAATGAATTTTTTATTGCTCATCCCGGGGATAATAAATACGCCCGAGAGAGGTATGAAGAGAAACTTGCAGAAGTAACAGATCCAGGTTACATCGAAGCTCAGGTTCAAAAACGTCAGAAGCAAATTGAACGCGATTTCAACTTTAAATCCATGCCGGAGAAGGCAGCGCAGGCACTTCAGGCAACTCGAAATGAGGCGACACGCACGGTCGATAATTTTAAAGCTGCACTCGAGAAAGGTTTTTACTCTCACCCCAGTTTTCCTTTTACGGAAAAGTCACGGGGGATAGGGGACTTGTTGTATATCGGCCCGTATAATTTGCCGAGTAATGGTCGCATCGAGTTGCAGGAATGGGATTGGCCTCTTGAGCAACCGCTGAAGATGCCCCGTCAGCAGCGAGCAGGTTTACTGACCCATCCCGCCTGGTTAGCGGCTCATTCACTTAATGAAGATAATGATCCAATCCACCGGGGAATTTGGGTCTATAAGCGACTTTTGGCGGGAGTCCTAGGCGATGTTCCGCCGGATGTTGATGCGTCTGTGCCAATGGATCCTCACAAGACGCTGAGGGATAGAATGGAATCATTACGTGCGGAGCGTTGCTGGAAGTGTCATCGAAAAGTCAATCCGCTCGGTGAGCCATTCGAAGTATTTGATGATTGGGGCCGCTATCGAAACCATCATTATTTTGACGAAGATGGTAAGATCTACCTGCGGCGGGACGGTCAGTTTGACCGAAAGTTAAAAGAAGGCAAGCTTACAACTCGAGCAGTCGATGCCTCCGGAGAGATTCGTTTTTCAGGTGATCCGAATGTCGACGGTGAGGTCAAGGATGCGGTCGAGATGATGCACCGGATAGGCAATTCAGATCGCGCCCGACAGTCATTCATTCGGCACTTATTTCGATATTTCATGGGGCGGAATGAAATGCTTAGCGATTCAAAAACTTTAATTGAGGCGGAGCAAGCTTATTTAGACAATGGCGGCAGTTTTAAAGCGCTCGTCGTTTCCTTGTTGAGCTCGGATTCATTTTTATACAGGCGGTAATATTACCTAACTGATACGTGAGCATATTCAATGTTATTAACCAGACGTCGGGCAATTCAAAATCTTTCGATCGGTGGAATGTCGCTTGCGATGGTATCCTGTCTGCGGTCGATACGGGCACATGCTGATGGAGATGAGCAAACGCTGCCCAAGCGATTTGTTTTTGTGGTCAAATCTTCGGGCATCGATAAGTTTAATCTTGTCCCTGAAGGCCTCGAAAACCACTTTGTCAGTCAGGACGATGGCAAGAAACTCGGTAACCGTGGGCGGCGGCAAGGGCCGCTCGTCGACGTCTCATTAGCAAGCCACAACCTGCCAGAGAAATTGGCTGGATTGGAGAGTCTTAAGGATCGACTGACCATTATTCAGAGTCTCTCGGGAGTTGGTTTCAGGGGTAATCATACTAAGGGTTTCGGAACTCTTTCCCTGCACGATTCTGAAACCGTGGCAGTCGCGCCGACGTTGGACTGTCTTCTTGGGCGATATCTTTCCGATGGGCCTTATCCGATGTACGGTATGGCGATGAATGGCCGATTGCTTGGCAATGCAAAACCTGAAGATTCCTATTGTTATCCAAATCTCTCAGCCTATGGGCCTGCAAAGCCGGTCGCCTATCAGGCTTCGCCGCGAAAGGCATTTCTGGAGTTGTTTGGTTCAGCAGTTGCGACGCCGGCGCAATTAGAAAAAAAACTGGCGCTCAATGGTAACCTAATGGATTTTTTGACCGAAGACGCACGCCGCGTCGAAAAGCAACTGTCGGGAGACAGTAAAGAGCGATTCGATCTTTATATGAATTCCTTTCAGTCGCTGCGGGAAATTGAGAAGAAAAAAGCCGCTCTTCTTGACCGGATTCAAACGCATTCGCCGCAGCTAACCGACCGCTATGATTCGACAACAACCTCGGCGCGGATTGAATCTCATTTTGAAATTGCTTCCGCTGCACTGATCGCTGGACTAACAAATGTAGTTACATTACGTCCGGATACACTTGGTGTGAAATATTCAGAACTGGGTATTTCAGATCACGTTCACGCACTTGGACACCTCGGGGACAATACCGCCTCCAATGGATGGACTGGTCATCAATCACGGATGGAAATCGAAAAACTGCATTACAGAGAGATCGCAAAAATGGCAAAGAAATTCGACAGTATTCCAGAAGGAAATGGGTCGATGCTCGACAACACCATGATTGTCTATATGTCTTGTTCTTCCGGCGATCATCACTGCGAAGGACATGATTGGCCCTTCGTTCTCATAGGCGGAATGAGTAAAAAAATAAAGATGGGCCGTTATGTTGAGTACCCTAGGTATGGTGACCAGGGTCACCAAACGGTTGGTAGTTTGTATCTTACGCTGATGCAGGCAGCTGGTTTGGAGACCTCAGATACGTTTGGCCAGCCGGATTCGAATTTGAAACATCTCACTTTGAAAGGGTCTCTTAAAGAATTGATGTCTTGAGATTTTTTTTGGCGAGCATTCTGCTGGAGATGAGTTTCCGCTGGTGTACTCTGATTGGATTCTCAGGTATTTATATTCTACGAATTATTGCTGCAAAGTTCTGTCGAGAAAGGCCTGAGTTGTTTTCGTTTATTCGCCCAAAACCTATCAATAAGACTGCTTGCGTGGATCGAGGGTTACAAATCTTTCGGTGGTTGCTAGGTGCTATGTTTTTTCAGGTGGTGTGGCAGCTTCCCCTAGGCGTTTTAGCGGCTGCACCTGTAAATGATGGGTACGATTCGCTTGTAAGGCCATTTTTTAAGGCCCACTGCATCGCTTGTCACGGCCCGGACAAAAGCAAAGGTGAGCTGGCCCTTCATACGTTAGATGGTGATCTCCGTTCAGGGCGGGGAGTTGAGCGGTGGGAAGCTGTGTTGGATGCTATTGAATCGGGGGCAATGCCTCCTGAAGGCGAGCTCCAGCCAGACCCATCCAAGCGCAAGGCGGTTGCGGATTGGATTAATAGCCAGCTCCGCGCTTACGTTAAAGCAGCAAGTAAAGAAGTGCCGGCCAATACCACTCGTCGACTTACTAATTTTGAATATGAAAATACGATGAGAGATCTGTTGGGTGTCGATTTGAACCTCATCGAGTACCTGCCCCAAGACCCTGTAAAGCCTTATCACTTCAATAACACTGCAGAATTTATGCTCCTTGGGCCAGAGCAAATTGATCGTTATCTGGAAGTCGCCCGTCGCGCTTTGGAAAGTGCGATCGTTGACTTGGAAAAACCTAAATCTTATCAATCACGGCAAGAATGGGATTCGGGTGAATCCAATAAGGGGTTTGCAAAAAGTCTGAAGCGGAACGAAATTGCGATCCATAACTCTCGCCGTGGCACTCCAGGGCAAGGAATGGCGGTAAAGGATTTTCCGAGGACTGGAGAATTTCGCATTCGCTTTCAGGCTTCCGCTGTCTTCCCCAACGGTGCTTCTGAATTGCCGCTTCGGTTTGTTATGGGGTACAACCTCAACATTAACAGCTCTACCCAAGAGGTCGCGCCGGTCGGAGTTGTCCATTTGCGAAACTCACCGGACAACCCGCAAGTCTACGAATTACGCGGTCGGATTGAGAATTTTCCTGTGCAAAAAGGGAGAGTTCATCGTGGAAAACTGCAACCGGACAGACTCACGATCACGCCTCAAAATATCTACGATGACGGTACGCTTAATGATGAGAATCAGTTTCTCTATTGGCCACGGCAACCGGACATGCCACGCGCGGTGGTGGACTGGATTGAATTCGAAGCACCGATTAATGAAATTTGGCCGCCGAAACACCACACCCGCATTTTGTTCGATTCCCCGCTCCGTCAAAGTGATCCTGAAAATTACATTCGGCAGGTTCTTACTCGGTTTATGTCACGCGCCTACCGCCGCCCTGCCCTACCCGAAGAGGTAAACCGGTTCTTAGAGGTTTACAATCTGCTGAAACCTCAGCTCGGTTCTATCGAATCAACCATGCGTGAGACTTTGGCGATGTTGTTGGTGACCCCCCAGTTCCTCCTTCATACCAAATCGGATGGTAAGTTGATTCGGCATGAGTTTGAACTTGCCTCAGCACTTTCCTACTTCCTCTGGGGAAGTATGCCCGATAGTGTGCTCTATGAACTTGCCCTAACGGGCGAGCTTAATAATACCGAAGTGATCGCTGAACAAGTTCAGCGTATGCTTGCTGACCCACGTTCTAAAGATTTTGTCTCGAACTTTACCAATCAGTGGCTAAGTTTAGCAAAAATGAAGACGGTTCCGATCAATCGAGATCTTTATCCCAGGTTTCTGTATTACGTTGAGGCAGGGGAACGGGCAGGTACCGAGAAGCCTTACATTCCCACGATTCGAGATTATATGATTGATGAAACGATCGGTTTTATCAGTGAACTTATTCGCCAGAATGCCAGCGTGTCCAATCTGGTAGATTCAGATTTTGCTATGCTCAACCAACCGCTGGCAGCGCACTATGGCGTCGAAGGTGTCGAAGGCCAACGCCTTCGGCCAGTTGAAATTGCGGCCGAACATCGCCTTGGCGGATTACTGACCCAGGGTTCAGTACTAATCGGTAATGGTACCGGATCAGCGCCCCATCCAATTTACCGAGCCGTCTGGTTACGTGAAGCAATTCTTGGCGATGAAGTAAAAGCTCCGCCCGCTGAGGTCCCAGCGCTATCGGATTCTGCTGGCGATTCTGCCGAACAATCGCTTAGTATTAAAGAACTTCTTGCCAAGCATCGCACGGTTGAAAGTTGTAATGACTGCCACGTTCGTCTTGACCCTTGGGGCATTCCCTTTGAGCGTTATAACGCTATCGGTAAATATCAGCGTCTGGTTCCCGAAGAAGGAACGCGTATTCGGGGATTTGATAGAAAGCGAGACACTGATCTCGCAGGTTATACAAAGTATCTCGAAGGGATCAACACAAGAGAGGTCTTCGCAGAATCTCGATTGCCGCACGGTCCTAGAGTGGATGGAATGGATCAACTAAAAGCCTATTTATTGGCATCGAGAAAGTACGACATCGCCGAAAATGTGATCCGTCGGCTCCTTGCCTACGGTATTGGGCGTGATCTTAACTATCGCGACCGATACGAAGTCGAAAACATTCTCCAGCAGTCCAGTAAGAATGACTTTCTTTTCCAAGATATGATTGTTGCCATTTGCCAAAGCTCTACTTTCAACCGACGGACGAGCAACGAAAGGAAACGTGATAACCGATGAAAAACAAATCTTGGCATCTCGATCGTCGTGATTTGCTAAAAGGTGGGGGGGTCGCCATCGCCCTACCCCTGCTCAATGGCATGGGGGCCGGTTTGAATAGAGCGCTTGGGGATAATTTCAATGGGATGGGTGAAAATGCACATCCTAAACGGATGCTCGTCAGCTATTTTGCCTACGGCGCCTACATGCCAGAGAGTCCGTCGGGTGTGCCTCGTTCGACTGAAAAGGTTGATCGTGAAGAGCACCATCCCTGGAGTTGGTGGCCGTGTAAAAATGCCGGACCATTGAGTTTTAATGAATCCTCTTCTCCTTTTAAGCCGCTCAAAGAGGATGTTTCTTATTTCCGGGGTCTCGATCATGCGGGAGGGTGGAAACTTGGTGGTCACAGTTCTGGTGATGTTTTTGCCACGGGAGCTGACATGATTGGGGCAGAGAAAACCAATAATATTTCTATTGATCAGGTAGCTGCTCAGTTGCATGGCCACAAAACCCGTTACTCATCACTCGTGCTGGGTACCGAAGGAGGTACTGGATCTTACGGGTCTTGTAAAACGCTTTCTCACCGGGGTCCGGGACGCCCTATTCCCTCGCTTCACAAACCACAGGAAATCTTCAATCGACTATTTAAGCCTTACACGGGTAAGGGGGTTGAGCAGGTGCGAGCTGGACTAAAACGGGATGCGAGCATTCTTGATCTCGTACTTGATCACAGTCGTAGTTTTAAAAATCGACTTGGGAAGGAGGATCACGGAAAGGTAGATGAATATCTCGATTCCATTCGCGCATTAGAACAAAGGGTAGAACGAACCAGTAAGTGGACTCATCAGCCCCTTCCCGAGGTTGATACAAAGGGACTCAATCTTGAGGTCTCCCATAAGGAGCCCGAAGAATACATCCGATGCATGTATGATTTGATTTACCTCGCGTTTCAAACTGATTCGACACGCTTCGCAACATTGATGTTGGAAAGCGAGCAATCGTCGAACAGCGAAATGTGGAATTACGCTACCTATGTTCTTGGCTACAAGGGTGCTACTCATGACATTGCCCACAAACGCCCAGCGGATTACTCAGGCCAATGGGATCAGTGGCGGGCAAAGCAACACGCGTATTTCCTTCAACGTCTTCGTGATACCCCGGAAGGTGATGGCAATATGCTCGATCGCACATTAGTACTTTGGGGGTCTGCTCATCCACACGCATCGCATAGCACTAAAAACTATCCGATCCAACTTGCCGGTGGCAGTCGTTTGGGTTTGAAGCATGGACGACTTCATGAGTTTGTCGGTGAGAAAAAAGTTCCGCTCGCGAACCTGTTCGTGTCGATGCTCAATGCTGTCGATGTTCCAGTTGAAAAATTCGCTGATAGCACAGGTTTGATGACTGAAGTAATTCGGTAACAGACAGGCAGCGGATTGTCTTGCACGAAGGTCAATTAAGCGTTTAATTCAACGGTTCGTTTTCGATGCCCCAGACCCGGCTGGTAGCGGTGATGTTTTCGTGATCGATAAAAGACCAGGTTACCTTCTTTTGTTTCGAGAGAATAAAAGCGTGCGCCCCTCGTCCTAGATTTCCCCGCAAAAAATTGGTCACTAGGATGGAACCGTTTTTTAGTTTTTGAAGGTTGCAGGCATTGGTCAGGATAGTCATTCGCGGTAAATTCCCAAGCGATTTTCCCCCGGCGATCTACTTCCAGCAATCGAGCTTGAGTCCCACAGACCACCAGCGTATTGCCGTTATCGAGTCGAAGAACGTCTTGCACCGTTCCTGCGGGGTATCTCCCGTTCCCTTTTTTAGGCACTGAATATCGCCAGACTTCTGTGCCGAATCCATCGACTTCTAAGACGGTTCCCTCGCCCCAGAGTTGAACTAAGAAATGGTTGTTGTCTGAGGGATAGACATTGCCAAGCTGGCCATGATGATGTTGGTACTTGGTGGGCATCGGCAATCGCCTTTGAATCTTGCCGTCCATGCTGATCATGACGGCTTGTGGTGGCAGTTGACCACTCAAGATCAACTGGGATTTGTGTCGGGTAATATTTATGATCTCACGATAGCTACCGGCATAGGGCCAGTTCCAGATGATGTTCTCGTGAAAATCTATGCACCGGACTTCCTGCGTCTCGGTAATGATCGGATAGATGACCTTGTTGTCATCCGTTAAAACAAAATCCCAAACCTTTCCTTCCGGCTTGTGCCTCCAGACGACGTCCCCTTTCTTGTTTACTTTAAGAAGTTGGAATCGCACATAGTCGCAAACCATCAACTCGTACGGATGTTCAGCTTGAGTTGTTTTTGCATTATTAAAATGGTTGAACGATCTCTCTTTCATCTCGGCAAGCGAGGGGAACCCCATGCTAAAAAGAGAGCTGGCAAGGCCAAGTGATTTTAAGAATTGGCGACGCGAATTTGCGATGGTCATGGAGTTTTCAGCTAACCGAGTGATCCTTCAGGAATACTTAGGCAATGATTTCTTCGATTGGATGTCCGTAATCGCTGTCGAGTCGCTTGTAGCCTGGAACTTCTAGTTGGCGGGGATCAATCCCCATCAATTGATTGATGGTCGCATGGACATCAGTGACATAGTGTGGGTTTTCCACGGCGTGAAATCCCAGCTCATCGGTGGCTCCATGAACCACGCCTCCCTTAAGGCCCCCACCCGCCATCCAAACGCTGAATCCAAACGGATGATGATCTCTACCGTCAGCGCCTTGCGATCCGGGTGTTCTTCCAAATTCAGTCGCAAAAACTACGATCGTGTCGTCTAGTAGGCCTCGTTGTTTGAGATCTTTTAGCAAACCAGCGGTGGGCAGGTCGACTTGTTTTGATAATCTCGCATGTCCTTTGCGTAGTCCGGAGTGATTGTCCCAGGCGCCTGCGGCTCCATCACCATGCATGATTTGAATAAAACGAACTCCCCTCTCCGAGAAACGTCGAGCAGCCAAGAGTTGCTGACCGAAGCTCTTGGTTTCTGGTTGATCCAACCCGTAAAGTTTACGAGTTTCTTTTGACTCTTTTTTGAAATCTAAAACGTCGGGAACGGCGGTCTGCATCCGAAATGCCAATTCGTAGGATTTTATTCGAGCTCGCAAGGCAGCATCACCGGGATACTGTTCTCCAGTCAGGCGATTGAGTTGGTTGGTGAATTTTAGATTTCTTTTCTGCTGTCCCGAGTTCATTCCGCCATGCGTAGCTGCGTAAGCGAGAGGGTTTTTCGGATCAATTTTTAAGTTAACAGCATCGTATGCCGGCCCTAAATAATGGCCGTCTCGCTTATCAAAAAAACGCGGACCGATATTAATGAATTGAGGAAGGTTGTCACTGAGCGAACCTAAGCCGTAGTTGAGCCAGGCACCAATCGTTGGAACCCTTGGGTCCAGCATATGGCGACCGGAATGGAATTGCACCTGAGCTCCATGATTGTTGTCAGTTGTCCACATCGAACGAATGAAGGCAATGTCGTCTGCGCAGGAACCGATGTGCGGAAACCAATCGCTGATTTCGACACCGGACTTTCCATGTTTTTTGTATCCGGTTTGCAACGGGTAAATTGTCTTGCGATTTTTGCCATTGCCGTCGTCCACCACCACAACTCGAAGGTTTTTAAAGTTTTCAGCGTCAAGGACTGAGGCGTGAGGCGTGTCCTGGATGGACTTCCCGGCAAATTTGGTTAGCGCGGGTTTGGGGTCGAAGCTCTCCATGTGGCTTACCCCCCCGCGCATGAATAGCCAGATAACACGTTTGGCTTTTGGTTGAAAATGTGGCTCGCCATTTGGCTGTTTATGTTCTTCTGCCGCTACGATTCCACCCAACGCTAAAGAACCAAAGCCCAATGCGGATTGAAGCAAATATCGACGGCGTGAAATATCTGTCGGTGGCGTCATCGAATAACCTGGAAATCGTTGTGGTTTAAGAGTGCGTGCACGAATTGGATTCGCTTGGGGGTTAGTTTTAAGAAATCCACGCAGGCTGCAAGCTCCGGTTCAGAAGGAGGTCTTGCGAGGAGTTGAAGGAAAACCGTTTTGGCAAATTCCATGTCGGTCAAATTCGCATTGAAACGGGAAGCGATCAAAGTTGCAGATTCAATAGCCTCCCGGCTGTTCATCAGGGCGAGTGCTTGTTGTGGAACAATGCTTTCGTTTCGGCGGTAACAACTAAAAACATCAGCGTCATCAAATACCGACACGAATTTGTCCCGTCCATCGCGGGAATGGAACAGGTACAGACTTCGACGCCGCACGTTTGGCCCTGCTTGAACGGAAGGACCGCCAGTTGTCAGATCGAGTTGCCCAGACAGATGGAGGAGGCTGTCTCTTAAAACTTGAGACTCCATCTTGCGATTATTCATTCGCCAGTAGTAATGATTTTCCGGGTCGCCTGTGAGTGTGTTTGGATCAGCGTCCAGATTGGATGAGCTGCGTTGCCACGTCTTCGATTTGAGAATTAGACGGTGTAAGTGTTTCATGCTCCAATTCGATTCGATCAATTCAATCGCCAGATAATCGAGCAAATCTTGATGCAAGGGCTGGGGAGAACGCCGGCCAAAATCAAATACTGATTCGACGAGTGGACTTCCAAAGTGGCGGGTCCAGATGTGGTTGACGGCGACGCGGGCGGTCAAAGGATTGTCTCGATGAGTGATCCAGTTTGCCAATGCGGTTCGCCGTCCAGTGCTGGTTGGGGAATAGACGGGTGGGTATTGAGAAGCTTTATGGGAGCTTTGATCCAGCGCTCGTTGGCTGCCTCTTAATGGGGGAAGAGTCGGCAGTTTTTCGGATGCCAACGCTGACTGGGCTGCCTGTTTTTGCTTTAAAGCGTTAGCTCTCTTGCCCGCATCCGCTTTGATTAGATCCACCTCTGCTTTTGCTAAGGTGGCTTGAAGGTTCAAGCGGGCGGCGAGCTCAGGCGATCCGTTGCCAATGTGCTTTAATGTTGCATTGTCAGCGGCGATTCGCGCAACCAAAGCTGCGTGTTCAGCCTCGGCTAGTTTAATTTGCGCTTCTGCAAGCTCAACGGCTTGAGCAGAATTAACGACGGCAGGTCGTTTATCTGTATTTACTAACGTGACATCGCTGGCGAGAGGCTTGACTTCGATCGCGTAAAAGTCAGCTGTTGAGTCGAATGCAAACAGTTCGATGGATCCATTTTTACGAGGTGGAAGTCGGTAGGCAAACAAAAATTTTCCGTCCAAAGCAACGTTGATTAAATCGTCTCGGACTTTAACGCTCAGTACGTAATCCTGGTTTAATCGAATTGGTAGATTGGCTTTAGCGTTCGCTGGATAGATGTTGCGCCCGGCGACGGTATGGGCGAGTTGGACTTTGGGTCCGTTTGCAAATGCGCTTACATAAACAATATGTGCGTTCTCCCCCTGCTCATCTACATCAAAACGGACTCCGGTTGATTTATACTGCTTACCGCCAGTGGTTTGGAAGTTGAGGGTTAACTCAAAATCGCGGGGATGATGAGCCTTGGTACGCAGGCAGCTACGTTCCATCGTGGGCTCAGTCTGAGTCAGTAATCCTCCCTGGTACCGCCAGCCCCGCCCAACGGTATCCCAAATGTCTGGTCTCGACTTTTTAAAGTCATCTTGAAAGCCGCTGACATTTACTTCTGTTTTGGTTGCCGCTGCTGCCGTCAATGCTTCCTTTTCCTGGAGTTTCTGAAGATTGGCTCGAGCAGAATCTAGTTTGTTGTTCGAATCGCTGAGCAAATCCGCTTGGACGTATTGGCGAACACCTGGTGCCCAGGCTTCGGCAGGCAGGTCGATTTTTGTCGCTGGCTTTCCAAAGCTGGCTAGAAATTTAGGTGGCCCGGGGCTTAGTGGGTTGTCCTTGACCGGCTGGGAAGGGTCTCCCCGCAGATGGAGGAAGGTCGGTGCATTCGGTTTGTCGTCATAGACTCGTGGGAGACCGTCTTTACTATAGTCCGGATTGCCTGGCGCAGCGTCTAGACGAACGTGATGCGGTTCGAAGATCGCGCGGAAACGATAGTAATCTTCATGGTCGATTGGGTCATATTTGTGGTCGTGACATTTTGCACAGTTCAGGGTCAATCCTAAAAACGCTTTACCCGTGTGCTCGATCGTATCGTCGAGCCATGTCGTCCGGTTGAAGAGATAGTAATTTCTGGCCAAGAAGCCGGTGGCAACGACGGTTTCCAGATCATTGGGGGCAATCTCATCACCAGCCACCATCTCCATGATCATTCGATCGTAGCCTTTGTCTTCATTAAGAGATTGGACGATCCAGTCGCGCCAGTGCCAGAGGTGTTTCTGGCTATTTCGCAATTGACTGTTTAGCCCATACCAGTCGCTGTATCGCCAGACGTCCATCCAGTGTCTCCCCCACCGTTCACCGTATTGTGGGCTGTCGATGAGAGAGTCGATAATCTTGTCAATTGGCAAATCTGAAAGTAGCTGTTCAGTCGTTGGTGGAAGTCCGGTCACATCAAGATAAATTCGCCGTAACAATAAACTGCGCTGTGCAGTTGCCTGCGGTATGAGTCGATTTAGCCGTTGTGCTTTGGTGAGAAAGGCATCAACGGGGTTAGCTTCACTGACAGTTGGCATGGCCGGTCGCTCGATTTTTTGAAACGCCCAATGTTGCATTGGATCTGCTTCTGCTTGTTCGTTATCGGGTTCTGGTGCGCCCGCGGCGATCCAGTTTTTGATGGCCTCAATCTCCGGCTTTGACAGGGGTTCGCCTTCGGGGGGCATTCGCTCTGAGGCATCTTTTGAAGTAAGGCGGTCGAGGAGAATGGCATCCTCTAAAATGCCGTATTCCTTCATCACCGAGATTGTATCGACGCGGAGTTCAGACTCCTGTTTCAATGCTCCATGGCAGGCAAAGCATCGCTCTTTAAACAGCGGTTTTATCTTTTGCTTGTACAGTTCGACACTTGAATCCTGCCCGAACGAATGACTTGCTGCCATACTGAAACAAACCAGCAGACTGGCGATAAGTTTAAAAATAGGATTCATTTTGTTGTTCCGATCCTAGCCAGTACGGGGTGGTTGAACTGGATGTGATGTGACAATGCCTTTGTCGCCTTTTTTCGATCACGGTTAATGATTGCGGTAAGGATCTCGTGATGTTGTTGGACAGCCTCTGCGGCAGCTTCGCGATTTTCGCCTTCCCATTCAAATAAAATTTCAAAGAATGGAGCATGTCGATTGAAGAAATCTAAAATGTAAAAATTGTTTGCCTTCTCAATGATGTAATTGTGAATTCGATTGTCGATTACAGGAAAGTCTTGTGAATTTTTTGCGGGAATGTTTCCAACACGCATTTCCTGAAGATCGGTATCAACTAGCCGTTCCCAGGCGAGATCGAGCGCCTTGAGTTCGAGAACCTCTCGAGTGTCTTGATAGGATTGCAGATCTGCATGGGTGAAGTGACGTATCTTCCACCCGCGACGTGGGATGTGTTCAAGTAGCCCCTGACCTGCAATGAGGTGACATATTTCGCGAACCGCAGAGCGACTAAGTTGGTGCTGCGTCGCTGTTCTCTCTTCACGCAGGAACGTCTCTTCCGCTAATAGGCTTTTCTGAACAATCTCGCGCAGGATCGCTTGGTAGGGATCGTCAGTAAGGCCAGGGGCCGTTGGGATGAACGAGTTGCTGTTAAAATCGAAAGTGCTGGAAGCTTGAAGGCGGCCGTTGGACAACTTGATCAGCTTGCCATCTTCGATCAGCTTGGAAATTACGGTTCGCACTGGGGTTTGGCTCACGTCGTAATGGGAAGCCAGTGCAGCAACCGTTAACTTGCAAGGCGTATTCCCAACAGATAGATGCGACGTAATGTCGGATTCGATTTTTTTGGTTAGCTCCACGCACCCATTCTCCCACAAAGCAGAAAACATGTTTTTGCCGACAATTGTAGTCCGGTTTTATAATCTGGGTGGTGAGCGCTGTCAAATCGAGGGTGGTGGGGGAGCAATGCAATTATTTAAGGCTGCGGTTGCTCGGCGGAGACGATTTAGCCCAACCAACCCGCAGTTAGTGCATTCAAATATTTTGTTGAGTATCGGTAGGTTTTCGATCGAGTAACTATGGTTTCGTTACGGATGCTGTCTTGTTTGGGCGTTCTAAAATCCCTGTAACATTTTTCTAAGCAACGAGTGATTGCCGCAGTTGGCGAACCTTCGACTGCAGGACGAGTATCAGCTAAAGCGCAGAGTGAACCCGTTTTTGATTACGAAGACAGTCTGGATAGCCGGCTATCCCTGAACCTAAGATTCGCCCTGTTGTTTAAAAATAACAACTTCTTGGGCGATTCTTATGCCGCATCTCTTTTGATCAATTTGTCCGTCAAACGACAGGGTGGCTTAAGCCAATTTGCAAGTTGCTTTCTTATCAATCAGCTTGCAAACTTTAAAAAGAAGAACGTTGGAATATTCATTTTCCGGAATTGATTCGCCCGCTTTTAGTCGCTTTGCCGTTTGATATGAATCGATGACGCTCAAAATTCCAAGAATGATCCCTGGCAATACACAAAGAAAACTACCAATAAATGTTACGACCAGCGTCATTAACCACTTGTTGGTTTGGCCATTAATTACGATATGACCAATCCCCAAAACAAACCAAGTCAAGATTGCTGCAGCAATCGGATTCGCATCCGGTTTTGAGATCATCGACATGAGCAAGCTCCAATTTGAAAGTGATACTGAATATTCGAAAGTCAACTACACAAAATCTTCAAGTTTTTTAACATATCTCAGGCGCCCTTGTTGGTGAATTGAGTGCTTCTCACCCTTTTTTCAAATTTTCTTAGTTTTTCGGGTTTAGTTTTGTTTTTCTTTCAGGGACTCATGAAATTTACCAGCTTTCTGTTCATTGACGTTCCTCTTGATGTGGATCAGTGCGTCTAATTTGAGGTGTGTTTTGTGGGAGGGTGCCGTGGCTGTCCTTGGCAGCTAATGGGGCAGGCGTGGTTTGGCCCAGGCGTATAGATAAATTCCCGCTAGTGCGCCGGCATAAGTGAAAACAGCAGGACCAACACCACTGCCAAGTTGAGCGTAGATGGGGCCGGGGCAGGCACCTGTGATTGCCCAGCCAGCACCGAAGGTCATGCCGCCGAGGATGACACCTTTGTGAAATGGTTTAGGTTTGTATTGGATTGGCTGACTGTAAATGTCCGACGCCGAACGTTTTCGGATAATGAACATTCCCAGCATCGCGACGGCAACTCCCGAACCAATGATTAAATAGAGATGCGGGTCTTGAAGCAGGAACATGTCTTGAACCCGTTGCCATCTGACAACCTCGGATTTCGTAAAGGTGATTCCGAGAAAAGTTCCGACCATCAAGGTCATGGCATATACCATTGCTGAATCGGTGATTTGAGACGTCGGTTTGTCTTTTGTTTTGGCCGATGCGACAGGTGGGAGATGATCTGATTTTTTGTTCTCGATAAGAGTTGCCATGATTGAATGTCCTTAGAAGAGAATGTGATGCAGGCCCCAGGTAACGCTCAGCCCACCAACGAAGAAGGACAGGGTTGCGATGAAGCTGGGGAGGTTCAAATTCGCAATTCCGGTAATTGCGTGGCCGGAAGTGCAGCCCCCGGCGTATCGCGCTCCGAATCCGATAAGGGTGCCTCCAATGAATAGTTTGATGGCTCCCCAAACGCTGTAAAATTTGGCGGGTAGAAATTCGATCGGCTCAGCTGAGAGCCAATGGCTTCCAATAAATGCACCGATCGAGATTCCTACTGCGAATATAAGCGTCCAAGCGCCTTTGCGGCGATCGTAGTTCTTTAAATAGGCAAACCTGCTGTGGGGGGAGCACATCGCGCCAAGTTGTTGGAAACTGGTTGAGATTCCAAATCCTTTCCCTGCCAATAGATACAAGGTTGGAACGGTAAGCCCAATGAGCGGACCGGCTAACCACCAAGGCCACGGTTGGAGAATAAAATCTGTCATGATCGTCCGTATGTAAGGAATTGATGGATTTTGTCTAGCTCAACGTGCAAGAGGGGGGAATTGATTTTTGGAGTGCAGTGGAATTGAGTGATGGCGGTTTTTTAACCACTGGGTAGCCGGTGGCTTCCCATCGATCAATTCCGCCTGCTAGATTAATTACGTTTTTGATTCCCAGTGATTTGAGCACGCTTGCTGCAATTGAGGAGCGGCTTCCCGTCCGGCATTGCAATACGATTGAGCGATTGTCTGTCTGCGATGTTGCTTGCTTGATCTTTTCGGCGAGTTGTCCCAGGAAGATGTGCTCGGCACCAGCAATTCGTCCGGCATTCCATTCAGAGTTTCTCCGAACGTCAATCAATCGGATTGAATTTGTCTGTAATGCATACGCCAGCCATTTTGGAGACTGTTGTGGCGATTTTTCGGTTGCCAAGCCTGATGCGTAGACCTCTTCGACGTTAAAGTAGCCTTCGATATTATCGATACCGATTTCACGTAA
This sequence comes from uncultured Pirellulaceae bacterium, assembly GCA_938091115.1. Taxonomy (GTDB): domain Bacteria; phylum Planctomycetota; class Planctomycetia; order Pirellulales; family Pirellulaceae; genus Mariniblastus. The sequence continues at coordinate 41,277 of CALKNI010000184.1, read as the reverse complement.
GATTTTAACGGCATCAAGAATGTTTTTTTCAGTGGAGATGAGATAGGTGGGGGCCTCATAGTTGACGAGCCAACCTCCCTGGCTGGCCAAATATTTCATGGGCAGGTTAATTGTCCCCGGAGCATGTTGGTTTGCAAATTGCTCAAATTCCGCGGTGTCGATGATGTTACATGTTGGGTCGAGAGACTTTAGATTTTGCGGTGCCATTTTTTTAGGGTAAGAATCACCGACTATTTTGGGTCCCTGTTTGTTGAGCTGTTTCATCAGCCCGAAGTAAGGCGGTGCTTCGGGTTGGTCGTCGAGGATAAATCGAACGAAATCTTCTTCTGTAGGAATTTGGAGCGCTTGGTTGAAGCGTTTTTCATAGCCGACAGTGCTAGACGGGATAGCACCTAGCCCCTTACCACATGCACTTCCTGCTCCATGGGCTGGCCAGACTTGAAGATAGTCCGGCAGTAAATTGAATTTTTCGATGGATCGAAACAGTTCACGCGCTCCCTGGTCTGCAGCACCGGAGATTCCGGCAGCTTCTTCCAAAAGATCGGGGCGGCCAACGGAGCCCGCAAATATGAAGTCGCCGGTAAAGATGCCCATTGGTTCGTTGGCACCGGAACCAAAATCTGTCAGGAGCAGCGAGATGCTCTCAGGGGTGTGGCCGGGGGAATGCATGGTGGTGAGTTGAATCTTACCGATCGCAATTCGGTCACCCTCTTTCAAACGCTGCACTGAGTATTCCGGACCAAGCTCATATTTCCAATCAACAGGGCCCTCGTCAGATAAATAAATCGTTGCCTCAGTTTTTTTTGCCAGTTCGCAACTTCCAGAAACGTAATCAGCGTGAATATGGGTTTCAACACAGCCCGTGATCGTCAGCTTCTCAGCGGCAGCGACCTCGAGATAGGGCGTGATTGTGCGAGCGGGATCAATGACGAACGCTTCACCAGTTCTCTGGCACCCTACTAAGTAGGATGCGTGGGCGAGGGCTTCGTCGTAGAAATATTTAAGTAACATTAGTTCACTTTTCAGAAAGGTAACGATTCGATTTTCAGGATCCAATTCAGGTGGTGAGAATTACCAGGGAAATCGGATCTAGCCGAAACGCCGCTTGATGCAATTCACGATGTCTTCCAGGTGAGGTTCACCTTCGAGTAATAATTGGATGATCTGCAAGCGATTAGGGTGGGCGAGCGCCTTAAGGCATTCAGCCGCCCTGGTCAGCGATTGGTAACTTAATAGGTGTTTGGAGTTTTCATGGCCCAGGGTTATGTCCTCTGTTTATACATTAATATATCGGAATATATCAATATGTGATTCGGTAGTTTTATGTTGATTTTTGAAAAAACATGAAACTTGGAGGAAGCTGGTCCAGGCATGCCTGTTGGGAAGTTGGGGATTGGCGTTCTGATGCTTATTTTGTCCATTCAGGTGGTTGAACTTATGCATTTGCCAATCGCTGAGCGGGTGGGCCATTAAGATTGGGTGACACAAGTCCAGAATGTGGCATTTGCGCGACAATGGAGGACGCGGCTTATTACAGGGAGGCTCAGCAGTTGGTAGAAATGTGTGTGGACAATCCTTCTTGGGTAGGCAATTGCGTACGAACCTGCGGGTTTGTTAAAAAGCTGTCCGGGGTGACTTTAAATTTACCAGCGGACCAGTCGCAGCGATTTGGGGGAAGGATTGGCTGAAGACCACAGTGTGAGTCTTGAGGAACCTCCGTTGGTGGCGACGGTTTAGACTTGCGATTAGATTAACGACGAAGAATTTCAACTGTCAAAGAAACGACTTATGTTCTTGGCGTTTAGCATCCTCGGCGCCGGCATGTGTGGGTGTAGGAGACTCGTTTCTAGCGTTATTAGTTTTTAAAAATTAAAGGGAGTAAAATGGAGTTTGGAAAAAACGAGGAGATTGTCGAGAGGGCAACTTTCGATAAAGATGCAATTATCAAATACCATTGGACCGGGCTTGCCTTTTTGTGCATTCCAATCGTCACCATTCCGCTCGTCCTGATTGTCGCAGTCATTTATAAGCTTGTGCTTGCCCGTGTCATTGACAGTTGGGAATGCACATTGACGACAAGAGCATTGCACGTCAAAAAAGGAATGTTGAACAAAATTGAAAAGACGGTACCGTTGGAGAAGATCACCGACCTTCAAATGACTCAGGGGTTTGTGATGCGCTATTTTGATTTGCGTAATATTGCGGTGGAAACTGCAGGCCAATCTGGTCCCGGGAGTCTGATCAGCCTATTAGGCGTTAAAGACACAGAGCGTTTTCGCCGCGAGGTTTTGGATCAGCGAGATCGCATGGGCGGTACGCCCGTCCCAGAGCCCGAATCGGCAAACGGTAGTGATGCGGATGCAGTACTGTTGGAAATTAGAGACGAGCTAAAACGAACAACACAACTCCTCGAAGCGCTGGTTGAGCAGGGGGCGAGTGATTAAAAAGTAGGCGGCTTTGCCAACTCAAAATACCAAAGAGTCAGAGAATCGTCGTTGTTCTACCGTCGTGCACTGAAGGAGCTTAGCGGCATAATTAGTGACTTGACTGAACGGCGCCCGCCCCGAACCCTGCACGTTTATCGGTAGGGGTCTTCAACGATATTTCCATCACTTTTTTGAATCCAGTTTTTTAGCGCCTGTTGTTTAATCGAATTCGGAAAAAACATAATCGATCCGTCAAGCAACAGTGCATTAAAGCCGCCGGGTCGGAGTTTCCCGACAGCCTTCACATCCAAGGCTGGGTCAAACGGGATGTCTTGAGGAGCTGACCAGTTGACCGCTGCGTCCTCGTTGGCTTCGACGGCAAGGATAGTATTCGCTGTGCCGTCAAGGATTTGCGCGAAGCCGATCGGTTTTTCTCCAAAAGCAGTGTCGTTTCCTTCAAAACCAAGGTAGACCGTTTGTTTTTCGAGTTCTAAATTTGGGCATGCAAAGACTTGCGGCATTTTCGAAAGAAGTTGGATGTTATGTTCACTATTCCAGGGTTCGTCCAAGTGGAATTCGTCGTAGAGTTTTGATTCTTCAAGGTAGGGAAGAATCGCAACGCGCCAGCTTAGCAAAGGACTCCCGTCTTTGTCGCGAATGTTCGACGGGAATTTTCGGTGAACTTCAAAGTAATTGTGAAAAGCGAGCCCAATTTGTTTGAGGTTATTCGCTGAGGAAGTTCTTCGTGCGGCTTCTCTCGCTTGCTGGACCGCTGGTAATAACATCGCTGTGAGCGTTCCAATCACTGCAACGTTTGAGATCTGCCCGCCTTGATTTTTTGCTTCAAAGAGAATGGTCTGTTGATTCCGGGTTGGTCGGATTTTGTCCTCCATGAACTGCCCGGCTCGTTCGAAATAGGCTTGGAAAGCCAATTGCATTGAAGGGTCGAGATTGGCGATTTGCCGAGTCATCTCTCCGGCTAAAACCTGGCGGCCCATCTGGATACCCATGTCGACCATGCTCTCAATCCGGTTTCCCGCAGAGTCATCGACGGCCGTTATTTTTAAAGACGCTTTTTGTTGACCATCGAAGTTAGCCTCCACGACAACTGATTCTATGAGTTCGGGCAGGTCAAGAAATTGATTAAACGGAGGCGGAACCTGATTTTTGGGTGGGAGGTTTTGTTGGATGGTTTCGCGGACGGGACCCATGGTCATGAAAGCAGAAAACTGAGAATCTGGGCTGGCACTGGCGATCAAATTTGCAAGCTCTCCGGAAGCGTTTTTAGAAGCAAGCATTTTTTTAACAAACGGTTCGAGGCCGACGATCAATGTAGTCTCGTTGTACTGGAGAACCACCGGTGTCAGAGCGTCACGACTGCGGTAAATGACCATGCCCTCTAAGTTGTCCTGTATGAGGGAGTCGGTAACGTTACCACCAAGGCTTTGGGCTTCAGCGAATGTGATTACTATTCCAAATCCGGGTGGGTTTCTAAGGTCTGTGAAAGAATCAACCATCAAAATAGCATTTTGGATTTTGCACGGATCAATACCGAATTCTGTTTGCCCAACCACAGAAAGGACTTCTCGAGGCACCATTTCCATTCCCGGTGACTTAAGGATTTCTGCAGGTTTTATACTAACGGCAGCGGTTGTCGTTGCTGGCATTAAGCACGGAAGGTTGTCGCTCTGTTGGCCGTTGGTAACTGTCACGCATGCCAGCGGCGGGCAGATAATTGCGCAGTACAAAGCAGTTGTAATTAAGTTTTTAATCACGGCACTGGTCCTTTGAGAGAACAAGGGGGCGGTTATTTGTTAGAAAGATTTGTCAGTTTAGTTTTTATTGGGCTGAAACAGTTTTGCCTCGGGCGGCCAGTTTGGAGAATCGGTTGGGACGAAGTCTATTTAACTTTCATTTGATTCTAGAGAACCTTTCGGACTTAACCGATCGAGGTTGAAAGAAAAATAAATTTTTTGTTTGCCAGATTAACCAGGGATCGGATTCAGCGTTTCCGATGGCCCCAAATTTGCAGGTGTTTCCGGTATTGATTGGATTTTTTTGATTTCGAAAAAACGACCTTGGGAGTCCAGAGATTTATTTTCCGGGATTCCTTCGATCGGAAGCCCGCCTGCCCCCTGTTTATAGTACAGCTTGTGGCCGGATCCCGACATCATGACTCGGCCAACTTCCTCGGCCGTGATTTGGTGGCGCAGTCCCGAGCCGATGATTTCTGAAACGGTGCCGCGAATCGTTAGTTCATGGTCGAATCCCGATAGCTTTATCTTGCCCAACACCATGTTTTCAATTGCTATTTGATATCCGGAGCCGGAGACGCTCAGTTCGCTACAGGGTCCCTTTACAATCACCTGTTTGTTTGGGCCGTTCACCCGAACTGCCTCGTTAAATTTAGCCTCAATTATTTTTGGTGTTGCTGCTGCAGGCGTGCTTGGTCTAGTTGTTCTAGGCGTGGTTGCCCTAGGAGATGCTGGTCGTGGCGTTGTTGGCTTTGGCCTAGTAGTTCTAGGAGATGCTGTTTTAGGCGGTGTTGTTCTAGGAGAGACTGGTTGAACCGTTGTAGGCTGGGAGATGCTGGGTAGTGATGGTGTTGCCCGTGTCCATGAAATAATGGTTCTCTGGAGCTTCGGCCATGGAAATAGAGAAAGCGCGACGAGACATCCGGTGACGCAAAAAGCGGCGAGTATTTTTTTGGGGCTAAAAAGCTGGTTGTGAGTCCGGGACGATTTAAAATGTTGATTAGGCTTTCGCTTCGGTCTTCGCGGTTGAGGGCGTTTTCTCCCCGTGGGTCTGCCGGGGGCAAAGTCGCTTTCCGCGCTGGTTCTTGGCGTTGGTTGGTTTGGAGGTGGTTTCGACCCGGTTGCAAATTGAAAGTCGCTGGTTGGGCTATGGGCGGGGTTGTCTTGGGGGGTGTTTTGAGTTGAGAGATCCGCGCTTGTTTTGTTGGGGAGATCCGGAATCAGGCCTCGGCGGCGAAGCTTTGCGTCGTATCTCTTTCTCTTTTCAGGAATAAGAAGCGTCTCTTTCGCGGCGTTGAGGTGTCTCGCTCGTCGCGCAGTTCGTTTCCCATCCGGATTTTGGTCTGGATGGACTGATTGCATCGCGCGGCGATAGGCGCGTCGCAAAGTCGCTTCGTCCGCATCGTGCGGAACTGCAAGTATTTCATAGTAGGTTCGGATGGCTGGCATTGGGCAGGTGGAGTGGAAGGAGTGAAGATGCGTTTATCATAGCCATTTAGAATTGTGATGATCAACTTTTGTTTAGCCTCATTGCCAACGAGGTTTTGCTTTTTTATCGAAATGCTGCCTCGGCAGCGTTTCGTCTGCCATACGACTTGGGAGTAGGCCGCGCTGTCACTTGGCAGGCCGCTACCGCGGCCGGTGGAGGTCGGTTGGGGGCAGGGTAGAGATTTTTGTCCCCAATTTCCTCTACTTGCGCCAGAATTTTTTGTGCTTGCCGGGTGCACATTTGCGAGTTTTGAACGCCTGTTCACATAATATTAATTCTTCACAGTTTAAAAAGCTGGATTTTTGTCCTTGGCAATCCACTGCAAAAGCCGATAGGTGTTCGATTTCCTAGCATTCGAATGTGATCAGGCGTGGCTTTACTAATATTACTTTACTGTTGGCCGCCATGTTTCATTCAGGTCCTGATTGTCTTGAAAAAGAATGCCTTGATTTGTTGGTTTGTGGTACATACTATGTATTGCATATCAATGATTTTTTAGGAGTTTTTCATGAAGCTTGAACGAGAGATGATGCGAGGGGCGGGGCCAATGGCGGTCATGCATTTGCTCATTGAAGATGAAATGTATGGCTATGAGATCGTAGAACGGCTCGCCAAGGGGTCGGCGGGAGTGTTTGAAATGGGCCAATCGACGCTCTATCCAATGCTGTACAACCTTGAGGGCAAGGGGTTGGTCAAGTCTCGAGAAAAAAAGGGAGAAAACGGGCGGAAGCGCCGTTATTACCGTCTGACGGTCAAGGGTAGTCGAAAATTAGAGGCTGATCGAAAGCAATGGAGTTCTCTGATTGCCGGTCTATCCGCGTTGGGGGTGACACGCGTTTCCAGTCCGGTCCCCTGTCTTTCCTAGAAGGAGGTTTCGATGACACCCCAAGGCCGTTCAAAACTTTCAAACAGGCTATTTGCAAAACCAATAATCGGGAGACTTTCCTGGAAAAAGCAGCTCAAGCTGAGTGGCCTTCCAGAAGAGGTGCAGTCGATTCTGACGGAGGTCATGTCTCGATGCTGGCTCACCAAAGGCGAAAAAGCGTTTGTCGTCGAGGAACTGATTGCCCATTTCGTTGATGGAATGGAACGCGATATTTCCGCGCAGCAGTTAGTCGACGACTTTGGTGATCCTGCCGTGGTTGCAAAATTAATTCAATCTTCCAAACGGAAAAATCGTCCGTTCTGGAAAAAATCTCTTCATGCTTTTGGGTATGGAATCATTGCTCTGATCATAGCCTACGCAGGTATTTGGGTCTTTTATCATCAAGGTGCGCCGGTCATCTCAACGGATTACGTTGTTCAGTTAAACGCGGGGATCAAGGATGTCGCTGATTCCGAAAAGGCCTGGCCAATTTATCGGCCCATGTGGACAAAATATAAGTTTTCAGTAGGCGAGGTAATTCCTGAAATCTGGTTCAGGGAAGGGGAAGGTGAACAAAGCTACTTGAGTACACGATTTGTCCGGAAGGGGGAACTGGGGTGGGAAGCCGCAAAGGCGGCAATCTACGAGCATCAGGATTTAATAGATGCTTTTCGGGAAGGAGCAAAGCGACCGTATTTGGGAATTGAATTAAAAGCAAACCAAAGCGAATATTCCGAGGAAGATTTTGCTGCTCTGTTTCCTAATTTGACTCGCGGTGATTCTCAGGATGCCGGAGTGGAGGAAGGGAGTGATGGGGGGTCGGGGCGATTGCTTGATGATTGGCTCGTTGGCATCTTGCTTCCACATGTGCAGCAGATGCGAAATGCCGCGCGTTTATTTGCGTTCGATATTCAATTGGCAATCGAAGAGGGAGATTCAGATCGGGTAGTGCAAGATATCGAAACGATGCTTGGGTTTGCGAGACATGCAGCAGAAGGTCGTGTTCTGGTATGTGGTTTAGTCGGTTATGCAATCTCGGGAATGGCATTTTCAGAAATTGAAAGTGTTGTTAAGGAAGATCCCAATTTTTTTAATGAGCGACAGTTGCAAAGATTGCAATTGGCAGTTCGTAGTGCCAAGTTAAAAGACTGGATTTCCTATGATGGCGAGGCTTTGATAGTCAGCGATTTGATTCAACGTATTTACACGAATGATGGTCAGGGTGACGGTCACATCACTCCTCAAGGCTTTGAGGTTATGTCAGCGTTGACCGGTATGGGCATGCCGGGCATTTTCGGTGGCGAATTATCTGAGAAGGAAAACTGGGAGTCTTTCGCTGAGAGTGTTATTGGGCCGCTCAGCCTTTTTGCGGTTGCCACCAGGGGGGAGGTTGCGGCCAAGGCAGATCAGTTTTTTGAAGCAGCGAGCACCGACTTAAACCGCCCCATGTGGGATGGGAAGTCAAAAGACATTTACAAAGAGTTAAATCTTGAAAAATGGAAGTATGCGGCTTTGGGGTTGGTCTTGCCTGCGACCGAGAATATTCGCAAAGCAATGGATCGGTTGATTGCACGCCAAGAAGGAGTGCTCGGAGCAATTGCGCTACAGCGTTTTTACCTTGCCAATGGAGCGTGGCCAAATTCGTGGGATGAAATTCCCAAAAGCACGCTCCCGCGGTCACCAGTAGATCAGCTGACGGGGGAACCCTTAATCTTTAAAATCGTCGATCAAAGTCCGCTGATCTACAGTTTAGGATACGATCTTGACGATGATGGAGGTGTGACTCCAGAGGGTGTTAAGCCCGCAACCTACTTGCCGAATGTACAAAACGATGGCAAATCTGATGGGGACTGGATAGTTTGGCCTACCAATGGTGGCAAGGATGAGTAGTGTTCTTCGAGGGGCTGGTGAGTTTTTCTAGCGGCCCGGTGACTAATTTTTCCCAAGCGTTGAAGCCCGGCAAAAAAAAACTCTCGACCGCCTGGGGGTTCGGCTTTCGCTTGTTTCAAGTGACGAAAACTAATGGAACTGGTTTTGCTGGATTCAGCGGGCAATTCAGGATCTTCTTTTGCTTTTGAAAAAAGTAAGGTAGCCTGAGGCAAACACAATCAGGTGGAGAGGCTAATGTACGGATCAATTGGTAACGTCTTAAGAGGTTGGAACTCACAGATCATTCCAGCGTTGTTCGCTTTGACTTTGGTGCTCGGGGCAGCTCACCTGCAAGGTCAGGAGACTGCTGATCCAGCAATTTTTCTACAGGACGATATTTTTGGCAGAGATGCTGAGAGTGGAATTCTCATCGAAGTTTTTACGGCGGCGGATGTTTCTAAAAAAGTGAAACAGGCGGTGGTTGAGACGCTTGCGGCAGCATCCAACACCTGGGGTTCTTCAGGAAGGCTTGAGTATTGGGTTTTGGGCACAGACCGGGAAGCGGCGTTGCAACTGGGGATAAAGTTTTGTGAGCGGCGCGTGGCGCGCGGTCAAATGACGCGTCGTGATTGTTTGGCGGATAACGACAATCGAGACCATGGATTTCTGATGTATCAGGAAATCGGTGCGAAGGCTCTGGCGACGGGCATGCCAAGCGGGAGTGCGGGCCATAACGGTGGGGCTGAATGGGGGTTCCATCGAATGACCTCCTCGTTGCCGCTTGGGTTTGCGGGTGTTTTGAATATTGCGGGTGAAGATGAGCAAGTAACTATTTTTCACGAGTATTGGCACTCGTTGCAAAACTCATTCATACAGACGAGAGACCATCGAAAACGACAAAAGCTCATGGGACCCGTGTGGTTTGTCGAAGGCTCGGCGGTGGCGATGGCTGAGTTCACGACAGCACGCCTTCGACGTTCTGGGAAGCTTCCCAGTTGGAATAATGCTTCCTACCGCTGGCCCACGCTCGAGCAACGAATGACCGACAAAATGAAGTTGATTCAGTCAAAACGAAAAACCTGCCCAACTTCTCTACCCAATTCTTACGATGACGATTGTAGACAGCTTGCCTATGAAGGTGGGGCCTGGGCGATTGCCTATTTAATTAAACGCAAGGGGCGCGATGTTCTGCTCAAGTCTTTTCATCCAGAGGTGGAGAAACTGGGTTGGGAGGCGGCTTTTCAAAAAGTGTTTGGTCAGAGTTCCTCTGAGTTCAAGGTGGAATTTGAGACGTTTCTCGATTTAAGTCTCGACGAGCAACTCAAAGTGCTGAAGGACTGAAGCAATTCTTCAGAAAAAATCTAAGGGACTCGCGGGAATCAGGTTAGAGAGGTCTGTCTCTAAGTGTCGGTGTTGCCGGAGATCAAATCCTGCATCCGCTGCCAGGTTACCTCGGCAACTTGCTGGCCAAGCTGTGCGCCGTTGAGATCACCGTCAGCGAAGTGGATGCCACCATAGCGTCGGGAAAGCCCCGCCTCTCTCGCGGCGTAGGTAAACGTATCCCAAGTTAGGGTGACACTCTGGTTGGGGGTAACGCCCGGTTCGAATCTGGATTCTCCCGGTTCAAAACTAACCGACGCTCCAAAATCATTACTGCCACTGAATCGTTGGAGGATCGCGGCACCGGCGGCGCTAAAGCTACTGTGGCCCGAGGGGTACTCCGCAAATGGAGGAGAGGGCTGACCGCCGGGAGTTTGATAGGTCAGGAAGTCGGTTGCCAGAATAGTCTGAGTGAAGCCTTCGGGGGTCCAGGCGTCGATCGCAAAGCCATCGAGCTCTTCATTGAATTCGCCTATTAGACCGAGTTGCCCCAATTCTCGAATGGCGCGAACTGGTCGCACGTAATCGTAATGAACCTTGGCATCCCATGTGGCAATGCCAGCGTCAAAAATGGCGTTGGAAAGTGCGAGAAACATCTGAGCGTCTTGATCGAGCGAATGATTGTCTCTTGCCGATACGTATTGACCAAAGGTGAGCCATGTCCCAGGTGGGAAAGATGTCCCATTGGCATCTTCCCAAAACTCAGCAATCAATTTCTGATCGTCGGTCAGATTAGCGCTGGTCTGAATCAAAGCTTCTGCTTGCGAGATGAATATTGGATTGATGACGGTACCAATGAGATTTTTATTTATATCCAGTTCGGTACCAGCACTTAAGGTAATTGTCGCATTTTCGAGATCCGTGATTCCATCGACCATTAAAAACGATTGGGGTGGTTCAGGGCGAAACTGATCCGGACTGGATAGGGCGAATGGAGTGACCTCGATCCATTGGGGTGTTAGGAATTTTTGTACTTTGATGGCCGTTTCGGGAGTACTGTCGATAGGCACCCGCTCCGGTGTCCATTTTTCAATGTCGACTGCTTCGCCGACCGGGTTCGAAGGCACGTAGCCGGTGGTGTCTGAGTAGGGATGTCCATTGCCATTGGCATCATTGCCGGTTTGGTTTGCTCCATCTGCGTGGCGGAAGTCGAGGATTGCGTCGGCCATTAGATTCCCGACACCCGCAGGTGTTTCCGGGTTTCTGGATTGATCAGAGGAGTTATATCCTAAATTATTCATCAAGGACTGAAATGAATCGGTTTCGGTTGCAAAAAGATCGTCAAGCACCCGAAAGGCAGCAAAGCTCATCGCTTCCGATTTATTTTCATCGGTGATTTGGCTGGCAGGTTGTTGCAATTGGTCGCCAAGCTGAGTGGAAATTGCTGTTTTGTCATAGGCTGACCACGCATCGTAGATTGCCGTGTGAACCATGCCCAGCGCGCGTGAGGCGACCGTAGGGCCAAGATCTGTCGCGGCGATGGCTTTTTGGGTCACTTCGTCCCACTGAACTGAAAGACTGGGAGTTGGATCGGCAACCTTCACGGTTTGTGTTTGAGGATTAAGCTCTAACTGAATGAAGTTACTCCCGAGTTGCTCACCAAACCTCGTCGCCACATTTTGGATTTTGTCTCTCAGTTCAGCCTGCATGAAAACCGTTTTTTGTTCAAAAGTGTCTCGGAGGGAGTCAACGGTATTGTCGGCTTTTGGGACATTTGCCAACTCGACCTGTCTGGTTTTAAATTTTCCAGCAAATTCATTGGAGCTGTCAATGTTGCTGCTGTCTGAGCCAACACCCGCGTTCAATTTGAATCGATTACTAAACTTGGTTGTGACTGACTCAAAGTGGTCGCTTTGGGTTCCCATTGCAACTTTCGTATTCCCTTCAAAATTCGAATCTGCAATCGAGATCGAATCCGCGCCAGTTTGAGATTTCATCAATACATTGTCTTTCACGGCGACTGATTGAAGAATGACCTGGTCATTGCCGAGACCTCCTATGAGGCAAAGATCGTCAGCAATTGAGATGTCTGCTAGGAAGACAAAGTCGGCTCCCGATGAGCAATGAATGCGAACGTCTTTTGCAATGCTATCCTTTTGTTGCGAGTCACCGACGAAGAACAGTGTGTCGTTACCTTCGCCAAGCCAGATCGAAACATTGCCATCGATGGTTTGGTCGTGAGCGTCAATAGCAACAACATCGTCACCTGAGCCCATGAAAATAAAGATGCTGTTTAGGGAGGCGAGATCAATCGGAACTGTTGCATTTTTTGAGTATTCAACTCTTGTCCCCTCACTCCCCTCAATCGTAGCGCCGAGGTTTGGATCGAGGGAAATGCTGATTTCATTACCTGAGCGGTCGCCTCGGATAAAAAGATCTTGGGAGTAGAGATCGACATTCACAACTCCGGCAAGCATCTGCCGCGACTCAAGTGATTCGTAGGCGAGTTTTGGCGTAAGTTGCTTACGCGGTGGAGACGCTGACATTGCAAAGCCTTGGGGGTTGGTAAGATGTTACTGCGAGCACCCGACCTAAGATTACGTTGCGAACCCGATCAGTAGCCAAAAAAAAGCCAAGATTTCCTTACGAATTGACTGAATTTCTAAATGACTGACCGATTGCCTGCCAGTTAGGCGACCCAAGCGGCTGGAATTGCCTTCTTTCGATTCTTCTTTTTGGAATGAGGGAGTTTCCAGAGTCATGCATCGCTACGGTTGTGTCAGGTTTTAATAATTCCGGATTCAATTAGGTCAAGGACTCAGCCAGCTCTTGAATAACAGAAATTGCCATGTCGATGTCTGACTTTTCTGTGTCGAATTGACCGATGGTAAACCGGATAACGAACTTCCCCTCGTGTAGGGTCTGAGTGAGATAGATTCGTCCATCCGCATTAATCGCTTCGATAAGTTCACGGGTTTTTGTGTCGGCATCATACCCGGGAGGTGTAAACCGAAAAGTAAACAAAGAAAACATGGGGGGCGTGACGATGGTGAAATTGTCCAGTTTTTCTATTTCAATTGCGGCCTGCCCCGCCCACTCAATGTGATTCCGGATTTTTTCCTGTAGCCCACTGAGTCCGTGGCTTCTAATAAGGAACCAGAGTTTCAAGGCTCGAAAGCGGCGGCCTAGGGGGATGCACCATTCTGAGTAATTGACGATCCGATCTTGTTCAAGCGTTTCTAAGTAAGAAGGTTTAATGGCGAGCGTTTTGATTTGATCTTTGGGTTCCTTTAGGAATTGAATCGAACAGTCAAAATTTGCCCCGAGCCATTTGTGGGGATTAAAAACAATGCTGTCGGCCATCTCGATTCCTTTCCAAATCGAGCGAAACTCAGGACAGATCATGGCGGAGCCAGCCCAGGCAGCATCGACATGCGAGTACAGGTTGTTTTGTCTAGCGATTTTGAGAATTTTTTCAAGTTGGTCCGATGCGCCGATGGAAGTTCCACCGATGCACCCGATGACTCCAGTTGGGACTAGCCCGTTGGCTCGGTCAGTTTCAATTGCAGACTGAAGGCTGGCTGGGCACATAGCCCAGTCCGAATCAGTTTTTACTTTGACTAAATTATTCTGGCCGATTCCCGAAAGCCTGACAGCTTTATCAATAGACGAGTGGGTTTGCTCAGAGGCGTAAACTCGTAGAGTTGGCATGCCGGCTAAACCTTCTTCGATTCCCCGCCAGTTCAGTGCTTTCTCTCTCATCGTGAGGACGGCAGCCAAGGTCGACGAGGTTGCCGTGTCCTGGATAACTCCACGAAAGTTTTCTGGAATTGCGAGCGCTTGGCGTAACCAGTCGATCATCGCAGTTTCGAGTTCTGTTGCGGCGGGTGAGGTTTGCCAGAGCATGCACTGGGCCGAAATCGCATTGGCGAGTTGCTCGGCTAGCATTGACGCAGGCGAAGCGTTGCTGCTGAAGTAGGCAAAGAATCGGGGGTGCTGCCAATGAGTCATTGAATCGGGCACTAATTTTACAAAGTCTGCAAAAATATTTTCGAAAGGCTCTGCCGACTGAGGGGGGTGGGTCGGAATTTGGCTCAGGAATTCGCCCGGCGCTACGTTCGGACGAATAGGGCGTTGGCGTAAAGTTGCGTGGTATTCAGCTGCCCAGGCAGCGGCCTTCGCCGACCATGCAGGAAGTTCATCGTATAGCATTGGTGTCGATTTGGATGTGAGTTTAAATTGAGTACTAAAATACTGAGCGCTGTTAATCGGGTAAGCTAAACCCGTTTGGCTTTTGTAATGAATTGTTCTTAGGAAAGTTCATTTGGTAAATTGACTTGGCAAGTTCAGGGGTTATGAAATCAACAATAATGAAGCCATGATGCTTGTGAGGCGACTTTTTGAGGTAATCGAGCAATCGCTCGTTGATTGAATCGCTGATCGCGAGAATGTCAGGGAGTCCAAACTGGCGAGTTGTAAATCCACTTGTGTAGTGTAGATGGAGTCGATTGTCAGGGGCCTCTGCAGTTGAGAAAGAAAACGCCTTCTTGATAACTTCCCACTTTGTATTGGCGTCAGGTAGTGAATAATGATCCTGAATGAAGACATTTTTAGCCTTGTGGAATCCATCGCTTTTCCAGTCGGTTGCCGGAATTCCCAAAGGTCCCTTTGATTCGAAACGTCGGAGCAAAACAATTTTCCCCCGAGTGGCTCCAATCGTCGGAATCGCCTCTTTTACATGCCAAACTGATTCAGCTTGATCGAGATAGTATTGCAGTGTTTGGGTGAACGGCCGTGTATTTTGTGTTGGTTTGTATTCTTGCTTGATACTGGCAACTATCGTTTCACTTGGGTGATTTTGAAGAAAGGTTTTGAATGTCTCAATCACCTCCGCAAATCTAAGGTTTTGCGATACTAATCCGTGGTATATTTCGAATCGGTCTTTACTGTGCCGGCAACGTATATCGAAGAAGCGAGTGCCTGATTCTAATTGCTCCTTTAGAGACATTGATTGACATTTTGCAGTTCCCAGGATGGGCTCACGAAGCGCGCCGCTATTGTGCGTCCCCGGAATGTTTATTGAAGACAGGGATGTTCGGTCGGGGATTTTTGACATCCAATCGGTCTGTACGGCGAACGCTGGTTGGGATGCCGAGAGTATTATCAACAGTAAAAGGGGAAATCGCATTGAGCTTTATCGTGGAAAGATTTAATTGGCTGCCTTCGAAAACGTTCATAAGACATGAGTGCAGCATCGGGGCTGACGGGTTCAACAGCCAAGTATTTTAGCCGGAATTACAGGGTTGAGCTATTTTGCTTCCTTTTTCTTAAGAATCTATCTGCTGGGAATGTCAGAATGGGATTCTCGGCTTAATCATTTGGCCAAAATAATACAGAAACTTATCAGCAAGGCCCTCATTTTGCGTTCGGTCGTTTTAATTTCGTCTTCCACTACTGTTCAAGATTTCGTGGGTTTTGTATACAAAAAGGCCGAGGAAAATTAAAATTACCGGAGATGATATGAACAGCGAAAGTAAGTGTCCCGTGATGAGCAGTGCTGCGAGTAGACACACTGCAGCAGGAGCTTTGTCGAATGGCGATTGGTGGCCGAATCAGCTGAATTTGCAACTGTTGAATCAGAATAGCGCAGAGTCTAATCCGATGGACGCTGGATTTGATTATGCAGAAGAGTTTAAGAGCCTTGATTTGGAAGGATTGAAGCAGGATGTGTTCGCGCTGATGACCACATCACAGGAGTGGTGGCCTGCAGATTACGGTCACTATGGTCCGTTTTTTATCCGCATGGCTTGGCATAGTGCAGGCACCTACCGGATTCAGGATGGTCGTGGCGGTGGTGGTTCGGGCACACTTCGATTTGCACCTTTGAACAGCTGGCCCGATAACGTCAATCTCGATAAGGCTCGTCGATTGCTTTGGCCAATCAAGAAAAAGTACGGTCGTAAACTGTCTTGGGCTGACCTGATGATCTTTACAGGTAACTGCGCAATCGAGTCCATGGGATTGGAGCCATTTGGTTTTGGCGGCGGTCGCGAAGATGTTTGGCAACCTGAGGGCGATGTCTATTGGGGACCTGAAAGCGAATGGCTGGGTGATGAACGTTACAGTGGAGAGCGTGATCTTGAGAATCCACTTGGTGCGGTTCAGATGGGCTTGATTTATGTCAATCCGGAAGGTCCGAACGGCAATCCTGATCCTCTTAAGTCAGCAGTTGACATTCGTGAGAC
Source organism: uncultured Pirellulaceae bacterium (assembly GCA_938091115.1). GTDB lineage: Bacteria > Planctomycetota > Planctomycetia > Pirellulales > Pirellulaceae > Mariniblastus. The sequence goes on along the minus strand of CALKNI010000184.1, from coordinate 25,309 downwards.
TTTTGGGCGGATGGCAATGAATGACGAGGAGACTGTCGCCTTGATTGCTGGAGGCCATACTTTTGGTAAAGCCCACGGTGCAGCCGATCCAGATCAGTATGTAGGTCCTGAACCGGAAGCCGCCGGGCTTGAAGAGCAAGGGCTGGGCTGGAAAAACAGTTTCGGAACCGGCAATGCGGGCGATACGATTGGAAGTGGTCTGGAGGGGGCGTGGACGACTGAGCCTGATAAGTGGGACAACAACTACTTTGATAACTTATTCGGTTACGAGTGGGAGCAGACCAAGAGTCCTGCGGGTGCTACGCAGTGGGTGCCGGTTGGCGGTGCCGCAGCCGATGCGGTTCCGGACGCACACGACTCGTCAAAAAAACATGCTCCGATAATGTTTACCACGGATCTTGCATTAAGAATGGATCCAATTTACGGACCGATTTCTAAACGTTTTCATGAAAATCCAGATCAATTTGCCGATGCCTTCGCGAGAGCCTGGTACAAGTTGACTCATCGGGACATGGGCCCGGTTTCGCGTTACCTAGGCTCGCTAGTTCCAGCTGAGACCCTTTTGTGGCAAGATCCAGTCCCTGCGGTTGACCATGAATTGATCAACGAGCAGGATGTAGCTGATTTAAAAGGAATGGTTCTTGGATCAGGGCTGACCGTTTCTCAGCTTGTTTCGGCGGCTTGGGCTTCGGCAGTAACATTTCGTGGCACGGATAAACGCGGCGGTGCTAATGGCGCTCGCGTTTGTCTTGCACCTCAGAAAGACTGGGATGTAAATGAACCCGCTGAATTGTCAGCTGTCTTGCAAGTTCTTGAGGGAGTCCGGAGCAAGTTTAATTCTGATCAGGCCGATGGTAAGAGAGTTTCCATGGCCGACATGATTGTTCTGGCTGGATGTGCTGCGGTTGAAGAAGCGGCAAAAAAAGCGGGTCATGAAGTTGCGATTTGCTTCAATCCTGGGCGCACCGATGCAACCCCCGAAATGACAGATGTTGACTCCTTCGCCGTACTTGAGCCAACTGCCGATGGCTTCCGAAATTATGCTCAGCCTGGGCATGATCGGCCATTGGAAGAACTGCTTCTTGACCGAGCACATCTACTGACACTGACGGCCCCGGAAATGACTGTGCTAGTTGGTGGTTTGAGAGTGCTGGGTGCGAATCATGGAAATTCTCAAATGGGGGTTTTCACGAGTCGGCCGGGGACCTTATCTAACGACTTTTTTGTGAACCTTACGGAACTGAATACCGAATGGAAAAAGTCTTCTAAGTGCGAGCACTTCTTCGACGGTGTCGATCGAAGCACTGGCGAAGTCAAATGGACAGGTACGGCGGTTGATCTGGTTTTTGGTTCCAACTCTCAGCTTCGAGCGATTTCAGAGGTTTACGCCTGCGAAGACTCAGAGTCCAAATTTATTCGTGATTTTGCTGCTGCTTGGGTTAAGGTCATGAACTTGGATCGTTTCGATTTAAGTTAAGCGTGATTAGGTAAGATATTGAACAGTGACGACCTTGGTTGAGTGATCAAAGAGCTGTTTTCAATTGATTCAAGCCCGCCAATATTTGCTTGGCGGGCTTTTTTATTGAAATGGCAGTTGATGTTTACGTATTGTTGCCGTATCATTACGGCTTGTTGACGTATCGTTACGGTTCGTCCGCGTATTAATGCGGTTCCTGTGTTGGTTTAGCTGTTCGAAATTGGCGGAAAATTGAAAGAAATTAGATGAGTGTAAATAAGTTAACCAATGCCGAGCTCTCAGTGATGGAGTTGATTTGGGAGTCGGAACGGCTTACTGCCCGCCAAATTCTGGAACAGCTCTATGACGATTCTAAAAAATCGCAGCATGGAACGGTTCAGCGTTTATTGCAAAGTTTGGAGCAGAAAGGTTTTGTTGAGCGAGACCGAAGTTTAGGCGTTTATCTTTTCAATGCCACGATTACAAGGGAAGCTTACGGCGGCTTGCAGTTGGAGTCACTTGCGCAGCAGTTGACTGGTGGCTCGATCGCTCCGTTACTAACCCATCTATTAGATGAGAAAAAGCTAGGCAAGGTCGAAATTAGGCGTCTTCGAAAACTGCTAAAAGAGGCTCAAGGCAATGATTGATTATATTTTGCAGATGACATTAAGTAATTTGCTGGTAGCGCTCGCACTGGCGTTTGTGGCTTTGGTTTTGCAGCGACGATACCGGGCAAATGCCCTTGCTAACGTTGTTTGGGTCATGGTCCTTCTTAAATTGCTTAGCCCGCCATTGGTTTCGCTTCCATTGGTGGAAGTGGAATCTTTGGTCAACACCGTGGGGGCAACTTTGACTCATTCCGTTGCGGCCGAGGCGGGAGGGCTTGCCGATGTGGTTATTTCTGATGCTGCTGAATTGAACCTCCAAAATGCGAATACAGAGGAGCAGGGGTTGGTTGGCAACGGGGGAATCATTTCGTCTCAGGCGATCGTTTCCATGGGGGTTGTTTGGGCAGGAGTTACGGCACTCTTATTGATCGTTTCACTGTTCCGAATCATTCGATTTCATATTCAAATTCATCGGCAAGCTAAATCCGTCGAACCCCGGATCCGGCAATTGGGCAATCAGGTTGCCGCGACACTTGGTCTACAGAAAATGCCTTGCATTGCGGTGCTACCCGCAAATATTTCGCCATTCGTATGGTGGGTGGGGGGCAAGCCGCAGATCTTTTTATCTCAATTGGCGATTGATCAATTGCAGCCCACCGAATTAAGAATGGTTTTGGCTCACGAGATGGTGCATATCAGGCGATTCGATCATTACGTGCGATGGTTAGAGTGGTTTTCGGCGGCAGTATTGTGGTGGAATCCGGTGATGTGGGTGGCAAGACAGCAACTGCGGGCAACTGAGGAAATCGCGTGTGATGAAACGGTCATACGATTGGCAGGGATCGCCAAATTCGATTACGCAAACTCTTTATTGAAGATGGCAGAGATATTGGCAAAGTCGACGAACCGTCCGCCGACCGTCGCCAGTGAATTTAACAGCGGCGGAATTTTGGAGAAAAGACTGAAAATGATTATTTCAAACGAACAATTAGGCATCAGCCAAGGGATGCGGATGCTCACAATCGTTTTGGCGGTTTGTATTTTCCCAGTGGGCTTAGTTTATGCTCAGGACTACGGAGCGGTGCAGCGTCGCCTGATCGAGGCTGTTAAAGCGGGTGAGCTGTCCCGCGAGCAAGTTGCTCCAATGATGGAGGCTATGAAAAAGTCGAAGTCGGAGCAAAGTGATGAGGCCACCAGTCGGGAGCTTTATGCCGCCGGGGCGAAGAGGATTGAGGCGGCGATCGAGTCAGGCAGAATATCAAAAGATGATGGGGAAAAACGGCTTGCCGAGATGCGAAAAAAGATGTTCCCGGCGCGGGACATAGGGGATGCTAAATCTGATCGAGTTGATGGCGACAACATGGATCAGCGTGAGAGTCGCTATGTGGCTGGTGCAAAGAGGATCGAAGCTGCGATTAAGTCGGGCAAAATTTCCGAGGTAGAAGGAAAAAATCGGCTTGCCGAGATGCGCAAGCAAATGTCGCCCGATCGTGACAAAGGGGATGCTAAATCAGATCGAGCAGAGGGTGGCGACATGGAAGTGCGTAAGCGTCGTTACATGGCGGCTGCCGAGGAGATCGAAAGGGCGGTTGAAGCAGGCAAGATGTCAAAACAAGAAGCAGAAAAGACGCTGATTGAGATGCGAAAGGAGATGTTCCCTGCACGCCGCAAGAGCGATGCTAAATCGGATCGAGTAGTGGAGGGAGTCTTTTACGATAAAGACATGGAGGCTCTCAAACGCCGCTATATGAAGGGCGCGGAGGAGATCGAAATGGCTGTCGAAGCTGGCAAGATATCAAAAGAAGATGCTGAAAAGAAGTTGCTTGGAATGCGTAAGCAAATGTTCCCGGAGCGTGAGAAGGGAGCCGCCAAATCAGAACGAGCGAAAGGTGGCGACATGGAAGCCCGCAAACGTCGTTACATGGCGGGTGCAGAAGAGATCGAAGCAGCGGTTGAAGCAGGCAAGATGTCCAAGGAAGACGCAAAGAAGAAGATTAATGAAATGCGGGAGAAGATGTTTAGAAAGTAAGCAATCTTATCGCGCAAAAAAAGGCTCTTCGTTTGTTCGAAGAGTTTTTTTTGCGCGCTGAGATATTATTTTTGAAGAGAGATTTCCGCCGTTCGATGAAAAGAGCTTAGGTTTTAGGCTACGCGAGGACTTTTCGTGGGTTAGTCTTTGATTCCTCAGTTATTTCGGAAGTTTGCTTACGGTTCACCCGCAGGTACACCCAAACATAAAAACTGATTGCAACTCCTTAATCGAAGAGCATCCCAATGGCTTACCTTTTTTATCTTTTGCTTTCTTTTGTAGTCGTTCTTTCACCCGCGGAGAATAGCGAGAGTGATAGAGTATTATTCGACTTTGACAAACCGGATGCGGTTCGAGTTTGGCGGCCTGTCAATGACGGGGTGATGGGAGGTCGGTCATCGGGCAAGGTCAAAGTTAATCAGTACAAAAATCTTGAGTTTTATGGGAATCTGTCTCTCGAAAACAACGGGGGATTTGCTTCGGTAAGGGCGAGGAATGAGGGACTCGCGATGCAACCGGGGGATACAGTGGTTCTTCGAGTACGGGGAGACGGGCGTACGTACAATTTCAATGTTTACACCCAGCGAAATATGGGCGGGTATTCGTACCGACAGTCGTTCGCAACAGTCGACGGCCAGTGGATTGACGTTGAGTTTCCCGTCGATGAATTTGTTGCTACATGGAGAGGAAGAAATTATCGTAATCAAACTCTTGATCCAACTTCTGTAGCTGGGCTCGGAATACTTCTGGGAGACAAAAAGCCAGGTAAATTCAAGTTAGAGGTTGAATCAATAAGTTTGAAGTCTAAGTAGCGTCTATCTGGACGCTGGCAGGGTAACTTGGTCGCACCGATCGGTATTGTTTTCTAACCGTATTGAATATCATTTTTTTGTTTGATCCAGAAGATCAGCAGGGGAATCGTCACTGGCCACGTGCAGCAGGAAGTCAAGCCCAAGCAGATAAGAATAAGATTGTAAATCCACCCGCCTGGCCCGCGGTTCCAAAATAGACCAACGAGGAAAATGATAGTCAGTGCGGCCGATAGTACTCCATAAAAGACAAGCGTTATCGTTAGTTCGTTCGGGTCAATTTCGAGTTCCTGGCAGATGGTTTTCCAGTAAAAAGCGGCAGCGACAACACCAATCAGCAGTGTTGCGTACAGCAGGAGCATTAGCAAAACGTAAATCCGTTGGTACGGAATGACTGTTGGATTTGGGGTGAACTCAGCGGTGCCTTGCTTGTTAAACAAGGGCGTGAGGTTGCCACGTTGGCTGTAGGGATTGTTTGTCTCTTCGGACATCAGTGAGCCGTTGTCAAAATCAGTTTTCAGTCGCTAAGCTGCTTACAAAATTTTAGTGGATTGTTTGGATTGTTTGCAACATGCGAATTTGTTTGTAATCGTTAAAGAGCGACCAAGCTGTGGTAAACCTCCGAGAATTTTTGCGCCATGCGTTTGGCTGAAAATTTTTCGTGGTGTCGGTTCTTTGCATTTTGGCTCAAGCGTAGCCAGTCGATTTCTCCGGCGATAAAGTTTTGGACGGCATTCGCAAGTGCCTCGGGATTTTTGTTTGGAATGATGTATCCGTCGCTACCATGGGTGATGGCATCGCGCACGCCGGGAACGTCCGATCCAATCATGGGCAATTTCGTTCTTTAAGAATTGCTATGGACTCAATTAACCCCATGGATCGCACTGTCCATTTTTTTTCGGTGGCAGACAATGTAAGTCGGGCGGTGCAGGAACACCATCGAGGATCATTCGACGTGATTTGCCAAGCCCGAGTTGCTCAGCGAGTTGGTTATTTTCGGGAGAGACTGTGTTAACAACGTCAGCCTGTTGAAGACGATGAATGCTGTATTGATTGAATGCTGATCTTGAGACGCCAGTTTTTTATCCAAGGAACATGTCGTGAACGGTGGAAGACCGGGACGGAAGGCACCGTTTTCAGCCCATCCTTGGGATTGCTGTGTAAGGGTCCATTCGAGATTCCGCCGTGCTGCAAACTGGATCTCTGGTGCGTCATGGGCAGCCCTGATTTCAAGCATAGCCCAGGTGCTGTGGGTGTTTTAGGTCTGTACCGTTCGCTTGTCGGGGGACAAAAACTTCGGCGGTTATCCGCTGAGATGCGGCGAGAAAATTGGAGTTCATGTAAATAAAAACGGGAAAGTGAGGAAATCAGAGCCCACGTCCGGACGCTTCGGAAACCTACGTTACGAGAGGCAGAAAAGCAAAACTTATTAAACCAGCTTAGGTGCCTTATAACCCGAACCGCCTGCACGCCGGGGGTTTCAACTGGCTGAATTGGGGGAATGATGGGGCGGTAGTTTGAACCAAAATCGAGGGGCGTTAAAGAGAGGAGGAGTTTCGGACCGACCAAGTTGTGCTCCGATTTGAAGTGAACGTTTTTGCATGCTGTTGAGGCACTTTGAAAATGAAATTGGAAAGCCTATGATAACCGCCCTAAGTGAACTTAAGCGTTGGCTGTTCCTGCGTTAATTTCACGTATAAGAGTCGGTTGAACTCTGGTGAATCGAAGTGATAAGCCCTGGATGACATCACGACATTTCGTAAATTGAAAATTGAGGCGATAGAATGAGAGCGACCGGAATTGTGGCAGCATTGCTGTTAGTAAGTTTGTTGAATTTTGACCCTTGTTTGTTTGCACAAGATTTTGGTGAACCAAGCTACGATGCGGCTCACGCTAATGCGAGCAAAATGCCGCCCGGCAGCAAATGTCCAATTACTGGTTTGACAATTCCTGTATCTGCTCCCAGTCCTAACAGTCCGGCAGTGGTGACTCAAGGGAACGCCGCGGTTGATTCAATGTCCAATCGTGACTGGTGGCCTGAGCAATTGAACTTGAGTATTTTGCATCAAAATTCTCCGGCAAGCGATCCGATGGGAGCTGATTTTGATTATGCCGAGGAATTTAAAAAGCTTGATCTTGCGGAATTGAAAAAAGACATCGTCGAAGTAATGACAACGTCTCAAGATGGGTGGCCAGCGGATTACGGTCATTACGGTCCGCTATTCATCCGAATGGCTTGGCATAGTGCTGGTACCTATCGAATCACCGATGGTAGAGGCGGGGCTTCTTCGGGAACCCTTCGGTTTGCTCCACTTAACAGTTGGCCCGACAATACGAACCTAGATAAGGCCAGACGTTTACTTTGGCCGATTAAGCAGAAATATGGTAAGCGAATTTCGTGGGCTGATTTAATGGTCTTCACTGGGAACTGTGCACTTGAGTCGATGGGATTTGAGACATTTGGATTCGCGGGTGGACGCGTTGATGTTTGGGAACCGGAAGCTGATATTTATTGGGGTCCTGAAAGTGAGTGGTTGGCAGATGAACGCTACTCGGGTGATCGGGAGCTCGAGAATCCGCTGGCTGCTGTGCAAATGGGTTTGATTTATGTCAATCCCCAAGGCCCCAATGGAAAGCCGGATCCGCTTGCCTCAGCCCGGGACATTCGTGAAACATTCCGAAGAATGGCGATGAATGACGAAGAAACAGTCGCATTGATTGCCGGTGGCCATACCTTTGGGAAAGCTCATGGAGCTGCGGATCCGAGTAAGCATGTCGGTCCCGAACCAGAAGCGGCTCCACTGGCACAGCAAGGCCTTGGTTGGAAGAACAATTTTGGCACCGGCAAAGGTGATGATACAATCACTAGTGGGCTGGAGGGAGCCTGGACGACGACACCTGTTGAATGGTCAAACGGTTACTTTGAGAATCTGTTTGGTTATGATTGGGAATTAACGAAGAGTCCCGGTGGCGGTTGGCAATGGACGCCAGAAGACGCAGCCGCTGAGGGAACCGTTCCCGATGCACACGATGCGAATAAGTCTCACGCTCCGATTATGTTCACCACGGATCTTGCCCTTAAAATGGATCCCAACTACGGGCCAATTTCCAAGCGTTTTCATGACAATCCGGATCAGTTTGCAGCTGCTTTTGCAAAGGCATGGTACAAGTTGACGCATCGCGATATGGGGCCTTATTCCCGTTGCCTTGGTCCTCTTGTGCCGCCGGCACAGCTATGGCAAGACCCTGTTCCAGCGGCCACCTATTCGCAAGTTGGAGAAAAAGAGATCTCGCAGCTTAAGAAGCAGTTGCTTGGTTCAGGGTTGTCGATTTCTCAATTGACATCGACGGCCTGGGCTTCTGCCTCCACGTTCCGCGGAACAGACAAGCGTGGTGGGGCGAACGGGGCAAGGCTCCGTTTATCGCCTCAAAAAGACTGGGCTGTAAATCAGCCAGACAAGCTTGAAAACGTTTTAAACGTACTGAAAAAGATCCAAAGTGATTTTAATCAGTCCCGAAAGGACGGTGTTCAAGTCTCACTTGCCGACCTAATTGTTCTGGGAGGTTGTGTAGGGGTGGAAGCTGCGGCAAAGAATGCGGGGCATGAAATATCTGTGCCATTCACTGCCGGGCGTACCGATGCATCTCAAGCAATGACGGATGTTAATTCGTTCGCAGCGTTAGAGCCAACTGCCGATGGATTCACCAATTACTTTCGGAAGGGACACTCTCGTCTGCCGGAAGTGATGTTAGTCGATCGAGCACATATGTTGACGCTCACCGCTCCCGAAATGACCGTACTTCTTGGTGGTATGCGGGTGCTCAATGCAAACTTCGACAATTCTCCACTGGGAGTTTTTACTACTCGGCCCGAGACACTCTCTAACGATTTTTTCGTTAACCTTCTGGATATGGAAACGGACTGGAAGAAATCTTCCGTTCAACCAGGCGTGTATGAGGGGCGGGATCGTAAGACGGGTAAACTCAAGTGGACTGGGACAGGAGTCGACCTTGTGGTCGGATCGAATTCGCAATTAAGAGCGATTGCCGAAGTGTACGCCTGTGAAGACGGCAATGCAAAGTTCATCCAAGATTTTGCCGCAGTTTGGAATAAGGTAATGAATTTGGATCGTTTCGACTTAAACATGGCCAAGCCTACTAAGACTGCCTTTCTTGGAGTGAAGTAGACTTTTATAAGGGTACTCAGGCTTTGCCTGATTTATCCCCAACGGTAATTCGGACGTTTATAAAATAGATTTTGCACTGATACTTGCTTCGGTGCAAAATCTATTTTTTTTTGCAAGTTAAAGAATGAATTCGTAGGTAGCAGTTGGTGATAACGGCGGGTAGTGCATTGATTACACTTTTGTCTGTATCAATGAGACGTTCTTCTTTATTAATTTGCGCCGTTGGACTAATTAGTCAACGACTTTCCCCAGTCGGGAAGTATCATGCGACCACGCGTGGGCGGAGGGGAAGCCCTGAGTAATGTCGCACAGCAGTTGCGATGGGAAGGAGAATTTAACGCAGAATTTCCGGGTAAGCTTATCGGGAATCTGTTCGGCATCCGAGGTTTGCGGTTTTTTCCGGAGAACGTTCTAATGTTTCGTGTTTGTCATGAGGCATTATTTGTTGCCGGAGAAGACTATGATTCAATTTGCCAGTTCCGTCACTCGATATTTTTATCTGCAGAAAAGGTTCGCTATTCTGTCGAGAATCTTACTAATTGGTTTTATTCCAATAGGAATCACTGACGCCCAGAATTCGATTCGGCCTGCAGAGCTGAAGCCTGAAAAAGATCAGGGCTTTTTTAACCAGACAGACCTAAAAGGATGGTATGCCAAAGACATGAATTTATGGTCTGTTGAAAACGGGGCAATTGTAGGTACAGGTGGAAATGCCAAAATTAAAGGGAATCAATTTTTGTATTCCAAGATTCCTGTTAAAAATTTCCGTCTTAAGCTCAAGGTGAAACAGGTGCCGTATTCCGCAAATGCTGGCATTCAATTCCGCTCAACTGAGCTCAAGCCGTCAGGTCAAGCTGTGGGATATCAGGCGGATGTTGGAAAAGGATGGTGGGGGTCGTTATACCACGAGCACGGTCGGGGCATCTTGGTACGAAATGAGGATTCCAGTGAGAAACATGTTCACCGGGAAGGATGGAATGATTACGAAATCCTTGCAGTGGATCATCGAATTTGGCTGGCGGTCAATGGTAGAATCACCGTTGCTTTGGAAGACCCTGATGGCGAATTGACGGGGTTGCTTGCGTTGCAAATCCATGGTGGCCCTGCCCAGCGAGTTACTTACAAGGACTTGGAATTGACGCATGATCCGAACTTGACCATCGCCGGTTTGGACAGGGCTGATTTAAAGGAGACGCTTAAACTGTTTGATGGCGAGAAGAAAAATAATTGAAGTCAGAGGGCAAATCGTTCTTGTTAAGCTTAAGTAGTCACCTTATTTGTTCATCTCTCTCAGGTATTGGCTAGCATTGAACGATTTGAATGAGCTAACGATTATTCTGCTTAATTTCGTCTCTAAGAGGGACAATTGGCGTAATTTGAGGTGATCTGCAGGAGATTTCGAGAAATTAAGGTTCTTTGTCTTGAACTGAGAGGGGGGCCACGCTTAGTATTGAGAGTATTCCCTGCGCGTTCCAAACATTCAACAAGATTGCTGTGATTTCATTTGCAACCAACATGACTAAACTCCTCATCGTGACATCGATCACGTTGAGCGGCTTCTTGATGTCTAGTCATTCACACCGTTGCGATGATCACTCATCCGCAGGTGATGCCGAGACAACGCATTGTTGTTCAGTTTCGCATGAACACCCTGCCATTCCGGTGGTGCCTAGCGAACAACTTGTTGATGGCGACGCGCTGGTTCACGATTGTCTTTTGTGTCGATTGCTGGCTCAATTCGAGGTCGATATCCCGACAGTTGAATCGCAATCACTTGAAGATTTTAGTGTGTTTGAGAGGCTCTCTGTCACTCCGGTCTTTGTTAGGGAAGTCCATTTCAGGCAATCGGGTCGCGCACCCCCGATGCTATTCAGATTCTGCTAATCGTTTTTCGTTCTTCAGCCAAAGTTGTTCGACGCAATCTAATTGCGTGGGCATCGTTGTCGAGCCCAAAACGATGATCAGAAATCTTCCGTGACGAGACTCCTAAATTTATTTTAGGGTAATCAGAATTAATTTTTTGATTGGATTTTTCTCATTTATCTCTTTGGTGCGTTATGAATTATAAAAATAAGAAAAGTGGATTTACGCTTGTTGAGTTACTGGTTGTCATTGCAATTATTGGAATTTTAATTGGGATGCTGCTACCAGCGGTACAGCAAGTGCGCGAGGCTGCCAGACGAATTTCCTGTGCCAACAATAGCCGTCAGCAGGGTTTGGCAATCATGAATTATGAGAGCGCGTTCCAAACGCTTCCGCCCGGGTGGAAAACAGGGAACCCGCTAATTGCAGATGCTGAACCTGGTTGGGGATGGTCAGCTTATATCTTGCCGTTTATGGAGCAGAATAATCTTTACAACCAGATAGATTTTAATGTTGCTATCGATGATGGTGTTCACATTCATACAATTGAAACTGTGGTTCCAGCGTATCAATGTCCTTCTGAAATCGATCTTCCAGTAGTAAATCTCGACGAACATATTGAACATGATCATGACGATGACGATCATGATGATGATTTGCATGACCAACCTCCGGTTGCAGCCGACGATCACGATCACGAGGCACTGATGGTGGGACGCAGTAATTACTCTGGTGTATTTGGAAGCTCTGAAATCGAGGACAGTCCGTTGAGGGGGAATGGATTGTTTTACGGAAATAGCTTGATAAAAATGGGAGATATCACGGACGGCACCAGCAACACTTTAATGGTTGGCGAGCGGATAAATCTCCTCGGGAAAATTTCCTGGGTCGGTATGGTACCTGAAGTGGATGAACCGTTTGCGCGAATCGTTGGAGCAGCGGATCACGCGCCTAACGACCCCGGTGGGCACTTTGAAGATTTTCGGAGTTATCATCCTCAGGGAATTAATGTAACTTTGGGTGATGGTTCCACTCACTTCGTAACTCAGTCGATTAACGAAGTTGTCTTTCAGCAACTTGCGACTCGCGCGGGAGCCGAAGTCGTTTCGATTGAAGATTAATAGAGCTAAAATAGCTTGTGCCAAACTAACAGCCCTACTCTTCTTGCTAAAAGAGCAGGGCTTTTTAATTGAATAGTTAGATACCTGTGGGGCGTCCTTTATTTACCAGCGTAGCGTTCCAGTGATTTGTCAAAAGTGATCAATTTCAATCCGGTTCTGATTGAGCATCGAAACAAATAAATTGGACAATGGAGTACCTTGGAGTTGGCAGTGGACTGACCGTCTTTGAATTTGCCACCTGCTAGAAAGATCGGAAGGTTACTGGCCTGAAGTGCGTTGGCATTGCCAAGATTACTACCAAACAGCACAGATGTATTTTTTAAAAGGGATGATCCTGTTCCAGTTCTCGATTTCATCTGCTGGGGCAGGTTTCCAAAGCTATGCAGGATGGCAGTGTTTGATTTTTGATCTGTCCTGGCCATGATGGGAAAGATTGTGGTGGTTCCCAGTAACTCCTTTAATCTTTGGGACAGCGAAGTGATCTTGAATCATTAGGCTAACGTCTCTAGACGAGTCGGTCTGAATGATCAAAGGGAATAGATTCATCAAAAGTCGAGTGCGGCCAATAATGTCGGTAATGTTTTTTGGTTTTTATTTGTCAACTTGAGGCTTGGGTTTGCCAATCCAACTCTTGAAATTACCAATGTTGGTTTCTGTTTCCCGAACCGATTGTAAATAGTCATCAAGGAAATGGTTGTCTGCCTGGCTTTTCGTCGAAGGAGGATATGTCTTGGCTAGAAACTCTTTAATTTTTAGGAATGTGATTCTGAGCGAGACGCTCTCGAAGGCAGTATTACAGAATTACCAATCAGAATTGTTGCTTGTGGACGAAATTCAGCCTGTTGATATGCATTGTTACGGAGTTGGCCGATTTGTACTGAATTGGAGTTGGTTAAGTGTCGTAGCGTGACGAATGACTGGCTTTCCTTCGACGTTGAGGATTAGCATGTTTACATTGGGTTTCTCTTTTTTCCAATCGATCTCAATCATGCCGAAATGATTCTTACGGAAGGCTTGTTTGACCCGATACCGGTTAGGTTCAACATTGTGCCAGTCTTCAGTAATTCCGCTGGCGGTAATGTCGTAAATTGGGTAGAGATCGTCAAAACTTCTTTTTGATATTTCACCCCAGTGGACATCTCCCGAAACAAAAACAACTCCATTGGCTTTCGTTTTGCGAATTAGTTCGGCCATTTTCTTTTGCTCATTGGGCAAGTTGGTCCATGATTCCCAACCATTGTATTCGTGTCCGAACTGGATGGATGAGCAGATGACACGTAGGTCAGCTTTCTGTTTTAGCTGATTTTCAAGCCACTTCCATTGTAAGTCGCCGAGGAGTGTTTTGTTTGTTGTATCGGGTTGGTAGTCATTCTTAAATTTGCCATTCCGATTGTTGATTTCGGAATTTCGTTTGAGCGGATCTCGGAACGTTCGCGTATCGAGTAGGATCACCTGAAGTGTATTTTTGCCGTCAGAGAATGTGTGAGCTCCGTAAATTCCCGAGTGTTTTCTGCGCGGGCTGTCCCGAGGTACATTCCAGAAATTCATGAAGATTTCTTTGGATGCCTTTTTGAAAGGGTATTCCTTGCCTGCATCATTACAGCCGTAGTCATGGTCATCCCAAGTAGAAAGCACGGCAGTGTTCGCCCGCAGATTCTGAAACTCTTTTTTAGTTTCCAGTTTTCTATATTTTTGAGCGAGGACTTCCATGTCTTCGGTATCACCATAAATGTTATCACCGAGGTAGATGAAGAGATCTGGGTTTTGTACGACTATGGTGTCGAGAATTGGTTGCGGTTTATTTTGATTGCTGCAGGAACCGAATGCGATTTTTGAAGGTAGATAGCGAATGTCCGCGACAGCTTTGATGGATGGTCCATCGGCATCTTGGGCAACCGCAGGGTTAGTCGAAGAGGCCAATACTGCGAGCACTAAACTCCAGCTGTAGAAAAAGAAGGACTGATTGGTGATAGGCTTGGACATGTTTGGCTCACAGTGAAAATCAATGGTTTTACAGCTAAGGTCACTAGATAAGTTACCAAAATTTACGATAGTTGGTTGGGTTTTATTGATCGACCAGTTTCATCGCATTGATTTATTATCATATCCTTCGTGAATTTTTGGAACTCTGTTATCCTATGAAGTGTCTATCAGTTACCTCTCAAGTTTAAACCTCTTCGTGAGAATATTATGGGTCTTCGGGTGATTGTTTTTTGTGCTTCGTTGGTGTTTTTTACATTGAGCGCCAGTGCAGGTTTTTACGATTCGAGTGATCTCGAAAAAGTCAAAGATAGTTTGGCAAAGTGGGAGAAAGCTAAAGCGGATGTTGGTGACAGTTATTCTTACATAGTTCGTTGGTCAAGTTTTATTGAGTACGGGCATGAGACGAGAATCTTTGTGAAGGATGGAAAAGTGGTCCGTAGAACTTTTCGTCCGATCGCTATGGTAGACAACCCCACTGGTGAATCACCTTTTGATAAATGGAAAGAGGAGGGTGATCAGCTTGGGACACATCGCGATGGAGCAACTGTCAAGACGCTGGACCAACTATATGAATCCTCAATTAAAGTCGCTTCCAAAAAACTGCAGTCGACCGAACGTCGATTTGTAAAAATAGACAACCGCGGCCTTTTGCTCGAGTGTTTCATTGTCGATACACGCATTGCCGATGATGCTCCAAAAAATGGATTGTCGATTACCAGTATAAGACTGCCTAGACCCGAAGATGCTGGCGAGACGAAGCGATTGAAAGCAGTGCGTTTGACCAGCGAAGACAACGGCAAAACAATCAAAGTAACGCTGGGGCAAAAAGTTCAAATTCAGCTCGAAAGCAATCCGACGACCGGATACACGTGGGTGGATCAGAGTAAGTCAAAGTCGATTCGATTGATGGGAGATGTTAAATATAAGGCTTCCGGAGAGGGCGTTGGCAGTGGCGGAGTTTCGACAGCGAGTTTTATGACAACTCAAGAGGGAGAGTCAGAGATAAAGCTCGGTTACTTGCGGACCTTTGAAGACAAGCCTGCGATAAAGCACTTTCAGGTAACACTGCAAATTAATAAAGCCACAGAAAAGAATCTTGGAGAAGTGGACCTTCCCATTTTCAATTCACCTAACGGCAAGCCTTACCCAAAACACTGGGGGGCTCCGCCCAAATTACAGACCAGAGATCTACGTCCGCTTCCCGGTGGTTTTGGTCGGGGAAGTGGGACACTGGTGAAGTGGATTTCGGAAAATCTGGCTCGTGACGAAAAATCAAAGAATAAGGAATAGCCCTAACGAGGTGATCGTATTTACGTATTCATTTGCAGAGAGGCTTGGTTTTTGTCTGTGTTTTCGATTACAGATTGATACAGTGGAGGAGTTGACCTTGGCCGTGCGCGAGTGAACAATCTTAACGCAATCTGAGTCGAGTTTAGTTGGTCATTTATGAATTTTCTTTTCTTGCTTTTTGGGGCCTGTCTGATTCTGTTGTCGGGATCTGCAGCCTCCAGTGTCAACGCCCAATTAATTGAGGAGCCTAACCCTCTTTTTCGATCTGATCGCGCATCCGAAATCACTTTTAGATTTACCGAAGAAGAGTGGAGTAAATTGCAACCATCGAAAGATATCGATTGGGATGTTGGTCGTGCATTTGGCGAAGTTATTTCAGATGCCAGTCAGGGAAAAGAATTTCGAGCGGATGCTGACAGTCGGCCTGGATTGGGGGGCTATCTTGGTTTGAATCATCAATACGGAAAGGCTGATGTAGAAATCGATAGCGAACAAATTGCCAACGTTGGTGTGCGCTACAAAGGCAATGGAAGTTTTTTAGTTGGTCGAGAATTTGGTAAGTACTCTTTTAAGATTGATTTTAACGAGTATCAGGATGGCTTAAATTTCCAGGGTTTAACTAAAGTCAATTTGCAGAATTGTGCCACCGACCCTTCGATGCTTCGCGAGGCGATTTCTTATCAACTGTTTCGGGAGGTTGGCGTTTCTTGCCCGCTGACGGGGTGGGCTACGGTAGCGACAGATATTAATGGAAGTGTCGATCAGCGAGGCCTGTATTTGGTGGTTGAGCAAGTTGATGAAAAATTTCTCAAGCGTTCTTTTGGGGAATCCAATGGGTTGCTGGTGAAGCCGAGTGCCTTTACCGCGTTTCCTTATTTGGGTGAGTCGTGGGATGCTTACGAACCGTTTTATAATCCCAAGACTAAATCGAGTCCTGCGCAGCAGCGGCGAATCATCGAATTCGCCAAGTTAGTTCACAAGGGTGATCGAGAAGAATTCAACTCTCTGGTTAAAGAGTACTTGGATTTAGATAACTTCTTGTCATTTCTAGCTGTGAATGCCATCCTGTCTAATCTCGATAGTTTTCTTGGGGGTAGTCAGAACTATTATGCTTATCTCAGTCCGGAGACGAATAAGATATTGTTTATTCCTTGGGACTTGGATCACTCGTTCGGTGCACTTGATATCATTGGAACGCCTGAATCCAGATTGCAACATAGTATTAATCAACCGCAGATCGGTTTTGGTAAAAATCGTCTGATCGAACGGATGTTGGAGATTCCTGAGATCAGACAAGCTTATTTAAAAAGAGTGGAGCAGCTTTTAGATACGGTTTTCGAGAAACAGAAATGGCTCGATCAGGTAGATGAAATGGCAGCTTTTGTCGGGCCGAAGCTTGCTGAGGGGGAAAGGGTAAGAATGGATGCAGCGATTTCCGATGGTGGCTTTCATGAACGTGGGTATCCATTGAAGTCGTTCGTTCGTAAGCGGCATGAATCGATACGAGATCAACTTTCAGGGAAATCGAAAGGCAAGACGAATGACTTCAAAGAATTGGTTGACAGCAAACTGATACTTAGGTTGATCGGTTGGGGGCTCGGGATCGCGGTTGTGGGCTTCTTTAATTTCATCGCCTGGATTTGGGCCAGCATTGCTGGTTTTCGCTTTAGTACCAAATGGGGTTTGCTAAACCTGTTGCTGTACCCACTGATGCCGTTGGCGTTTGGTTTTCTTGTTTCCCGCAAGTTTGGTTGGCGATCTGCGGTAATGACGCTGATTTCTGTTTGTTTGATGATCGGTTTTTCTATCCCATTCATTCTGACAATCAGGGCTTTTTAATGCCGGATAAACGTCGTCTTTCTTATCGTTTATTGTCAATCAATGTGCGTGGCTTTAGGCTCGTAAAAATGAGTCTGCTGATTCAATTGCATTAATTCAAATTCACATGACATTACAGTCTGCGTTTGAGCAGTACGCAGCTTATCATTCCAGTTCCAGACATTGACAGCTTGTCGAGATGGGTTTGTCGGCTTTTGACCAGTGTTTTTCGTAATTAGCGAAAGCTCGATCAGCAGCTTTGGTTTTTCCAAGACCCTTCAGAGCTTTTGAAAGGCCGAGCAGAGACCAGCCATTATTAGGCCATTTTTCCAGATCTTCACGGTAACATTGTTCTGCTTTTGCGTGTTGATTAGTAGCAAGATAGACCGCCCCAAGAGTGTGGCGGATTGGTTGTAGCCATTGAGGTGGTTCACCATAGGCCAGCGTTGATTCAATTGTCGCTGCGTCGGTCAGGAGTTCAGTGGCGAGATCCCACTTTTCTTTTTGAAGTGCGATTTCACCGCGAATGAAAAGGTCACTGACCTGTAGGAAGCGATCGTCCATCCCGCCCATTTCTAAGACAGCCATTGGGATCGCTGACCGGGCGTTTCGAAATGCAGTGTACTCGATTTCTGCATTAGCGAAATCTTTTTTTGCCGCAAATGCAACAGCTCGGTGAGCTCGCCAGATAGCTGTTGTCACTGGAAGGGTCGCAGGGGGAGCCGGTTCAGCAATGATTTCGTCCCATCGACCGAAACGCTTCTGAACGTCGTAAACCGAGCACATCCAGCGATCGAAAACGGGGCCAATTTTGGCGATGACAGAGTCCGGTGTTTGTTCCCACATATGACGTGCGGCAGACATTGCCTCTTTTTCCCGACCACTCATCATCGCAGCATAAGCCAGCATGTGCGAATTGTGAATCATGTAAATGTATTGCATCCCTTGCTCAGGAGATAGTTTTAAATATTTTTGATCGGCATCGAGCGCTTTTACATTTTGTTCGATGGCTTCATTCCACAGCCCTGTTCGAACGTAGATATGAGACGGCATGTGTAATAGGTGTCCACTGGCAGGAATCAAGTTGTCGAGTGCATGAGCCGCTTTTAAAGCTCTTTCAGGAGTTCGACTTGGTTCCATTGCGTGAACGTATAGATGGTTCGCACCTGGGTGGTCAGGTTGCAGCTTGAGAACTGATTCAAGCGTCGAAACAATTTTATCTGTATTCTCAACGGGTTCCCCGTCAGTCGTATAAAGTTCCCACGGACGTAGCATCATCAATGATTCCGCATAGAGGGTTCCAACGTCGGCGTCTTGGGGGAAGGCCTTCCATACTTTGCTCATCGCAGCGGCATAGGCTTGATCTAGCGGTTGGCGGTTGGCGGCAGCGGGGAACGTGTATCGCTTGGCCAACGCTTCAATTAGTGCGCGCTCAACATCCGAGGCGTTTTTTATCCGGCTCTTTGCGTTTTCGATGGCGTAAAAAGCAGCTTTCGATCGCTCGGGGGTGATAGGGCTGTTGTAATTGGGGCCTTCGCAGTAGGCGATCCCCCACCAAGTCATAGGGCATTCAGGATCTTGCCTCGCTGCATGCATAAGTGACCGAATCGCTTCGTCGTGGTTGAAGGCAAAAGCCCAAGTTAAAGCCTGATCAAAGTAGGCTTGAGTAGCCTCTGATTTCGTTGAGATTTTCCTAGTGTGGTTACCCATGCCCTCAAACATCAAATCCCGTTCAGATGTTTGGGCTGCGACGGGAGATGAATGCATTTTTAAACCACCGATTGACAATCCGATGGTTACAATGAAAAGGCCAAGTAACGCAAATATTCGGAAACTCATTTCTGTTTTTCCTTAGAGATCATTGTGAAAAAATAATTAAGGACTAGATGATAACCATTTTTTTTACTCATTGTTAGCACGCATCTAACTAACAAAGTCCGCGAATGTTGTTGCTTGTCTGCTGCTTGAAACCAGTGTGTTGGGCTGAGCAGTTGGTGTCGGCGCTGTAGGTGACATCTGAACTCACTCCGCTAATGGTAGGAGAGTGTTCGAGCATTTGGTTTTACCATTGGATGGTTTATGATGTTCTGTTCTATCGAAAGATGAAGCTCACCGTGATGGTCTTCAATAATCTTGTCTTAGGAATTCAGATGGTTACTTTTAATTTAATTTGCGTTCTAGTTAGCTTGTTTGCGGGAGGCTTGTTGCAGGGTGAAATAGATTGGCCGACCTTTCGTGGCCCTCAGGGGAATGGAGTTGCCGTCGGTTCGGCTCCAGTAAGTTGGAACGCGGATGCTCGGGATGGGGAAATCGAAGGGGTACTTTGGCAGGTTGATGTGCCAGGTTTAGGGCATTCGAGTCCAGTAATCAGTGGCGATCGGATATTTTTGGTAACGGCCGTTGCAAGTGACGGGAAGGCTCCCCTAAAAGTCGGGCCTGGTGGTCGTCCAGAGGCAGCGGAGGACAATGGCGAACAGTCGTGGCTGTTAATTTGTTACGACAAACATACCGGAAAAGAAATTTGGCGGCGAACGGCGCATCGGGGTATTCCGCGGGCTACGCGGCATGCGAAAGCAACGCACGCAAATACCAGCGTAGTAGTCAGTGGAGATTGCGTGGTTGCCTTCTTCGGTTCTGAAGGAATCTACTGTTACGATTTCGAGGGGGGCTTGCGGTGGAGTCGCGATCTCGGTGTGATCAATATTAGTAAGTACGGTATTGGATGGGGGTATGCCAGTTCTCCCGCGGTTTATTCTGACCGGGTAGCGCTCGTTTGTGATGATCCAGCTAAGCCATTTTTGGTGTTGTTAAATCTCAAAGACGGAAAAGAAGTCTGGCGAGTTTCGCGAGAAAATATCTGCGAGCGGAATTGGAGTACGCCTTTCATACACTCGGAGCCAGAAAGAACTCAAATTGTTGTCAATGGTTGGCCCTGGGTGGTCTCATATGACTTGAAAACGGGTCAGGAATTTTGGCGAATTCGTGGCGGAGGAGACAATCCAGTCCCAACGCCGTTTGAGGCGAATGGATGGATTTATCTGACAAGTGCCCATGGCGGATTGTCACCAATATATGTTGTCCGCCCTGATGCAACTGGCGATATTTCACCAGCGGAGGACAAGTCAAGCAATGAAGGAATGGTCTGGAGCACGCCACGCGGAGGTTGCTATATGTCCACGCCTGTTGTTTGTGGCGACTACCTGATTTTGGGAAATTCCAATGGCGTGGTTCGGTGTTTTCACGCAGTCACCGGCGAGCGGCTTTATGAGAAAAGGCTCGGCGCAAACGCTGGGATTATTTCATCATTGGTTGTTGCTGATGATCGAGTTTATTGTGCATCGGAGAATGGAACAGTTTATGTTTTAGAGGTAGGTCCGGAGTTTAAACTGCTGGCCGAAAATAGAATGGGGCAACCTTGCTTTGCAACTCCGGCGATATCCAATGGCGTGATTTTCGTGCGCACGACTGAGAAGTTGGTGGCAATCCAATAGAGTTTCAAGATTTTTTGAGCTTTGTTTGTGCGGTTTTCGCGTGCATTAATTTTGAATCGGTGAATGATGGAAATGCGAGTTGTTGTGCATGTCTCGCTGCTGCTTGTCGGGATGGTTGTAAGCCAGAAAATATACGATTCGGTAAAAGACCAAAAGTCTCTGAAAAAATGCGAAGAGTCTGTGGAACAATCTGCAACGTCACTGGATCACGCAGGAAATCCAAAACTGGAATCGTGCATTCCAGCAATATTTAAGTATGTATACTGAATCGGAAATTTTTATATCTTCGGGACTGACGAGCGACCCCGCGAGAGCGATTCAGAAACGCGTCTGGGTAAAGAAGTTGTCTTTCAGGCCGTGCGGCTGCTTGGAAGTTTTTTAGATGCAAATGAAGATGGAAAAGTTAATGACCCGGAATTACTTCAAAGTCTCGGTTAAATTTTGGTAGCATCCTTTGGTTTCTCATCTGCAATTCCGGTTGACTCGTTGGAAAATGGTTTCGCGTGTATGAACTCACAATTAAGAAAGCGTCATGTCGAATTCTTGAAAAGCGGTCAGCTGACGACCGAAGTGTCTCTTGTTGCAACCCTGTTGATTTTGATGTTGTCTTTGGCCGCTCACCTGTTTGATTTTATTGGAGTTTGGGCTTTTGCTGACGTGGGTTCGGTTGTTTTTACCGTCGAAGCCGTTGTGTTTGGTATTGTCTCCGGGATTCTGGCGGCCCAAGTTTGCCTGCTCGCAATTTGGTGCAGCCTTGGAGGGCAGAAAGGTGTTTTGCGTTTGCCGTTGGCAATCACCTCGGTTGTTTTGTTAGTCAATAACTGGATTTTGGCATTGAGTGGAGGCCGAGCGAATTTTAATTATGTGGATGTGGCTGTCGTGTTCGCAGGAGTGTTTTTTGTTTTTGTTTTAGTCCAGTTGCCACTGGTGATGATTCGAATGCTCTACAAGTTTTCGATTGCACCCACCTGCCTGAATTCAAGTCGAAAACTGGCTCCTCATTTTAAAATTAGGGATCTCTTCGTATTGATGTTTTACGCTGCGTTGCTGGTTGTGTTCACGCAGATTGTCGTTGAGGTTGCGCTCACAAATTCAAGTATTCCAATGAGAAATATGAAAGTGTCGGAGGTGGTTGATACGATGGAAGTATTTCTAATCTTGGGTGTGAGTGTTTCGTTGATCAGCCTGATCACGCTGAGTGTAGTGTTTTCAAATAAATATCGTTGGCGAATCGTCCTGCTACTCCTAACGATATTGGGGATTAGCGTACTTGGCTCACTGATCGTTCCTCTGTTTTTCCTAAGTAGCTTTAGCTTCGTTTTAGTGCCCGTTGAGGCATACCAGTGGTTCGTATTTTTCAATGTGGTGTTCTGGGCAGAGTTGCTGATCCTGTCGGTCTTTTACTTGTTGGGTTACCGCGCACGTTCAACGCGAAACTCAGAGATGATCGCGTCTAACTGACAAACTCGTATTTAGATTGGCTTTAGATACGATGACTGCGCTGTTGGTCTTTTTTATTTTTCTCAACGCATTTGCGAAGGAATAGACGGGGCAAATGTGTACGTGGGCACTGGATCGTTCATGAATCCCAAGGCGGCGATTGGGTTATCCGGCGGTGAACCTTGTGATTGCAATCAAGAAATGTCGTTATCAGTCTCTAAACGGTTGCGTGAACTGGTCGAGAACAATCCATTGTAAACAGATGGCAAGGTGATTCGATTGACGATTTCGGTTGGAGTTGTTTCTACTGAATTCGCGAATGCTCAATCGGTGGTCGAGCTGTTTGAGATGGCTGATAAGTGTCTCTATCGAGCGAAGGCTAACGGCAGAAACCAGTGATTTTAATGACGCAGGACATTCTTGACTCGTTAAACTTCCAGTCTGCGGAAACGATCGAGCAAGCTTAGAGGTGAGTTTCGGTAAGCTCTAATCCGCAGTCTTGCATCTAATAGCTCTCACCCATCATTGCTCCATCCGACCGGTCTCCCAAATTCTGATAGACAATAGTGTCGATGCTATCAGAGATGGAGGAGACGCGTCCATCGGCGAAGCAAAAGTTCGTAATGGAGAAGTGCCGGCTGCCAAATCCTCCAACTTCTTTAAGGTTTGTCGTAGGTATTGGTTTAACTACTGCTCCTGGTGCTAGGCCAACAATAGGACTTGTGTTTCGGAGCGATGCCCTAGTACCTGAAGCCCAGCCGAGGCTATTTGATTCGTCTGCCACGAGTTCACCAATTAGAATTGTGTTACTGCTTCCATCGTGAATGTCGCCGAAGCTGATCTCGCTGTTCAAGAATAGTAAGCCGTTGTTATCAATGTCGATGGGGGCTTCGGTACTGTGGTGGCAACCAGCGTAATTAGTTAATCCCGCTGTTCCATCGTAAGCCATGAAATAATCTGATGGGCATTCGTAGAGTGAGATTATTTGTTCGCGGGCAGGGGCATTGGCAGGAGCATAGGTTCCTAGAGATTTGTCAAAACGATTCGCTATTCCAGACTGCTCGATATACGGCAGCAGCTCAACAAGAAAGCTAACATGCTGTCCAATCGGCTGAGAGAGAATGGGACCCGTTGGATTGATAACTCCAGGAGGGAGGTGTTCGTGGCCGAATTCATAGTTATGCAACGCGATTCCGAGTTGTGCCATATTGTTTACGCAGCTAACACGACGGGCAGCTTCCCGAACTTGCTGGACAGCAGGTAACAACATGCTGATCAGGATTCCAATAATGGCGACGACAACAAGAAGCTCAACAAGCGTGAAGGCAGTGCGGTGGCTAACTCTTGAGTGCGGTTGCGATAAACAAGACATATTAATTCCTTTTGATCAATCCCGGCCTGATTGGCCGAGCAGTATTTGCGATAGCTGGTTGTGTGGGATATCTATTTAGTGATTCACTGAGAAACTTGGAGTGTGATTGAGCGCATCGTTGCGCTTTCAGGTATTGATTTGTTTTTTTGAATCGTTGCTACAACTGTTATCCGTTTTGCTTTTTCAATTTCCGTCGCTGGTAGTACTTTGATTTCAACTACTGCGCTATCTAAGTTTGACAGAGGCTGGGAAAGAGTGATTCGTTCTCCCTCGTAGGATTTGTTCGATTTGAGATTCTGAAGTCCGCGTTGAATACCCGCTTCAAGTAGCCAGTGCGTCTGGCTCATTTGCTGGTGTTGGCGAAGCCCCCGCCGCGTGGTAAGGCTCATGTGGACACATCCAAGTAATATAGATGTAGTAAATCCCATGCAGACGAGCACTGTAATTAGGACAGTTCCGTTTCGAGAATTTTTGATTCCTCGTTTCATCGTTGTTCTCCTTGAAGCAACTCCCTGTCCAGCGAAAAGTTGGCTCCCCAGCGATTGAGTTTCGAACGAACGTGGAGTTCGGTAATTGCCGTCTCGTTAGAATGCGATTTCTGTTGACCCTGCTGCCGGCTATTAGCAGGGGAACGGCTGACGATGAGCGAAATCCAATCAGGCAATTCGGTGTCATCAAATCTGGGGATCGCGCCCGATTCTAGATCGAACTGTTCCTGCCGAGTTCGTCGGCCATCGGAAGATTTTTTCAAAAAACTGACGGCCTGCTCATTGATGGTGTATGTGATCTCTGAAAGATCTTGGTTTTGAAGGCAGATTTGCTGGTCATTGTCCACGGAAATGGATTGGCACCTTCGGACGTCTTGGCGGAACTGGGAGGCAAGCCTCGTTAAGCTTAGATGTTGCACTTGCTGCTTTTTCACGTTCGATGAAAAATTCATCGTTTGGTGGAGCCAAGCCACTGTTACTAGGAACATGACCATCAGCGCCGGCATTAATAGCGTGAGTTGGATCAAAGAAAAGCCGCGGCGATTCATGCGAATTGGCATTAACGACCCGCCTTTCCAAAACTGGCAGATTTGAGATTTTCTGGCGGCATAACTGCCGATTGTTGGTTACGCTGAATCGAGATTGGAAAGGTAATGCTGGACTGCGACTGAGGATTAACTTTTGGGGGAGTGTTTCGAATCCAACCAGATATTTCCAGTGGTTTTCCCGGGTGGCGTTTGTCCCAATTTAATTGGAGAGTCAGTCGAGTTCCCAACAGGTCTTTTTTTAATGTGCCTGTCAGTTTTGGATTCTGGAGGGAGTTTTTACAGATGGTTGAAGGCGTAAGGTTTTCCAGAGCCGTTGAAGTTTCGCCTTCGCTTAACTGCGTGATCGATTCGAGTTGGTTATTCAGTTCTTCCATGGCAATTCGCTGGTGACGAATATCTTTCCAGACGAGGCGTATTTGGAAGCTGCAGGTTGTAAAAAAAGTAATAACGCTCAGCAGCGTAACAGCAGCAACCAACAACTCGACGGTCAAAATGCCGGAGCGTTTCGCTTGAAGTTCTACAATTTTTTTATTTTTTGTCTTTGGGTTTTTAACCATGTTTCTATCCTGCAGGAATTAACCAACGGATGCAATTAATTCGAGATAATAAAGAAAAACGGTATTGAAAAATGCGATGATAAACAAAGCAATGCAAACATCGAGTGATGTGATAAACCAATGGACGAAAAAAGACCGTCGGTGATTTTTTTCTTGCTGAATCCGAATTCCTGACGACCTTAGCAGCCATGATTGGGTCTTGGTATTCCCCGCTAAGTTTAATGCTTCGACTTCACGTTGGGAGATTAT